>CAMKQN010000021.1:0-27251 GCA_946414935.1 uncultured Bacteroidales bacterium
TTTCGAAAGGACGGGGAGAATTTTCGTCAAATACGGTCTCGTCCGCACCGCTTAAGGATGCCTTACAGATACCTGTGGGGCATCTTTTTGTTTCAGTTTTCGCCATTTGGTACTAAAATGGTACTAAAAATCGCGCCTGGTACTAAATTCGGCTTTTGCGGTCCCTTCCGCACCGCTTAAAAGTGCCTTCTACATATGTAGGAGGCTTTTTTATGTTTGCGCTTTCCAAAATGTACTAAAATATCAAAGTTGATTTGCTCCAGGCCAAAAGCCGTCTATTTGATGATGCCGATTGACGCGGCAAAGTGATATCCGGCAGAAATTGATAGCTGGTCGTCGGGAGAGTCCGGTTTTCCTTCGGTAAACTTCATGTTGTTGATATGTGCTCCGAGCTTTGCTATCCACAAAGGCACGCCGACTGCCTGGGCGGCCGCTCCCCATAGAAAATTGCCGAAATTGTAGTTATCGTGCGCAATGGCGCCTTCCTGAGGGGTATGCGAAACGTAATATGTCCCGAGGCTCAGGGGGTGGTCGCCATTACGCGCGAAATCCAGAAGTCCGTAGTAATCACTCTCACGTTTCAGATAGAGCAGGCCCCGGATCAGACCGTGATTGATTTTTTCGTAAGCCTGCACTTTTTTCAGAGAGTAAATGACGTCGCCTTTGGAAACGATTTCAAGAGAAGATCCTTTCAAGACCAGCATGGAATCCTTTAGCGGGTCGGCAAGTGAAATCACCTCTCCTTCGGCACCGAATCCGGGGTTGTGAACTATGGTGCCGATACTTCCTTCGGAGTAGCCGCTGATATTCCCGCCGGCGTCATAGACACACACGTAAACAGACCCTTCGGCAGATGACTCGGGAACGGTTGAGAATCTTTCCTCTCCATAGAGGCTCTCGTGATGCACTGATTTTATGTATCCCAGGCTGTCAAACTGGTACAGACTGCGGCCAAGGGATTCCTGCTCAACAGCTATACCCCCGATTGTCTGGTACATATGCCATTTTCTGACCAGTATACTGTCTGCATCATACTCTGTGACGCTCCTGAGATCGTGACCTAAATCACCGTCGAAAACATAATACCTGGGGAAATGCAGGGTGCCGGATGTATCCGCATCATGCGACCAGCCGGAATCGCGGGTATATACAAGCTCTCCGCATCCGTGGTGCATCGGGATTCTCACCTCCCGCTGTCCGCTTGCCACCTTGGGTGAAAGGACAGCTGCAAGCGACAGTGCAAGTATCAACAGTCTTTTGGTAGTCATACAGATTGTAAAGATAAATATAACTGGCGATTTTTGTACCTTTGCAACTCATATATGAGCAGCAAATTGGAAGGTCACTTCGGCTACCGCCGGCTTGTAGTGTCGTCATTGCCCCTAATCGGGATGATGGTACTGATCAGCGTGTACAGCATTGTGGACGGCCTGTTCGTATCCAATCTGGTCGGGACGACGGCATTTGCGGCACTCAACCTCATCTGGCCTGCAATCGGCCTGGTCGGCGCCCTGGGACTCATGGTGGGCACCGGCGGTGCAGCATTGGTGTCCAAGACGCTGGGCGAAGGCGATCCGGAGCGTGCCAGGCGCTATTTCAGTATGTTCGTGGAGTTCATCCTCCTGCTTTCGGTGGTGCTGGCCGTGCCGCTGCTGATATGGATGGAGCCGCTGTCGGTCTCCATAGGGGCGGAAGGAGAGATGGTCCAGCAGTGCGTTATCTACGGCCGTATTTGCGCCGCAGGTATGCCTGCATTTATGATGCAGATGGGTATGCAGCCATTCTTTATGGTAGCGGGACGGCCAAGGATGGGCACCAGGGTTTCACTCGTAAGCGGTCTCGTTAATATTGGGCTGGACGCTCTCTTCATCATAGTGTTCGGATGGGGCCTGGCCGGAGCTGCAGCAGGGTCGATGCTTGCCTGCTGCGTAGGCGGATTCTACCCTCTGTGGTTCTTCTCCAGCAGTTTCAATCATACCAGCCTTGAGTTCAGGGCCACAAGATTCGAACTGCGACAGCTCGCCAAAGCGTGCTCCAACGGCCTGTCCGAGTTCGTGGGCAACATTTCCTTCAACATCGTGTCGATGTGCTACAACTGGCAGCTGATGCGCTTTTACGGCGAAAACGGAGTTGCCGCATATTCCGTCATACTATACCTGGGATTCATTTTCATCTCTGTTTACACGGGCTACAATATGACGGCAACGCCGCTGGCCGGATTCAATCTGGGCGCCGGCAACAAACAGGAACTAAGGAGCCTTCTGCGTCACAGCCTGGTACTTATGATCCTTCTGGGGGTGGTGCTCGCGGGAACGGCGGAACTGCTCGCAGGGCCGGCGGCAAGGCTGTTCGTCGGTTACGATGACAAACTTACGGCGCTGACCATCCATGCCACCAGGCTTTACTCGCCATCGTTCCTCTTATCCGGCATTACTCTGTTCGTTTCTGCCTGGTTTACAGGGCTAAACAACGGTCCGGTGTCGGCCACGGTGTCGTTTTCCCGCACCTTTGTTTTCGAACTGTCCTGCGTGTTCCTGCTGCCGTTGGCGGCCGGAGTGGAAGGTATATGGCTTTCTGCCCCGCTCGCGGAAATCTTGTCAGTGGCGCTCGGAGTCTTCCTGATAGTCCGGTACCGGACGAAATACGGATACTGAGCGGCCAGAGGCATCCATAGTCATAATCATTTCCACCACCCCGGAGTAATCTTTCACGCCCTCGGAAATGCCGTTGGATTTCAGGTACAAGTTGTAAAAAGAGTTCTGGATACTCTCTATCCAGCCTACTCTTTTCTCCAACCAATACTCCCGGGATCCGGTATAGTCCATCTTGACCTTATCGCTGATGGAATCGATCCAGGCCTGGAATTCTTCTTCGGGAAGCAAAACGCCGGCGTTCGAGGCCACATAGGGCAGGATGGCAAGGCAGCCGCTGTAGCGTACTGCCGGATTCAAGCTGCTCCGGCAAAAAGTGTATCCCCAGTAGTTGGCTTCAGCCTCGCTGGTCACACCTGCCAGATGCCCCATCTCGTGTGCCAGAGTGAAGGGGTACTCATAGTCCAGAAGCGAAAGATTCAGCTGGGTCTCGCAGAAAAAAGGTCCCATGAACCCGTGTACCCCTACTGCCGAATAGAGCATATTAAGCAGCGGCTTTTTAACGTGCTGCCAAGGACGGAGCCCTGAATAGCCGAAAGAAGAAACTTGTTTTGAATAGTAAGCCTTGATTTCAGCTTCCAGCTCCTTTCTGTCATACTCCCCTGCAGCAGAGGCAGAATAGTTCAACTCTTCAGTATAGTCTTCAAGAAAACTATTGAAAGAATCTCTATCGTAACTTGTTCTCTCTAAGCCGTTACGCTGATACAGCCCAGTGCGGTAGTAATTGTTCCCCCAGCCCATATAGAACCATACATATAGCCACATAACAAGCACAACGGAGCTTCCCAGCCACCTTAAGAAGCCCTCTTTCCTCTTGATGGCTTTGACGAGTACAGAAACCAGGGCCACTACGAAAGCAATGACTACGACTTCTTCCAGAGAATATGGCAAGACCGAAGCTATACAGGAAAGGGCCGAGGAGATATGAGGATAAAGATAAACCGCATAAAAATCCGCAACGGGCACACAATACCGGCACGCGATGCAGAAAGCCAGCAGGAACAAGCCCGCAAAACCTGCAGCCCGCTTCAAGACTCTGCCTGATCCGGACAGGGCTTGCTGCATAGTTACCCGATAAACTTCTTCCCGGCTTGCCAGGCGCCTCCTACAACATCGCCAATGGAGCGGTAGCACATACCGGCAGCGTCGAATACAATAGGCTGAAGCTTTGCGAGGTCAACTTTGCCGTCGGTGAGCACACTCTCATCGGCACTCATATTCACTACTTCCCCCACGAGGATGCCGTCCGCCCAGCTGACTACCTTACATTCCAGAGCAAGAGGATACTCGTTGATTATGGGAGCGTCTACATTGGGACTTGGGGAAATGGTAAATCCGGCTTTCGAGACTTTGTCCGGCACTTTGTTGCCGCTTACAATCCCTAAATAATCGGACTCCGCCACCGTTCGTATATCGGCAAAAGAGACAGTGAAGGCTCCTGTAAGCTCCAGATTCTCAGTGGTCTTGTGTTTGGACATTGACACCACAATCTGGTTGTGGTCGTATTGTCCGGCCCAGGCTGCCATCATAACGTCGGGGGTGTGTTCTTTGTCCCAGGTAGCAATCATCACGCATGGCTGAGGCGTCGTCATAAGTGCGTGGCCGGCGCCAAAATTCTTGCGGCCGGCGACTTCCTTCAAGGATTCATTGTTCATATCGTTCATTGTTTAATGTATGAATAACTCAGTAATTGCCAATCAGTTGTCATAGTTCCATAAAAACGGTTTCGGATTCTCCGGGCTGCAAAAGGCGGGTCTTGCCGAAAGCGCGTAGAACGGGGTCCATAAGTATTACTGTCTCCTTTCCCGCGACGTCGCCCGTATTGGTAACCGTTACTCTGACACCGCCGTCAACATATTCAGCTTCGCTGACGGAGAAAGAAGTATAGGACAGCCCGTGGCCGAACGGGAACGATGGTTTCCGGGTGCCTGGTTCAAGGTAGTGACGATAGCCAACGGACAGGCCTTCGTCGTATTCGGTATAGCCTACGCCGGGTACTTCCCTGTCTTTGTCAGTGCCGCCGCCCATTTTTGGCTTGCCGGCGTAATCGTAAGGGAAATTGGCTGATGACGGCAGATCGAAATAATCTGCCGGGAATGTGACAGGGAGCCTTCCGCTGGGGCATACGCTGCCTGTCAGGATGCGCGCAATGGCGTTGCCGCCTTCCTCTCCAGGCTGCCAGGCAAGGACTATAGCATCCGGCAGTTCCTTCCAGGACTCAGTCTCTATTACACCGCCAACGTTCAAGACTACAATCACCTTTTTGTCAGACGAATGGAAGGCTTTGCAGACGGATGCAATCAGCTGCCTTTCCATTTCACTCAGCAGGAAATCGTCTTCAAGGTGACGGTCGCCGCCTTCACCGGCTTGACGGGAAATGCTCAGGATTGCCACGTCCGAAGCTGCAGCAGCCTGTGCCACAGTGCTTTCTGGACAAGGCATCTCTGCCACCGCGGGAGACCCAAGCATACTGGAAAGGAAAGTCTTGCGCGGCTGGTGGCGGCCTATATGCTGCTTGTACAGCTCCGACAGGAGCACATCTGGCTTGATCCCCTCTGCCGACAACCCTTCGTCGAGATTGACGACGTAGGGGCAGTGTACGAAACCGGAGCCCACTCCGCCGGACAGGGTTGCATAGGAGCCTACGCCGAACAGGGCAACCGCCAGTCCTTTCTTCAGCGGCAGGGCTTTAACCTCATTCTTCAGCAGCACTATCCCCTCCTCAGCCGCTTCCCGGGAAATAGCTGAATGCGCAGTGAGGTCGGGGTGATGCGATCTTGCTCTGCCTTTGAAGGCCGGTGTCTTCACAATCAGCTCCAGCACTCGACGTACGCAGCTATCCAGCTCACTTTCAGATAGTTTTCCTTTTTTAACCAGCCTCACTATCTCACGTACCAGGGAATCTTCGCCCGGTTCCAACAGGTCGCAGCCGGCAGAAATCTGAGCTGCGGTATTCCGTTTTCCCGTCCAGTCGGTCATCACCAAGCCGTCATATCCCCATTCGCCACGCAGAATCTCGCCCAGCAGCCATCTGCTTTCCTGGGTATGCGTGCCGTTGAGCCTGTTGTACGATGCCATGACCGTCCAGGGGTGAGACTTGGAGAGGGCTATCTCGAAATTCTTCAGGTATATTTCACGCAGGACTTCTTCCGATATGCGGGAATCGTTCCAGAAACGGTTGGTCTCCTGGTTGTTGGCGGCAAAATGCTTGAGGCAGGCTCCGACTCCCTGCCTCTGAACGCCTCGCACATAAGCAGCCGCCGTCTTTCCGCTCAGCAGCGGATCCTCTGAATAATATTCAAAATTCCTTCCGCACAGCGGGTTACGCTGTATATTCATACCCGGGGCAAGGAGTACGTCAACACCGTATTCCAAGGCTTCGTTGCCTATGGCCTCTCCTACCCTCTCTATCAATTCCATGTTCCAGGTGCTGGACAGGAGGGAGCCGATAGGGAAACCAGTGCAATAAAAAGTATCTTTGCTGCCTTTACGCTCAGGCTCAATCCTGACCCCTGCAGGACCGTCGCTCAGGACAATGGAAGGAATGCCGAGGCGCGGAATAGCCCTGGTCATACCCGCAGCGCCCGGTACCGGCACTTTGAAGCCGAACTTCCCTGCCAGCATACTGCCATACCCATCGCCGACGACCAGGCTGGCCTTTTCCTTCAAGCTCATAGCGGCAAGCACTTCTTCTACATTGTCTGCTCTCAAATGCAGCCCGCCGCTTCCGGCATCACCTGCGGAAAGACTTGCTCCTGATACCGGAAACAAAACTGCAACAAGGATTATTTTAAACACGTACTTCATTGAGAACAAATATAATAAATAATTCTGTGCAAAGCAGTGAATGGATGGGGCCAAACTAAGATAATTATCATTATATTTGTAGAGTAAAGATACAGATAATGACAATCCAGCCCTATAAAGAGATTGAGAATATCAGCAATCTCCCCGCTCCGGACAGGCAGGGGTACGTTTACCACTGCGTCTTTCAAGACATAGATTTTACGCTTGTGCCCGATTATGCCGCATCCGGGGAGATGTTCAGGGACTGCTGTTTTCTGGGGTGCCGTCTCCCCCACATAATGCAAATGAACCTGGGCCCCGGTTGCTCGGTCTTTCCCAGACTGAATTTCGCCTACAACGCATTCAGGAGTGAACTATACGACGGTGAAAGCCTTTATGAGGGATTCGATCCTGCCCATGAAGATTCTTTTGAAAGCTGCTTCGACACCATTGTCTATAAAGATTATATCATGCGCGGTAAAGAGGCCAGGGATATCATAGATACTCTCGGCCGCTCCATGCATGATCACTCAATCGGAGACGCAATGGGAGATTTTCTTGCCCGTTATGACGAGAGGGATATCGTAGCCGTGATGGGAGGACATGCGGTCAAGCGCACCGACCCTTCGTTCCGTGAGGTTTCATTAATCAGTAAAGTTCTTACTGAAAATGGCAAGCTGATGTGTTCCGGAGGCGGTCCCGGCGCCATGGAAGCCACACATTTCGGAGCGTGGATGGCAGGCCGTACCGTAGAAGAACTGGATGACGCTTTGTCCATGCTTTCCATCGCTCCCACTTTCAGGGACAACGGCTGGCTCGGCTCTGCCTTTGCAGTCCGCAGCAAATATCCCCGGAGGGAAGAATATCGCAGCCTGGGCGTTCCTACCTGGTTTTATGGGCATGAGCCGGCAACTCCCTTCGCTTCCGAAATAGCGAAGTATTTCCAGAACAGTGTGCGGGAAGATATATTGCTGACCATAGCTAAAGGAGGCATCATCTACTCCCCCGGTGCTGCCGGCACACTTCAGGAGATATTCCAGGATGCCGCCCAAAATCACTATGAGACCTTCGGTTACGCTTCTCCCATGGTATTCCTCGGCAAGCAGTTCTTTACGCAAGAGGTGCCGGTTTATCCCTTCCTGCAGGAGATGATGGAGCGAGGGCGCTACAAGAACCTCATCCTCTCGCTTGCGGACACTCCCGACGAAGCCGTATCCGCCATTCTCTCCTTTGGTGGAAAGAAATAGAATGAGCTCAAGCAATACTCAAGATAATTATTAATAAACAACAGATAATCCAATGAATACAAAAGAACAATTTGTCATCACCATCAGCCGCGAACTGGGGTCCGGCGGCCGTACAGTCGGCCGTAAACTTGCGGAAAAACTCGAGGTTCGTTATAGCGACAAAGAACTCATCAAAGCCTTGAGGGACAAGTTCAACCTTACTCCGTCCGGCATTGAACGCCTCAAGGGAGAAAAGAAGAGCTGGCTGGCAGATTTCATCAAAATTGCCGCACCGTATCCAAAGGCGGACGTATTCAATGACAACAACACTGTCCTGGAATACCGGCCGGATGTCACGACCGATGACGTATTCACTGCCGAAAAGGAAATCCTGACTGAACTGGCTGCCGAGAGTTCTTGCGTAATTGCCGGACGTTCAGGCTTTTTTGTATTCAAAGACCATCCTAACAAGTTGGACGTCTTCATCACCGCATCGCGCGGAAACCGCATCAGGAGGGTTATGGCAAAGCAGGGCTTAAATGAAGAACTTGCAGCTGAAACCATCGACAAGGTTGATGCGCAGAGAGACAATTATGTAAAGCGTTACACCGGAAAAAGCAGGTATGATGCACGCAATTATGATTTGTGCCTGAATGCGGACAATCATAGCGAGGACGAATTGGTGGATATCATTCTCAAATACATAGGGAACTGAATATGATTCTTTTCAGGTGCGACTACGCAGAGGGGGCCCATCCCGCGATTCTCAAGAGACTTGCGGAAACTAACTTTGAGCAGCTTGACGGGTACGGCAGCGATGCTTATACCGCAAGCGCCAAGCGCAAGATTCTGGCGGCTTGCGCTTGCCCTGACGGAGAAGTACACTTTCTTGTAGGGGGAACCCAGACCAACGCCACCGTAATCTCGGCAATGCTGCACGGATATGAAGGAGCGGTGGCCGTGGAGACCGGGCACATCAGCGTTCACGAAGCCGGCGCCGTAGAGTATTCCGGCCACAAGGTGCTGACCCTCCCCCAACATTTCGGAAAGATGGATGCTGCCGAGCTTGAGGCCTTCCTCAGTGCCTTCGATGCCGACCCCAACAAAGACCACATGGTGTGGCCGGGACTGGTGTATATCTCCTTGTCCACCGAATACGGCACGCTGTATTTAAGGTCGGAACTGTCAGAACTGCAAGCCGTTGCGCATAAGCACGGATTGCCGCTCTTCATTGACGGAGCAAGGCTGGGGTACGCATTGGCAAGTCCTGCTTGCGACTTCGGCCTTGCCGACCTCAAAGATTTGTGCGACGTCTTCTACATCGGAGGCACAAAGGTGGGTGCGCTCTGCGGAGAGGCTGTGGTTTTTCCGCACGGTGCCCCCAAACACTTCTTCACTACCGTAAAGCAACACGGCGCCCTGCTTGCTAAAGGCAGGCTGCTCGGAGTCCAATTCGACACTCTGTTTACGGACAATCTGTATGGCCGCATCGCCAGGAACGCCATAGACCGTGCAGCAGAAATGGTTGCGGTACTAAAGGAAAAAGGGATCCCATTCTATCTGGAATCCCCTACTAACCAGCAGTTTGTAATACTCGAAAACGGCTATATGGAGAAGCTCTCATGCAATGTAGGCTTCGATATATGGCAGCCGTACGACGACAAACATACCGTTGTCCGCTTTGCTACCAGTTGGGCCACAACCGCTCAACAGATAGAACGCCTGCGGGAACTGCTTTAGGCCGTATCACTCCTTGATTGTCTCAATATAATTCTCCTCTGTAGCCAGGGATGCGATATAAGCGTTGATGTCTTTAATAGCATCCCACATTGCTTTGGGGGGTATGTCCATATATCCTCCCGAACTTATGCTCCCAGTCCTGAAACGAATATACAGGCTCCATGCCCAACCGTCCAGGACCTTGAAAGGCGTTTTGTAATCAGACTTAAGCCACCTGAGCCTGCCGTCGGCCACTTTCTTTTCAATTACCTCCAAGGCATCGGCGGGAGCCCGGTACAGCTTAATGTCGGCCCACTTTCCCTTGTCGGAATACTGAACGGTGATTTGTCCGCTCTCATCGGCTTCCACTCTGCAATATTCGCCGCTGCGGCACATCGAGCCTTGATAACTATACGAATAATAAATAAGATTGCCTTGCGGCTTCTCTTCACCGCAAGCGGAGCCCAGCGGGGCAAATATTGTAAGCGCCATAAGTAATACTGTAAGTTTCATATCTGTAGCCTGTTGATGTTTGCTTGTAAGTACTTGTAATTAAAGATAAATCACCGGCTGCCACCGCTGCGTCCGCCTCCGTGGCCTCCTCCGCCGCCTCTGTAGGATGAAGATCCGCCTCCCCCGGAACGGGAACGGCTGGAAACGGAACGGGAGCTGTAGCTTGAATAAGACCCGTGTGAGGAACTCCCTGACGAATAGACATGCCGGCTGACCGACGCTTCCTTAGCCCTGGCAGCACGAAGCACTGCCGAGGCCGTGGACGTGATGCCTGGAATCACAGCTTGTACCTCATCGAAGTATTTACGGGTCATGTCTGGATAGAGCTTTCTGAAACTCTCCATCACTTTGCTGGCAATTCCGAAAAGCTGAGCGTAGATCAGATACTGCCGCCAAAGTGCGACTTCCGGGGCTGTCCGTTCGCTCACCAAGGTAAAGTCGGAAAGGAAATTACGGAATTCTATGAGATGCAGGCGGTCTGCAGGACTCATAGGTTCCCATACCCGACGTCCTTCCGCGTCAGCCTGTTCCTGCCACGTAATGACAGAACTGTAATGCTGAGTACTCCATTTCACAAACTCCCCGGCCTCAAGCAAATCGTTGGTCCCTGCGGCTTCTACAGCGGATTTAAATAACACTTTCTCGAAGGAATCAACAGTTGCGGGAACATTCTGTCCGGCTTTCAGGCGGAGGTTTATCATCCCGTCTTCCGTCTTCTCCGTTTCCATCAGGCCGGCAAGAATCCACTTCAGGAAATATGCGCCAACCAGGTCACGGAACGCCTCGCTCCCGGACACATTGCTGTCGCCTTCATGCAAAAGGCTGTAAGCAGCGGTGAGGCTCCCCCCAAGAGGAATATCCCTGAACCAATTCCGCGTTTTTGTGACTCCGAAGAACTCTTTGCGCAAGGTGCGGCCGCTTGCCTTACAATATAGGTCGAAAAGAAAAACAAAAATAAATCGGAAGAAGATATAGATAACGAACAATAACCCGCCGGATAGCACTACAGTAAATATCCATGTCAGTATCTTAACCACCGGACCGTCGTCCATTTCATCCGAGCTGTAATCGTTATTGAATGCTTTTTCCTGAAGGGCGGCGAAAGAATCCGACGACTTGTGCTGCGGCGTGAACAACCCTTTGTCCCACTGAACAAGTACAGACATAAAGCACGAAGAGTCAAAGGATTCATCCGTTTCCACCAGAACCGCTCCGTCTTTTATACCCACCTGACCCTTGAAGCCGAATGCCCAGACCCTCACGTTGGAACTGTCCGGGGTCTCGAAAAACCACTCGGGGCCATCAGTCTCGTTTATCAGTTTCAGGGATACATGTTCTGGAGGAGTAGCCCAGGTATCACCGAGAAAATGCCAGTGAAAGCCATCTCCTTTATCAAACGATTCGACCAAATCGTCTATGACATACAAGATTGAATACTTATGCCTGCCATATTCACCCTGTCCCCAGCACAACTCAACGGCGCCATTCCTTTTTTTCACAATGCCGCACCTATGAGTTTTTTCTTCCAGGCTGCGGCTGCTGTCCCACATGCGTCCGTCACTTTCGAACTTCAGGTCTCCATCATAAACGGACAAGTCCCTGATAGTACGCTTGCCGACATTGTTTATGGGAATGTACCACTCCGTGCCGGAAGTCACAGTAACGTCCCATACTTGCAACACCACCGCATTTCCGTTCTTCAGCAGCGAAACTTCTGTCTCAATATCATGCACGGCAGCGACAACCCCGGTCTCCGGCCCGGCAAACGACCCGACGGGAACAGCGACCAGAAGCGAAGCAAGTACAAAAAACCTAACGGCCTTTAACATTAATCTAAAAATCTGCACTTTGGCAAATATACAAAAAAAGAGCCACTGATACACAGTATTGACTCTGGAGCAGTCTTGAAAAACAGCCGGACAGTATGTGTAACTCAGTGAAATCCGTCCTTATATACCTGCGCAAATATAAGCTTTTTTACCGATTATGGTGATGACTGTTTGAGATTTTACTATATTTGCAATATGAGAAGAATATTACTTGCAGTTGATTTGCAGAACGATTTTATCGACGGCTCTCTTGCCGTCCCGAATGCCGGCGATGTAATACCGGTAATCAATGAGGCGAAACACAATTACGACCTGGTATATTTTACCATGGACTGGCACTCGGTCGGCCATTGTTCTTTCCGTGAGCAGGGTGGCCCCTGGCCTGTACACTGCGTACATCACACGGTGGGTGCCGCGATCCCCGATTCCGTAATCAAAGACATGGACGAAGGGCGTATGCGTTTTTACCACAAAGGCCATAATACTGAACAATACGGCGCATTCGAAGGCATGATCCCCGAAAGCCAGGACTGGTTTTGCCCCGGTGACGAAGTGACAATTTGCGGAATCGCATCGGAGTATTGCGTGTTTGAAACCCTCAAGAACGTTCAGAAGATTGCTGAAAAAGTTGGATTCAAAGTAAAACTTTGGCTGGCTGCTACCGCAAAATTCAACAATTACGACGACATCCTTAAGTTCGCCGAGGAGAAATCGCTCGAAGTTATTTAGTTACAATGAAAAAATTATATGCGTTATTAACAGTTGCCGCCGTTGCCCTGTGTGCATCAGTCAATTCAGGCGCCGTTGAAGAACCGGATGCCAAAGGGACTGTTGCAATAAGCGCCTATGCTGCCCCAAAATTCATTTTCGGTGCTTCTTTGACTTCCCATGCAATAAGAGTGCATTGGGGGACAACATTTGCCGCAACTGGTGATTACGTGATTACCAACAATATCTGGAAAGGCCACCTGAGTGTGGGGCTTGCTTTGGGTGGATATGTTTGTCCCAAAATGGCATTGGACTCGGGAGCCGAATTCCGTTCCGCTTTTTCCCTTGCGCCACGCGTAACCTATGGTCTCAACCTCACTGAACATATAGAAGTCCATGCCGGCTTTAGCGCAGGTCCGTATCTTCATACCGAGCAGGTGTACTACACGGACGGCACAAAGGAATATGCCAGCCCCACTTCCATTAGTTTTGCCACAGGTGTTATCGTTGGATTCCGCTACTTCCTGTCCCAGAATTTCGCCCTGGCTGCTGAAGTGGATACTCAGGCCGGTCTGCCTACGCTTGGCCTTGGAGCAACATTCAAATTTTAGAGAACTCTCATGAAGCGTTTATCAGTCCTGACAGCAGCAATATTGTGCTCGTCATTATTCTTTTCCGCCAATGCGCAAACAGTCCGCTGGTACGACATCAAGTCCGGCATCCTGAAATCCGTCACAGATGACGGCCGCTCAAAACTGGAGACCACAGTCTGGTTCGACAATTACGGTGACAAACAGACCACAATCCAGGTAACCCACATGCCGGAAGATTACGGCGACTTCAAAATGTACATGATTTGCAAGGGCGATAAGATGTTCAGCATCAATGACTACGGCAAAGAGGCCAAAGAGAGCGGGAGACCTGGAATCAACTTTCTCGATATCACTGACGAAGCGGTAAGCAAATTCAAGCTCAAGGAGATTGGGGAAGAGACGGTGATGGGCAAAAAATGTAAAGTTTACACCCATCAGACCAAGCAACTGCTCAGCACGGTTACCATAACCTCATGGGTGTGGAAAGGCATTACGCTCAAGTCGTCAATGAAGAACGGACGGCGCGAAATTGTTACCGAGCCCGTGGAATTCAAAGAAAACGCCAAAATCGCGAATTCCGTTTTCGAAGTAGAATCCTACCTTAAATAACGCTATTTCCGGCGGTTATTGAAGGCTATACTCAAGCCGGAGGCAATACTTGTCATCCTGGGGCCGAAGTTGAAAGAATCGGCAGCCACGAACATATACACACCCGGGAAACGTATGTTGATTGCGGCGCCAAGGTTTCCTCCGTAATTATTCCAGGCTGCGGAAGCTGCCAAGCTGAGCCATTTCCATGGCGTAAAGGTAACGCCGAAACGACCTTCTCTGAAATACTGTTGGAAAGTACCCAGAAGTCCCAGGCTTAAACCATCATAAAAAGGCATGCGGTACTGTGCAGAAGCGTGAATGTTGTAATTTATCATCTTGCTCCTCGCATTTTTGGGCTGCATTTCCAGGGCGAAGATATCATCGAGAGATTCCACCATGCGTCCGTTGTAAGCCAGGTAGGTGTCAAAACCGTCTTTCCAGTTGATGAAGCCCAGATCCAGCACCGAAACCCCCAGTGCAAGCTCATCCAGCGGACAGTAAGTGATGCCGAGATCCACGGCGGCACCTATGCCGCTGAACCCTACTTTTCCAAATGAGGCGGTACTGAAGTCATACACTTCCCTCCCGTTCCAGTTCGATGTACCCAGGTCCAGTAAAGTGGTAGCGAAATACATCTCGGCGTCCATACTTGCAGCCAGATTACCATCCGGCTGTACGCCAATACGCAAGTCATTTATGTCAACCCCGGTACCAAAAGTGCCAAGCAACAGCTTCATTGCCACGCCCATCGTCAACTTATCGCCGAGTTTCTGTCCCAGGCCAAGGGCGACTTCCATATAATTGAATGAACGGAAGCCTGTGTTGGACACCCCGACCATTCCGCTGATGCGCTTCAGGTCCGGAGATAAGAGCACATCGGTGAGAAAATCGAAATCCGCCCGCATACTGTTCTCTGTACGCATGTTGACGGAGACATTGTAGCGGGTGCTCTCCCACTGGCGTCCGAATGTAAGGAGGTTGTACGAAGCGGAAGCCAGCATATAATTCCGGAAATCGAACTTGGTATTGGAGCCAAGCGCTTCCAGTCCTGCTATCATATCATCCCAACCCGAAAACAGAAGCGGTATGGCTTTTAGTTTGAGCCTGGGAGAATTGAAGCTGGCAAGGAAAGATGCAGAGGCTTCTCCGGTGCCTACACTGAAAAACGTATGAGGATTTTCATCGAAACGGGAACCAGGATTGAGCTTCCAAGAATACAAATCGTGGTCGAGGAAATAAGACGTCTTGGACTCTTGGGCAAATACAGCGCGAACTGCACACAATAGCAGCAGGCAGACGAATATCCGCTTCATAAGGTGCCGAAAACCTTATATCTCTTCACCCGAGACCACGATGGGAAGCGTAGAATTAGCACTTACGCCCTCGTCCACCGACAGGATTTCATAAACCACGTACTTCTGCATTCCTCTCCAGGGCAACATTCCGTTGTACTCTTTGTATTTAAGCTCAACCACCTTGCCGCTGCAACGCATCAGGGAATCGGCAACCGCTTTGTCGGTAACGGAAAAATTAAACTCGTTGGATTGAATGCCGGTACCTTTCTTGGCGCCGCGGAATCCTGTCTGTATGAGCCGGCCCTCGTAAGTCTTCCAAACCCAGCCCTTATAGACCAGCTGATTGAGCTCTCCGGCTTTCACGCCCTCTCCGAGGACAAACCAGAACTTGAAATAAAGGAATGCGGCCGCAGTCAGAATCAAAATGGCAACGATAATGCTAATGACCTTAGTTGATGTCTTCATAAAACAAAGTTTAATCTCACAAATATAATAATTTGTTTTAAATTTGTCGCTTGATATGTCTGGACACAAGATTTTATTGTTTCTCCTGTCCGTTTATGCCATGCTTGCAGGTGTATGCCTGGTTTTTCCCGAAGATGGTATAAACTTGTTCGGAGCAAAACTGCGCTTCCCGTCTCTTGGCGAGGTGGAAGAGTCCCTGTTTCCCGCCCCCGGGCAAGCGGAGCAGGGGCCGAGTCCGGAGGAATTGCTGGCCCTGCGTCAAGCGGCCGTGCGCCAGGCTGAAGAAGAGCGTTTCGAGACTTTTATGTCGGAAGACCCCGCCCGCCTGCATTTCCCCGACTCCGACTATACCCTGTTCGACCCTTTCTTCGAGGCGCTTGACAATGCAGGCAAGAAGCAGATGCGTATCCTGCATTACGGGGACTCCCAGATTGAAGAAGACCGCATCACCGGCACCATCCGCGCCGGTCTGCAAAGGCGCTTCGGCGGAGGCGGTCCTGGACTTCTCCCCTTCGGCCGTCCGTATTACACCCAAAGTTTCGGGCAGACCAGTTCCGCCTCACTTTATCGGACCATGGCTTTCAGTGACGGAGCCCGGCGTTCCGATTCCCGCTACGGAATTATGGGACAATGCTGCCGTATAGATACCAGCGTATTCACAACCATCTCCCCTGCTAAGAAGAATGTAGATCCCAGTCGTCATTTTCGCCGCTTCACCTTGCTCGCCGGCAATGTTAGGGGTTCGCTTAATGTTAGCTGCAACAATCAGAAATACAAGCTCGAACCCGTAAGCGGCGCCTCAGGAGTCGGCCGTATCGTCATTTCGCTGCCGGACAGCACCAGCAAACTCCGTTTCAGCACCTGGGGCAGCGCCGATATCTACGGAATGCAGCTCGATGATACTCTCGGTGTCTGCGTGGACAATATCCCCATGCGCAGCTGCTCCGGCACAGTATTCACCCGGATCAGTTCCGCCCAGCTCAAGGATTATACGGAAAACGGAAACGTGCGCCTCATTATACTGCAATTCGGAGGCAACTCCATGCCCTACCGCAAGACCGCCAAGTCCATCTCAGAATACAAGGAATCGATTGAGAAGCAGATACGCTATTTCAAGGGCATAGCTCCCCATGCGTCCATATTATTCATCGGACCTTCCGACATGTCGACAAATATCAAGGGCAAGATGCAGACCTACCCTCACTTGCCGATGATGGTAGACTCCCTGAAAGCAGCTGCAAACAACTGCGGAGCGGCCTATTGGGACATGTACAGAGCTATGGGAGGCGACGGATCCATGGCTGAATGGGTGAAAGCAAGGCCCCAGCTTGCAGGCAATGACTACGTACACTTTACGCCCAAAGGGGCAGAGGCAGTCGGCAACATGCTCTTCGAGACGCTGATGCTTTACTACGACTGGTATCGCATGCGTAAATACGGATCCGCCAAATGAGACTTTTCCTTCCGGTACTTATCGCTTTCTGTACATGCTTCGGGGCCGCTGCCCAGGGGTTGCCACATTGCGCGAAGCCGGACAGTTCTGTGCTTAGAGTCCCCGGATCCGCACATGGACTGGAGCGTTTTCATCGGAAGCTGAAGCTTTGCTCAGAAATCCCCGATAGTAGCGTAACTATCTGGCACATAGGTGGCTCTCACGTTCAGGCAGGTCACTTTTCCACCCGTATGAGGCATAACTTCGACTCCCTCGGTCACTATGCGTCTGCAGGGCGGGGGTATATTTTCCCATATCCTCTTGCGCATACGAACTACGACCGTTCTTATAGTATAAGCAGTGAGGGTGAATGGATAGGTACACGGAGTTCGTTCCCCAACCGCAAACTCGATTACAGGCCGTCCTGGGGCATTACCGGAATAGCCGCCTACACTGCGGACAGCACTGCTTTCTTTTCGCTGGGGGGCGTTCGGCCGTTTACCAGGCTGCACCTGCTCTCAGATGCTTCGGAAGACGTGGTGCCGCTCGCCGTGTGCGGACGTGACACACTGTCTTTTGTCCCGGACAGCCTGCTGCAAGGCTTCGTACTTAACCTGGAAGAGGCCACGGATACGATAACCATATTGCCCTCTCTCAAAGATGGGGAATTCTTTTGCGTAAGGGGCCTGCTCCCCGAGCACCCTGGCTTGAAAGGGCTGCGTTACATTTCAACCGGGGTGAACGGTGCACGCACAAGTACATGGACGGAGCGCTGTCCGGAATTTGTAAGGGAACTGTCGATGATACATCCTGACATGGTCATTCTCGGACTAGGCATTAACGATGCTGCCTGTCCGGCCAGCAGATTCAACCCTGACAAATTCAAGGCGAACTATCGTAAGCTCCTGGATATCATAAAGAAGCAAGAGCCGGACTGCGCCCTGATATTCATTACCAACAATGACTCCTGGCGCTATGCGGGACGGCGTATGGTCCACAACGAAAACGGGATTGCCGTACGCAAGGCCATGTTCGAACTGGCAGAAGAATACGATGGCGCCGTATGGGACCTCTTCGAGATTATGGGGGGCAACGGCAGCGCTGAGGCATGGCGGGACTCTTCACTTATGAAGAATGACAGGCTGCACTTCACAAAAGAAGGCTACTACCTGCTTGGAGACATGCTTTACCGGGCAATAACAGAAAGATAGTGGCATGGAAAAACTGCTGGCATACGATCCTTCATCGCCCTTGGTGTTCACCCAGTTCTATTTCTGGGCCTTTTTCGGCGTGGTGTATGCTTTGTTTGCACTTGTCGGTAAAAAACGGCACATGCGAAACGCCTTCTTGTTTTTCGCCAGTCTGTTTTTCTATTACAAGACCAGCGGGCTTTCGATCCTGATACTCTTGTTCGTAATATGCTCTGATTTTTTCATAGCCAAAAGGATGGCCACCAGGCCTCCCGGAAGTTTCAAGCGGAAATTCTGGCTTGTCTTGAGCGTCTGCATTGACCTGGGACTGCTGTGCTACTTTAAGTATGCTTACTTTTTTGCCGACGTTGTAGGCCAGCTTACCGGACTTCAAGTCAAAGTAACTGACGTGTTCGCTATAGTGGGCAATATGATATGCGGCAGCGAACGTTTCGACGTGGACAATATAGTGCTGCCTGTCGGTATTTCATTCTTTATATTCCAGATTATCAGCTACAGCGTCGACGTGTACAGGGACGACGTAAAGCCGGTACGCAACATATTGGATTTCGGCTTCTATGTCAGCTTTTTCCCCCAGCTGGTCGCCGGCCCCATAGTGCGGGCTTCCGAATTCATCCCTCAGCTGTACAAGGACTTCTCCATCAGCCGCAGGCAGTTCGGAATAGCTGTGTTCTGGATTCTTAACGGGCTTGCTAAGAAGATTGTTCTCAGCGACTACATAGCAGTGAATTTCATAGACAGGGTATTCGACAATCCCCTGCTGTTCACAGGATTCGAGAATTTTTCCGCACTCTTCGCCTACTCCCTGCAGGTGTATGCGGACTTCTCCGGCTACACCGACATTGCTATAGGTGTCGCCATGCTCATGGGCTTCTATCTGCCTACGAACTTCAATTCTCCATACAAGGCACCCAATCCCCAGGACTTTTGGCGCCGTTGGCACATGTCCCTGAGCCGTTGGCTTAAATCCTACCTCTATATTCCCCTCGGAGGCAACAGGAGGGCTAGTTTCGGCACCTACTTCTGGATTATCCTCTTCGCAATCATAGCTTTCATCCTGTCGGGCAGCTGGGCTGTGGGAGTGACGCTGCTGACATGCGGAGCAGCCATGCTGTTGCTTGCCCACTTCAGGGAAAGCAGCCGCAAGAAACTGTTCTCCAACATCAACCGCTTCATCACTATGCTGTTCGGCGGCATGTGGCACGGAGCCAGCTGGAATTTCATCATCTGGGGCGGGCTCAACGGAATTGGCATGATTGTGTACATCCTCTGGAAAGACATGAAGTGGGGGCTGAGGCTCATTCTCACCGGGCTTTGTGCCGGAGGTCTTGTAGCCTTGTGCAGCTATCGTCCGGCACCGGTATGGCGGATCCTCGAAGTGTGGATGATTGTCATATTCGCCGGCACCCTAGTGCGCTTCGTATATCACCTTTTCCGTCCGGATGCGCTGGGTGCGCCCTCTTCCGGAATGGACAGCGTACGCAAGCCATACAGAGGAAAAAACGCCCTGACAGCCTGGCTGGGAACCGTTTGGGCAATAGCACAGACCTTCACATTCATCACCTTCACGCGTCTGTTCTTCCGCAGCGGGTCCAATCTGGACCCCGCAACGGCAAATGAAGTGGCATGGAATACCGCCAGAAACATGGTGACGCAGATCGGCTCCGCCTGGGATCTGTCCCTGGTGCCGGATATCGCAGCCGCATACTGGAAGGCGTTCGCCCTGGTAATTGCAGGTTTGATTATCCACCTGCTTCCCGCCAGGTGGAAGCGTCGCTACCGCCTGGGATTCGCTTCGCTGCCGCTGCCGGTGATGGCAGTGGTGACCGCTGCAGCGGTATTTCTGCTGTATCAATTCGTTACGGCAGATACCCAGCCGTTTATCTATTTCCAGTTCTGATTCTGCTTATTGCAGTTTTTTTAGCTCATCCGCCATCCCTGCCATTCTAAGCAGGATATTGATGGAGGCAAGGGAACAATTAATCCAGAAAGTGCGCCTGCGGTCTTTACCGCTTTCGCGCCATTCGAAAGTGGTGGGAATCTGACCGTTTACGGCATTCTGCTGGATAGTGATGTTGTCAATCAAAGCCTTTGCCTTAGCCAGCGAGAGCAGGTCACCTGTGACCTCGTAATAATCCAGCAGAGCGTTGGCGACATTGCAGGTACTGTTGTCCACAGGCATCTCGTAATGATACTGTTCGTGCACACAAGGAGCGTTTTTCTTGGGGAAACCGTCGGCTGTAAGGTCGTGGTATGCCCAATGGACGAACTGATCTTCACTTAAGCGTATAAGATCCCTGGCGTTTTTAAGATCGTCAGAAGAAACATGATCCTTGTTGAGCAGATAGGAGGCATACGGAGCCGCAGTACAGTTAGTCAGGTTCTGGTAAGGTTCCAGGCCTTTAACGTTTACGTCCTCGAACTGCCCGGTCATATCGAAGCGCTCCACGGCGACTTCGTCCATCCAACGTTCCGCTTTCAGGCGTGCCGGCTCGAATTCTTTGAGGCCATATTCCTCCAGCCGCACGAAGTAGCGAAGCAGGGGGTGCAGCATAGCACATACCTCATTTACCGGTTCGCCGCTGATGAAATCAAGCTTGATGGGAAGCGATCCGTCTTCCCGCTGCAGTTTGACGTACGTGCGGCCAATACCAACGGCCCTGTCGAAGTATTCCTGTTCTCCCGTCACATCGTACAGGTCCAGGAAAGCCTGGCCGGCTGCCGCCGCCTCCATGGTCATGGTTTTTCCCTGGTTCCATTCCTTCTTCGAAGCTTCTTTGTCGAGGTAGTACGTAGGCGGGAAATAGGCCAGCGGAGCATCAGCAGGACGGCTCATTGCAATGAGGAAGGCGGCGGCGCTTCTGGCTACTTCCAAGGCGTTTTCGCGTCTATGCGGCAGTTCCCGGGCTATAAGGCACTCGTTGCGTATGGTCGCACCGATGATTTTGCAGGGATAGGTATTGTGCGAGTATGCCATATCGGGCACATCACTGCCTATCCAGTGTTGCACTTCTGGCATCAGGTGGATATACAATGCGCCTTTAATTGCAGCTTCACGATAATCAAGTACGGCATCTCTATATGGCCCTTCGAACGGAAAATCTTTGAGAAAACTGCGGGTGTAAACAGTATCTATACCACCGCCGAGAAGTATCGCCTCTACGCACAAGCTGAGCTTGAACGGCGGTATGCTGTTCCATATAGGGGCCAGGCTGGCCAAAGGCGAGCTGTCGGTAAAACTCCAGCTGCCAGAGTCGCCGCTCACCGTGAATTTGTATGACACGGCATCCGAAATGTAGGGTACGTCAAATGCCGGGGCGTACATAAACTTCTTGGCAAATTTATTCCAGCAAGGGTTGCGACCATCGGAGGCAGGACGAACCGGTTGAAGGTACTCTTCAGACGCCTGCTTGTTCAGTTTGTGATATACTCCGTTCTGTCCGCAGCATGCAGAAATCAGCAGACATGCCGCAGTCGCAGAAAGCATTATTTTATTTGGCATAATAGGTATAAAACACTAGAATTCAGCTACAATACGTTCCATGATGGAGTTTCTGAGCGCCCTGGTGTCCTTGCTGTGTGCAAAGCAGGAGATTACCAGATTCTTCTCCGGGAATACATAGCAGTATTGCCCATGGGCACCGTCCAGACGGTATCCGCCTCCAGGGCAGCACCAGCACTGGTAGCCATATCCGCACTTTTTGTCATCCTTAGCATACTCCTCGATCTGCTCAGGGGTAGGGTCGGTTCCGGCATACTGCATGATATGAGGCTGCTGGGCCTCCCTTATCCACTCGGCATTCAGCAAGCGCTTGCCGTTCCATACGCCCTCCTGCAGCAGGAACTGTCCCATCTTGGTAAAACTTTCCGGCTTAAGATATAGTCCCCATCCGCCGGAAGAATAATCCTGGGGAGATGATTCCCAATACCATTCACTTATCCCAAGCGGCTTGAATAACTTACGGTCAAGATACTTGTCCATGCGCTCCCCGGTAACCCTCGAAACGATCACGGACAGCAGATAGGAATCGTAGCTGTCATAACGGAAACGGGTGCCGGGCTCAAAATACATGGGCTGGTTGAGCTCCGTCTGCGCCCAGTTGTAATCTACGCCGTAACGGGGAATCCCTGCATGTACCGGTTCGATTCCGGAAGACATTGTAAGCAGATTCTTAATTGTCATCTGCTCCAGCCACGGGCTGCGCTCTGCCGGCAGTTCCTCGTCCGTAAAGTAATCCACGACTTTATTGTCCACGCTTAGAAGTCCGTCCTGCACGGCAAAGCCGACGGCGGTAGCGGTAAAGGTCTTGCTGGCAGACCACAGGATATGCCTTACCTCCGGTTCGTGGCCGGGTTCGTAGCGCTCATACACCACTTTTCCATCTTTCACCACAATTATGGAATGGACTTCATTGGTAGTGTAATTCCGCACGTCATTGAATACCTGATCGAATTTTTCGGTATAATCTTGATTGATTTCCCTCGGAAGAGTTTGGTTGGAAGGGTTACATGCTGAGCACAGCACCACCATCACGCACAGCGCTGTGAAAAGAAGTTTTCTGTAAAGCATCACTTTTTTTCTTACAAATATAAAGAAAAAAATGTCCGCTCCCACAAAAAAAGCGGACCATTCGATCCGCTAGGTGAGAACAGACAGATTTGAACTGTCGACCTCTTGCCTGTCAAGCAAGCGCTCTAAACCAACTGAGCTATGCCCTCAGTTTGTGCTCCCTTAGGGGCTCGAACCCTAGACACCCTGATTAAGAGTCAGGTGCTCTACCAACTGAGCTAAGGAAGCAGTTTTGTGACCCGTTCGGGGCTCGAACCCGAGACCCCCACATTAAAAGTGTGATGCTCTACCAACTGAGCTAACGAGTCCTCCTCCGTATTTGGGACTGCAAATATAGGACGTTTTATGGAAAAAGCAAAATAATTTTTAAAGATTTTTTCGAGGATCCCGTCCAGTTATCTTTTCTATTGCCTCAAAGCTGCCCAGATCGCTCCATGCCCATTCAGCCGCAAGTGCATATACATCAGGAGATTTCTCCATCACGGCGTAGTCGATGCTGATTTTTTCACACAACGGGAACAGCGATGCCAGAGCATCCGTCTCGCCTTCTCCATACAAGCTCGGAGACAGTTTATCCATTATGCCGCAAATCTGCGGAGCGTGTTCACAAAGCTCTTTTTCAATAGTTTTGACGTTCCACACGAAGATTCCGGCGTTCCACCAGTACCCGCCCTCCTCAAGGTAAGAAGCGGCAACCTCAGGCGACGGTTTTTCTTTGAATTCAGCCACCTTGACCACTCTTCCAGGCTCCGCCGGGGCATGAATGTAGCCATACCCGGTATGAGGCGAGTCAGGAGCTATACCGATGCATACTATGGCATCATGGACTGCAGTGAAGTCCAAGGCAGTACGCATCGTAGCCGCGAAAGCATCAACGTCAGGCACATAGGCATCGGCCGGAGTAATGATTATATTGGCGTCCGGATATTTCTCTTTGATCTTCCAGCAGGCATAAGCGATACAAGGCGCCGTATTGCGCGAAACCGGTTCGGCAAGTATCTGGTCTTCCGGGATTTCCGGAATCTGCTCCCGAACAAAATGGGTGTAAGCGCCGGAAGTGACGACCCAAAAACGCAAATTGCTCCCGAGAGCCAGGAACCTTTCGTATGTAAGCCGGATTAATGACCTGCCGCAGCCAAGCAGATCGATAAACTGTTTAGGACGTTCTGGGGTACTGACAGGATATAGTCTGCTGCCGACTCCGCCTGCCATTATAACTATATGGGTAGTCATGCTGCAAAAATAACAAAAAATGATTACATTTGTATGAATTAACCTCAATTACGACTTATGAACCTAAAGAACCTGTTATTTGTTATTGCCGCCCTGTTCGTTAGCATAAATGCCGGTGCACAGGCGAAAATCGTTACCAGCGACTACAACCGCAACAGTGTATCATTCATTGCAGTCCAACGTGGAGACTCCTATGATTCAGACATTGACGCTGCCGTAAGGGCCTTCAATCCGGGGCAGAAATTCGACATCAATACCATCGCTACAAAAGCTTTTAGGATTGCCAAGAGAAGATCCATATCAACGGAAAGCCTTCAGAGCGATTATATGATTCCCGAGAGCGAGATAGCGTCATCCCTGCAAAATGAATCTGTAGGCCGTCAGATTCTGTCCTTTCTCTTCGGAAGGGATGCCGACGGCGTAATGAATGACAAACTCATACGCTATCGCGGCAACTATGACGCCAAGGATCAGGATGTTATCAACGCCCGCGCATCCCGTGTGGGCATAGAGGCACTCGGCGATGCAGGGCAAGCCCTCATCAACCACAGTTATGTAGTCGTTGCCGATCCTTACCTCATCTACAAGACCACCAACGACAAGGGCGAAGTTACCTGGCATGCCAGAGTAAAAGGATACACATACCAATTGGGAATCACTCCCGAGCAGCTGAATGACTTTTATGAGCAGTGCTGGATTTATGAGGATGACGATGATGCAGCCAAGGATGCCAAACGCAAAGCCTTCCGCGAATTCGAGACCGAAATGGTGCCCGCTGCAACCGTAAGTTCCAGCGGAAGCAGCTCCACCGTCCGCGGTGCGGTCTCCTCCGCTCTCTCCGACCTGATGTACAACCTTGAAAGCAATGTGAGCGACTGGGAGGTCGCTGTTACTGTTTCCGCAACTAAGCCTATCCGTGCCAAGATAGGCACCAAGGAAGGGTTGAACAACCGCGACCGCTATCGTGCTTACTCTTACAAGGAAGATAATAATGGGAACCTCCGTTCTGTTCCCAGGGGCTACCTGCGCGCCACGGAAATTGCAGATAATTCCGGAATGATTTCCACCGGCGAAAGCGCAACATCCAAATTCTACCAGATATCCGGCTTGGCAAATATTGATGAAGGCTGGACCATCAAACAGAGCAACGATTTGGGCTTAGGTGCCATGCTGGGCTTAAAATTCGGAGGCCTTTGCGGCTCTTCCCTGGTGCTGGATGTGGATATGCTCGTAAAAGTAAACACCAACGGCACTATGTCATACGTACTTGGCACGGGGGCTTTCGACCTGCGCAGCACTGGCTCCTTCAATACCTTTTTCGGTCTTGGATACGGTTATGCAGTTCACCTCACCCGCTTCTTCGAACTCATGCCTTATCTGCTCGTGGCCGATGATTATATGTCACGGTCTACTTCAGGCAGCGATTCCGATATGACATTCCTGATGAAATCCGCCCTGGTTTTCGAACCGGGAGTAAGACTTGCCGCAAATGTGGCATACCCCTTGCAGGTATATGCAAAGGTTTGCGCCGATTGGCTTACCCTGCAAGGCGAATATTATAAGTATTATAACAACCAGGCCGGTCATAAAACCGGTATAGGTGTACAATTCGGCGCAAAATGGACATTCTAAACAATAACTGATATGAGAAAAGCACTGTTAGTTGCCATGACTCTGCTGATGACAGTATCCGCAGTTTCAGTTAACGCCCAGAACAACAAGGACCGCAGAAAGTCTTTCAAGAGCTGGGACAATTATGAAATCACCACCGAAAAAGTAGGTGTTGACGGAACCAAGTTCGTAAAGGTCTGGGGCTACGGCAAAAATGTTGATGCCGCAGTAATGCAGGCCAAGAAAAACGCCGTCCACGCCTGCATCTTCAGGGGACTCCCCGGAAGTGCCACTGCCATGGCGACCCCTGCCATTTGTCCCAATCCGGACACTCTGCAGTCCAATGAGGACTACTTCCAGACTTTCTTCGCCGCAGGAGGACCCTATCTTGCCTACATCAACATGACCACCGACGGAGTGCCCTCAGGCACAGACCGCAGGCAGGTCAAAGGCGGCTACAAAGTTGGAATCTACGTTCAGGTAATGTACGACAACCTCAAGCGCAAGCTGGAGGCTGACGGTATTGCCCGCAAACTCAGCTCAGGTTTCTAGAATATGAAAAAGTTCTTAGTAATTGCAGCAACGCTGCTCGCCTGCTCCGTAGCAGGCTGGTCGCAGGCCAAGAAGCCTACGATTATGGTTGTACCCAGCGACGCTTTCTGCGAGCGCAACGGGTTCGTTCAGCAGGTGAACACCACTGGTGCAGTCTCCACCGCCCCCGACTATGCCAGGGCGATGAAAGAGAACAGCGATATCCGCACTCTCGTATCCGCCATGGGTGATTTTATGGCAAAGAACGACTTCCCTATCCAATCCCTCGAGCAGGAGCTCAAGCGTATCCAGACCGAAGATGCCGAAATGGCTATGATGACCGGAAAAAACGGTGGCGAAGTTGACGAGACGCCTCTTGAGAGGCTCCGCAGGAGCGCCAAGGCGGACATAATCCTGGACCTCGACTACGAAATTCACCGCAACGGTCCCCGCAAGCAAGTCAGCTTCAACCTTCAGGCCATTGATGCTTATTCCTCAAAACTCATCTCCGGCAATACCGGCGTGAGCTCGGACGCCAACGTCCCCATGACTTCCCTTCTGGAAGAATGTGTGCTTAGCTTCAAGGACAACTTCCTCAGCGGCCTGCAGCATTATTTCGACGACCTTTTCGCCAACGGGCGCGAGGTTTCCATCACTTTGCTCCGTTATGACAACTGCCCCATCGATTTCGAGGAGGAGTTCGAAGTCAACGGCGATGAGTACGAGCTGGCGGAAATTATCGAGGCATGGATGGCAGACAACACCGTAAACGGCCGCTACACCACCGCCGCCAAATCTGCCAACCGCATGAGGTTCAACCAAGTACGTATCCCCCTGTATGCACAGAACATGAACGGCCGCGACGTTGCCATCGATGCAGAAGCATTCGTGAAGCCACTCGTCCGCATGCTTAAGAAAAAGCCGTACAGCCTCACCGTCGGGTCATCCCCGAGAGGCCTCGGCGACGTATGGATTACCATTGGTGACAAATAGCGTGAAAGTATGAAAAAGATTATAGCAAGCATAATTCTGTCGACTGTAGCATTACTCTCTTTCGCACAGAACAACGAAGGTAAAATGGATGACCGCGGCCGTATCGCACTGTCTCCAGTAATACTTGAAGAAAGCGCCATTCCTGCTGCAGCAGCCAATGTGGTGCTCAACAAGCTTAGCCAGATCGTCACCAAGAACGGTCTTGGCAGCGACAGCTACGACCCTCGTTTCATCATCACTGCCAACATAGTGGAAATCAGTCACGAAAGCACTGCTACAGCACCTGTAATGCAG
>CAMKQN010000022.1:0-25995 GCA_946414935.1 uncultured Bacteroidales bacterium
CCTGGAGTCGCTGTCCTTCCCGAGCCTTGGGTATATCGAGGATATCTACCAGAAGCTCCACCTCTACAACCAGGTAATATACGAAACAGGTGAGGGAATGACCCTCAAGTTCGATTTCGAGCAGTTTTGCAAGCAGTACAAGCTGAGACCGTCCCCAGTGCGCTACGCCCTCCGGTATCTGGAGCAATCAGGCCATATCAGCTGGGCCGAGGATGCTGATTTTCCTACCAGAGTGCGTATCAGCGTGCCCCGCAACGTTCTGTACGACACGGACTTGCCCCAGCCTCAAATGATTCCTCTGTTGGAGTCTCTGATGCGTAATTATCCCGGGATAATGTCCTATTCCATGCCGGTTGACGAGGAATCCCTCGCCCGCAGCTGCGACGCCACAGTGCCCTGGCTGCGCCAACTGCTCTATCAGCTGTCGCTCGAGCACGTAATCAATTATATCCCGGCAGACCGCTGCTCGCTCGTGTACCTTCATCATAACCGCCTCACCCCCGGCAATATAGACCTGAATCCGGAGCGTTACCGTTTCCTCCGGGGCAATGCCGAAAGCCGGCTTGCAGCAATGGAAGAATATCTTCAAGAGGATACGGTGTGCCGGTCCAGGCAGCTGCTGGCTTATTTCGGACAAACGGAGACCACCGACTGCGGCACCTGCGACGTGTGCCGTTCCAAAGGCCCGGAGAAACTGGCGAAGGAAGCGTTGATACGCTTTGCCTCAGAGCACCCCGGCGCTTCTCTCCAGGATTTGAAGCAATTCTGCGACAACCCGCGTAACGGATTGCCGCAGAATGCGATGGAGATTTGGCGCCACCTCCTGGACGAGGGGCTTGTGCGGCCTATTTCTTAACTATTCCAAGTTTTATCAGCAGGGCCTCAGGCGCGGGATCGTGACCACGGAAATTGCGGTAAAGGACGGCTTCTTCCTCGCTGCTGCCCTTGCTGAGTATTTCTTTGCGGAATGAATCGGATACTTCGCGGTTGAATATGCCTTTCTCTTTAAACAGGCTGAATGCATCCGCCTCCAGTACTTCGGCCCATTTGTAGGAATAATAGCCGGCGGAATAGCCTCCGGAGAATATGTGGCTGAAAGAGGTCGAGATACATGTTTCGGGAACCTGGGGCATCAGGGCCGAAGGCTTTAATACAGATTTCTCGAATTCCCTGGTTTCCGCTTCCGGGACGCTGGTGCTGCCGTGCCATGCCATGTCCAGGATTCCGAAATCCAGCTGCCGGACCTGGGAATATGCGGCAAGGTAGTTCTTGGCAGCTACTATTTTGCCCACCAGTTTGTCAGGGATCACCTCGCCGGTCTTGTAATGGCGGGCGAAAGTACGGAGGTACTCGGGCTCGAAAGCCCAGTTCTCCATTATCTGGGAGGGCAGTTCCACGAAGTCGCGGGCCACGTTGGTGCCGGTCATGGAACCGTAGCGGCCTTCTGCCATCATACCGTGCAGGGAATGTCCGAACTCGTGCAGGAAAGTGGTGAGCTCGTCATGCGTTAGCAGGGAAGGGTCATCTCCAGTGGGCTTGCTGAAATTGGTCACTATGCTTATGAGAGGGCGCTTTTCCACTCCGTCCTTTATGCTCTGGCCGCGGAATTCGGTCATCCAGGCGCCGCCGCGTTTGCCTTCGCGGGGGAAGAAATCGGCATAGAAAAGAGCCAGATGCTTGCTGTTCTCATCGGTGACGTCGAATACTTTCACGTCTTTGTGGTAAACTGGCAGATCTGGGCGGGGCTTGAACTGCAGGCCGTAAAGGCGAGTTGCCAGGCCGAGAACGGCCTCAATGCAGTTCTCGAGCTGGAAGTAGGGCTTGAGCTCGGAATCCTCGAGGGTATAAGTGGCGGCCTTGTATTTCTCGCTCCAGTAACTGAAATCCCAGGGCATCAGGGCCTCGCCGTCAAATCCGTGGCTGCGGGCGTATTTGTAGATAGCTTCCACTTCGGCATGTGCCGCAGGCAGGGACGGCGCCAGCAGCTCGTTCAGGAAAGAGTTTACCTCTGCAGGAGTCTTGACCATCCGCTCTTCCAGGGCGTAATCGGCGTAAGTGCGGTATCCGAGAATGTTGGCGATACGGATACGGTGGTCAATTATGTCCTTGACAATCTTGGTGTTGTCGTTCTCTCCGCCGACTGCGCGGGTATTGTATGCCAGGTACATTTTCTCCCTGAGGTCCCTGCGTGCGGAATACTTCATGAACGGTCCGTAACTGGGATAACTGAGGTCGAATATCCAGCCTTCCTGCCCCTTTTCCTCGGCTGCCTGGCGGCCCATTGCCACCACATAATCGGGGAGACCTTCGAGTTCGGCTTCATCTGTGAGCTCGAGCTTGAACGCATTGGTGGCGGCAAGTACATTCTTGCTGAAAGCCAGGCTGAGCAGCGAAAGTTCTTCGTTCAGTTTGCTGTACTCGGCCTTGTCTTCCGGGGAAAGGTTTGCACCTCCGCGGGCGAATTCTTTGTAAGTTCTCTCCAGCAAGCGGAGTTGGTCGGGCTCCAGCCCGAGGCTCTCCCTGGCCTCGTAAACGGCCTTCACGCGCTCGAACAGCTTTTCGTTGAGGGATACGTACATGGAGAATTCGGTCATCATAGGAGAAATCTCTTCCGCTATTTCCTGCATGGTGTCATTGGTTTCGGCTTCCATGAGGTTGTAGAAGATGTTAGAAACGTTCTCCAGTTTGTCTCCGGAGAATTCCAGTGCCTCTACAGTGTTTCCGAAGCTTGGAGCATCGGGATTGGCTACTATAGCGTCTATTTCGGCCTTGGCTTCGCTTATGGCTTCTTTGAAAGCGGGCAGGTAGTGCTCGTTGCGGATTTTGTCAAACTGTGGCGCCCCGTAGTCAAGGGGGGATTCACAAAGCAGTGGGTTTTCCATTTTACAGGAGCTGATTGCTGCCGCAAGTGCAAGTGCGGCAAGGAAATACTTTTTCATATCTATTACTCTATGATTAGACCGTCATAGGCGGGATGTACGTGTGGCGGGAGTTGCTTTTCGAATTCTGCATGTGGCGGCAGCAAATGCGACAGGTGGGTGATGTAGGACTCTTGGGCGCCTACTTTTTCGAAGAATTCCAGAGCTTCGTCCAGGGAGAAGTGAGAGTGGTGCGGCCCCGGTTTAACGCAGTTGATGGTGACTGCCCGCAGCCCCCGGAGCTTCTCCAGCTCAGCATCTTCGATGAGATTCATGTCGGTCAGATAAGCTATGTCGCCGAACCGGTAGCCCAGCACGGATAATTTCTTGACCTTATGGTGCCAGCCTTGGATGGGTATCACTTCCACGCTGGCGCCTTCGCTTCCGCCGCTGCCTAGGTGTCTGTATCCGAAGCCTTTCTCCCATTTGAGCACTTCGTCACCGGCATTTGAGAACACTTTGAACGGGCGGCTTCCGTCTATGCGGTGCATGTGCCATTCAGGAGCGCCCTGGTATTTCGGCTCTGCGAAAGCGTAGGCATACATATGTCTTAATGAGTCTTCTACGTATTCTTCACAGTAAATGTTTACAGGGTGGCTTTCGCAAAGGTTGAGCGCCCTTGTGTCGTCTAAGCCTCCGACGTGGTCCATGTGGTTGTGAGTGAGCAGGATTGCGTCAAGATGAACTATGCCGGCGCGAAGTGCTTGCTGACGGAAGTCGGGACCGCAGTCTACCATGATAGTGAGTCCGCCGTACTCGGCCAGTGCCGAGGCGCGAAGGCGCTTGTCCCGAGGGTCGGATGAAGTGCATACAGGGCAATTGCAACCTATCATGGGTATGCCCGAGGATGTGCCTGACCCTAAAATAGTAAGTTTTGCTTTCATATCGTTACCTCCACGATCTTTCCGCTCAACGCCTCTTCGTAAGGGCGGCGGATACGTATGTAGTTACCTGTATAACCTTCCATGAAGCCCTGCCTGTCGGTAGATTCGAACAGGACCTTTTCGTGAATGCCCCTGTTGGCTTCGATGAATTCCGAGTGGAGGCGGGAGCTCAACTGCTCCAATGCCGTCACCCTGTCTTTCTTGACCGCCTCGCTCACCTGCCCGGGCATGGCCGCAGCCGGTGTCCCCGGGCGTCTGGAGTAGGGGAATACGTGGATGAAGGACGGCCGTACCTTTTCCAGAAACTCCACGGTCTGCCGGAAAAGGCTTTCGGTTTCGCCGGGCAGTCCCACCATAACATCTATTCCGAAAAACACCTTGGGCTTGCCGGGGCCTTCCATGGCCTTGCGCACATAGTCCAGCTTACGCGCGAAAAAGCCGGTGTCATAGTGCCGTCCCATCTTTTCCAGCAGTTCGTCCGACCCGGTCTGAAGGGGAATATGGAAATGCGGCTGGAACTTGGTGCCGCTTGCTATCCAGTCCACAATCTCCTCCGTAAGCAGATTGGGCTCGATGCTGGAAATCCGGTATCTTTCAATTCCGTCCACTTCATTCAGGGCCTTTAGCAATTCCGCAAAGCTCTCTCCGGTGCTGCGCCCGAAGTCGCCGGTGTTGACGCCTGTAAGCACAATCTCCTTAACTCCGAGGGAAGCAATCTTCCGGGCATTAACCACGCATTCGGAGATGGGAATGTTGCGGCTTTCTCCGCGGGCGTACGGCACAGTGCAGTATTTGCAGTAATTGTCGCAGCCGTCCTGGACTTTCAGGAACGAGCGGGTGCGCTCTCCGCTGCTCCAGGCGGCAAGTATGTTGCTGCAGGCCCGTAGAGCATCGCTTTGCGCTGGCTTTACCGTCTGCGTAATGCCGCAGAAAGCAAGCGTGTCAGGCACCACAAAGGCTTTCTCGTTGCAGCCGAACACGAGGCTTACGCCTTCGATTGACTGTATTTCCTCCTTCCTGAGCTGTGCGCTGCAACCAGTCACGACAAGGCAGGCTTCCGGATTCATCCGGTGCATTTTCCGAATCAGGTTCCTGGACTTGGCGTCGGCCGTCGCGGTGACGGAACATGTGTTCACAAGACATATATCTGCGGATTTGCTCCACGGGACTATTTCGAGCCCGGCATCCCGGAACCCGCGTTCGTAGGTGCTTGTCTCCGCGTAGTTGAGCTTGCAGCCCAAAGTGAGCAGAGCTATCTTCTTATGCTTACTTTCGCCCATTCACATTCACCTCCAACAGGAGGATTCTTTTTTGAAATACTGATTTCGAAGTGCTCCAGCCCTGGGATGCCGGCAAGCAGAGCGTCTGCGATGCGGCCGGCTGCATGTTCCAGCAGATTGGAAGGGGTATCCATTTCGCGTGCTACTATGGCATAGACGCGGCTGTAGTCGAGGGTATCGCCCAGTTCGTCCGAGCTTTCGGCGGCAGCAGTATCATATTCACAGGAAAAATCCACCAGGAATTCATTCCCATCCTGCCTTTCGCTTTCAAGGCAGCCGTGCCTCGCGAAAAAGTGCATTCCAATGAGTTCAATCTTTCCTTTCATTCTATGCTGATGATTGTCATTTCCCGTTTCCTCGCAATTGCCTTATACTCTTCTTCGGCCCTTTTCCTCCGGTCCAGGAACAACTGGCGGAAGAAGTCCTTGGTGCGGTCAAACTCTTTCTGGTAAGAGACGCCGAATCCGTTGCGCTGGGTAAAATCCAGGCTGCTGGAGAACTCGTCGGCCGAGTGGGAGAACAACTTGAACCGCAGTTCCCCTTTCCTGTCCATCTTGATTTCTATGTCCAGATCCCCGACCAGGTCGCCGTAAGAACTCTTGGATGTACTGTACTTTCGGTTGCCCACGGAACCGTTTACCAGCACCCTGTTATTGAATAGCTGGGTGGATACGGCAAGGTCGAAGATATCCGTACCCACGTTATCCTGCTGGTATCCAAGGCCGAAGTCCAAAGGAATATCCAGCTTCTGCAGGATATTGTTCAACTGGCTGGAAACTATCTCACCTACGTTGGAGGCTATCATGTTGGTGCCGTTCACGACCCCTGAGCCTTCTTCGGGGAGGAAGGTGCCGAACAGCAGCAGGGACACGAACTGCTTCTGTATCTTGTCGTTAGTGCTCAGTGCGGACTCCACGCTCATCTTCGTGTTGGGGTCAAGATCCGGGACGTCTATGGAGAAGGATACGTCCGGGTTGACTATTTTGCCGCTGATGTTGATTCCGCACTCTACGTTGCGGCGGCTGGAGACGGAGGTGGTGTCGGCTACCAGCGTGGCAAGGGAGGTCTTGACGTTGTGTACGGCATTGATGTCCAATGTGCTCTCTTTGATGTCCCCGTTAAGCTTTATGACGCTTCCTGATTTGATGTCGAATTCCTTGCTGACCACTCCCGGTATGTTGAACAGGTACTTACCCTTGTCGATGTTGTAATCGCCTTTGAGCTGAAGCTTATCCTTGGCGGTATTCATGTCGAAGAGCACCTGACCGCTTCCTCCCGCGGTAAGCACGTGCCCTGAGTCTTTGTCGATTTCCACGTGGGCCATCACGTCGGAGGAAAGATTCACCCTGGCATGCGCGGAGAACATCGAAGAAGCTTTTCCGCTGGCGTTGCTATCCTTCTCCACGGCGTCTCCATCTACTCCGTCATAAGGCTGCACGAAAGTAAGCAGCTCGTTTCCCTGCGCGGTGGAACTCACGGACAGAGGCACGTTTACGTTACCGGAGCCGGATGTGGATACATCGGCATCCACATACAAGGCGTTGAACGGCCCGCTTATCTTTCCCGTTCCGGAGATGGCCAGGTCTCCGTAAACCCGGATACGGCTCTCGTCGGTAGGTATGTCGATTGCCTTCAGCTTGAACATGCGAAGCGCGGCGTTCATGTTGAAGTCCTTGAGGTACTTGAAGTTGATTCCGCCGGCAAGGACGCCGCGGCCGTCGTAATCGTCGGTGACATTTATGTTCTTGAACGTGAGCCCGTTTTCATCCACGGTAAGGGGGCCGTTAAGCGTATAGGCTACATTGGTGTAGCTCACCCTGGTCCTGACATTGTCCAAATTCAGGTCTTCGCTGGTGAGAGACAGGCGGTCCGCCCGGCCGGAAGCGTAAATGGTGCCGTTGAGCTTGCCGTCCAGCTCCGTAAGGTACTCGTGGAGGAAAGGTGCGGCGAAACCTACATTGAAACCGTTCATGACTACGGTTCCGTCCACTTTCTTGTCCTTTACGCCGTAGCTGCCCTCAGCACTTAGCACAGTTGCTTCATCCAGGGTGTTTACCAGGTTGAAGCTAAGAGATTTGCCAGTGTCGTTCCAGCTGCTGTTCAGCGCGAAATCTCCCATCCGCTTATCTTTCACCACAATATCTTTCAAACTGAGGTCGGCGCCCAGCCCCATTTCGGAGGGCAGGGGAGACAGCAGGGTCACGCTGCCGTTGGCTATGCCGTTGAGCCGTGGGAAAGTCTCCTGCAGGAATTCATTCAATATGCCCAAGTCAACATTGTTCAGGTTCACGAGCAGGGAGTCTTTGCGGAAAGGACTGATGCGTCCATTGATGGCGATGCTCTGCCGGTCGCTTGCCAACCTGAACCCGTCTATGAACAGTTCTCCGTTATGTATCCCTATGTTGGACTTGCGCAGGCGCCATACTTCACTCTTGATACGCAGGTTGGACTGGAGGGTCTGGAGGTCTATGGAAGCCTTGCCGTTCTCGTCCTTCTTCAGCGATGCCTCTATATTGAAATCGCTGCCGCCGTCCAATACGTCCGCGCCTTCGTAGTTAACTCCCATCGTGGCCAGGTTGTCATCGGCTTCGATGGTGATGCATGCTTTGTTGAAAGACAGGTCGTTGACTTTGAATACATCCGTGTTGACGGTACAGCTGAGCGTTTCGTCCAGATTGTCTATCGCCATCACTAAATCGGATACATTTAGTTTGTTGAAAGCAAGATACGGGGAACTGAGGTAGCCGAGCATGGTCCCGTCTTCCGAGATGTCTATGTTCAATGTAGTGTCGGGCGCTATAGCCATCCCCGGCATCAAGAATGCGAGGAAGTTCTCGGTATCATGGAAAACCGCGCTCAGGGTGGCATCGACTCTTTGGGCTTCCGGGCTGTCTTCATGAGTGCCGGAAAGGAAGAAGGCAGGCATATCCCTGTCGGAACTGATGCTTCTGGTAAACTTCACGAGATTCTGCACGTCCGAAGGACCGTTATACTTGATATCCACAAAGTTGGAGTTCAGCAGGGCGGTAAGATGCTTGTCTTTTAATCTCGCTTCAGCAACTATGTCGCCCAGGTCAAGCGCGCCCTGGTCACCGGTCAGCACAAGATCTGTTATGAGTACGTTGGCAGGTGCGTTTTCCCATATTCCCCGGTCGGCTGAGATGCCGCAGGAGACTTTGGATGTTCCGCCCCTCGTGTCCAGCTTGAGAGCCGCCAGGTCGACGTACTTCAGGTCGGCGTTAAGGCGGGCGGAATTGTGGTCCAGGTTGTAGAACCCTTCAAGGTCGAGCAGGGCGTTGGGGTCACCGCTGCTGAACGCGGCGTTGATGTCATTGTTGACGAAACTGCCCTTCAGGAGTAAATCCTTATATTCATAGGCAAAGGCCATCAACCTGCCTATGTTGAGCTCTTCCAGGTTCAGGGCAGTATTGCCTCCACCCAGGCTGCCGCCGGCTTTGGCGGTGAAAGAAGTGGAGCCAAGCGACTCGGTGCCCAGCAATTTGCCAAGGTCGAAAGAGTCTGCCGTGAGGTCGGCGTTGAACTCAATATCCTTTTTGCTGTTCACGACGTTGTTGACGTCTGCCAGGATACCGAGTTTGCCCATCCTGGAAGCGATGCGGGCGTTTCCATGCAATTGGTTCATAGGGCCGGAGAACTTGCCGTCAAGTACGAAAGCCTCTCCTCTGGCAAGTTTGGACAGGTTTGCCTTGGCACCGAGGGCGGCAAGCGCTTTCTGGAGGCCGGCGGAAGATACGTGCAACCCGCTGATGTCTGCGTCCAGAAGAGTTTGCTGGATTTTCGGGAGACCCTTCATGGATACGTTGAACAGGCCGTAAGGCCCGTAGGGGGTGGAAAGGTCCAGGTTCTCCGCCAGGAAGTTGCTGACGGTGCCTTTCAGATGACCGGAATGAATATCGGTTATGAACTTGGTGTCTTTGAAAGTGCCGCTGCTGAAGTAGGCGATGGATTCGAGCACCAGGGTGGAGGGCTGGAAGTGGATATCCATGTCAACTGCGTTGATGAAATTCCCCCAGTCCCTGGATCCGGAGTAGCTCAGAACTCCGCTGCTGAAACGTATGTCGCTGCCGGAGCCATCCCGCAGGTGCAGGTTTTCCAAAATGGTCTTGCCCTGTCCGACATGGCATTTCCCGCTGAGCCCCAGCACTTTGAATCCGCTCTTCTCCTCTGCGGTAAGCATTTCTGCGGTACCGTGCATGCGTCCTCCGAAAAAGCCTATGTCATGGCCGCGCAGGTTGAAGTGTACGTCCAGGTCGCCCCAGTTCATTCCGAAATCGTAGTGCGATGGGCTGACGTAGTTGATGAGGCGGAAGCGGGCGTTTTTGACCTCCAGGTGCTTCACCGTGAATATGCTGTCCATGGACATCTTGGACTCCTTGCCGTCGGAAACCAGGTTAAGCACCCTCACGAGATTGCTGCCGTAGTCTCCGGGCTCGGAGGCGAACTGGAACAGCAGGTCCTCGGCTTTTACGCGGCCGAAATTAAGGCCGCGCTTGTGGAACAAGCCTTTCAGCGAAACCGTGGCTGAGAGCTTTCCAATCCTGGCGATGGTGTCCACCGGGGCGTCGAACCCCATTTCCCGTATACCTTCGGAATAGGGCGACGGGTCAATCAGGACCGCGTCATGTACCGTGATGGCGTTGAACGGGTGGATTTCAATGGAGCCGATTTCCATCCTGGCATTGAAGACCGATTCCAGTTTTTCAGTGGCGAAACGGGCGATCCTGGTCTGGATCGAGGGTACCTGCAGTACAACCAGCAAGGACAGAAGCAGGAGTATTAACAACCCTGCTATGCGCGCTAATATGTATCTTACCTTGCTGATAGTTGGCTCTATTTACACTAAATCCTACAAATTTAGTAAATATTTGTTAATTTTGCGGACTCAACCGCCCGTTTTCGTATGTCTGACATTATTTTGGGAATAGAATCATCTTGCGACGACACTTCTGCTGCCGTTATCAGAGACGGCTGGCTTTTGTCCAATGTCATCGCATCCCAGGAAGTACACAAGGTGTATGGCGGAGTTGTGCCGGAACTTGCCTCCCGTGCCCATGAGCTGAATATCGTTCCGGTAGTGAGCGAAGCCCTTTCAAGAGCCGGAATCGAAGCCGCGGACCTGACCGCCATTGCTTTTACCCGTGGCCCGGGCTTGCTTGGCTCCTTGCTTGTCGGCACCTCTTTCGCTAAGGCGATGGGACTTGCCCTGGATATTCCAATAGTGATGGTAAACCATCTCCAGGGGCATCTTCTTGCGGATTTTATACGCCAGCCCGGTAAAGAGCCCTCGGAGCCTGCCTTCCCATATTTGTGTCTCCTGGTAAGCGGCGGCAATTCCCAGATCGTGAGAGTTGACGCCCCGTTGGCATATACTATTCTTGGCCAGACTATAGACGATGCCGTGGGCGAGGCTTTTGACAAGTGCTCCAAGATGATGGGGCTGGGCTATCCCGGAGGCCCCGTGATAGACCGGCTGGCCAGGCAGGGAGACCCCAAGCGTTTCAGTTTTGCCAAGCCGCATATCCCCGGACTGGACTATTCGTTCAGCGGCATAAAGACATCCCTGCTGTATTTCGTCCGGGATGAGGTGGCAAAGGACCCTGGCTTCATTGAAAAGAACAAGGCCGACATCTGCGCCTCTTTCCAGAAGGCCTTGATAGACATATTGATGGACAAACTTATCAAGGCAGCCAAACAGACCGGCATCAAAAACATTACGATAGGAGGGGGCGTGAGCGCCAACAGCGGCCTTCGCGAGCGGCTGCAGGCTGAGGGCGTCAGACGCGGCTGGAAGACCTACCTGCCGGAGTTTAAGTTTACCACCGACAATGCGGCCATGATTGCGATTGCCGGCTACTACCGTTACCTGAAAGGGGACTTCGCCCCGCTTGATACTGCTCCGGTTTCGAGACTATCGGATTTTTGATTTTTTTTTCATACCTTGCAAGGTTTTTGTTTCTAAAAGTATCAGAGTATGAACCGTCTGGACCTTGTAAGGAGCTCTTTCGAAAAGAAGGCCATAGAGTCCGAATCCCTCAACAAGAAGGTCTCGGATATTTTCGGGGAACTGGTATTTGACCGCCCCAAGATGCGAAAGTATCTGGATCCCAAAGCTCTGAACAGCTTGCTGGATTGCATGGAAGGGGGCAAGCCCCTGGACCGTAAAACTGCAGACGCAGTAGCTGCCGGCATGAAGGAGTGGGCCCTCGAGCAGGGAGTTACACATGTCACCCACTGGTTCCAGCCCTTGACTGACGGTACTGCCGAAAAGCATGAGACAATGATTGATTATGACGGGAAAGGCGGTGTTATGGAACATTTCGACGGCAGTTCCCTGGTACAGCAGGAGCCGGACGCCTCTTCTTTCCCCAACGGCGGCATACGCGCTACTTTTGAGGCCCGTGGATATACTGCCTGGGACCCGACTTCCCCCGTCTTTATACAGGGAGATACGCTTTGTATTCCGACTATCTTCGTTTCCTATACTGGTGAGGCGCTGGATTACAAGACCCCGCTGAAACGTGCCATAAAGGCCGTTTGCGAGGCTGCTTTGCCCATTTGCCGGCTCTTCGACCCCGAAGTTTCCAAGGTCTACTCCTATCTCGGCTGGGAACAAGAGTATTTCCTGGTCGATGAAGCCCTCTTCGCTTCCAGACCTGACCTTATGGCCACCGGTCGTACACTTTTGGGACACATGTCCAGCAAGAACCAGCAGTTGGACGACCATTATTTCGGGGCCATCCCTTCCCGTGTCGCCTCTTTCATGCGCGACCTTGAGATTGCCGCTTTCCGGCTGGGCATTCCTGTGAAGACACGCCATAACGAAGTAGCTCCCAATCAGTTCGAGCTCGCTCCAATTTATGGGGAGGCCAATCTGGCCAACGACCAGAATCAGATATTGATGAACCTGATGGATACCATCGCCCGCAAACATTCCTTCGTGGTCCTTCTGCACGAAAAGCCGTTCGAGGGCATCAACGGTTCCGGAAAGCACAACAACTGGTCTCTCGGCACCGACACCGGAGTAGGCTTGCTCGCCCCCGGAAAAGATGCAAGGGGGAACCTTCAGTTCATTATCTTCCTGGTGAACTCCCTCGCGGCAGTGCAGAAAAACAACGCACTGCTCAAAGCGAGCATAGTGAGCGCCTCCAACGAGCACCGTCTCGGCGGCAACGAGGCCCCTCCTGCAATAGTGTCCGCTTTCCTTGGCCGAACGATGACGGAGGTCCTCCGCAAACTGCTTGAGCTGCCTTCCGGCACTCCCGTAGAAATTGCCGGCAAGGAAGGCAAGAGGGTTGGATTGGTAGAGATTCCTGAGATACTTCTGGACAATACCGACCGCAACCGTACCTCCCCGTTCGCCTTTACGGGCAACCGTTTCGAGTTCCGTGCCGTAGGCTCTTCCGCGAACTGTGCTGGCGCCCTAACCGTGCTGAACGCCGCCGTAGCGGACCAGCTGCGGGAGTACAAGCAGTCCCTGGATGCCGAGCTTGCGTCAGGGAAGACCTTCGAGGTGGCCGTCATGGACTCCTTGAAGCCTTTGATAGCTTCCATTATCGACGTAGTCTGCTTCGACGGAAACGGCTATTCGCAGGAATGGGTGAAAGAAGCGGCGAGGCGCGGCCTGGACACAAGAGTCTGTGTCCCTGAGCTGATTGCAGCCTATTCTTCCCCGGAATCAGTGGCTATGTTCAGCCGTACCGGAGTATTCTCCAGGAGGGAGCTGGAAGCCAGGAACGAGGTGAAATGGGACACCTATTCCACGAAAGTGAAGATAGAGTCGCTGGTGCTCGCCAGGATGGCTATCAACCACATACTGCCTGCGGCTTTGGAATACAAGTCCCATTTGCTGCAGACTATGAAATACAACAGAGATGTATTCGGCAACCTGGACGGCTGCACCTCCGAGCGTAAGCTGGTCAACGAAATCTCCGCTCTGGTAGAAGACGTGCGCGTCAAAGTTGACCGGATGCAGGAAGCCAGGCAGACTGCACGAGAAGCTACAGACTCATTCTCACGGGCTATGGCATATTCGGAAATAGCCGCTTCGCTGCGGGAGCTGCGCAAGCCTCTGGACCGTCTGGAGGAACTTGTGGACAACCGGATATGGCCTCTTCCCAAATATCGTGAATTATTGTTTATTAGTTAGTGTTATGGAAAAAATTAAGATTGCAATCGTCGGCTATGGCAACATCGGTCGTTTCTCCCTGGAAGCGGTTGAAGCGGCGGGCGATATGGAGTGTGTCGGTGTGGTTCGCAGGAGCGGATCTTCCGACGGCATTCAGGAACTGGCTCCCTACAAGGTTGTCTCCGACATCCGGGAGCTTGGAAAGGTGGATGTGGCAATCCTTGCGGTACCGTCCAGGAAAGTAGCTGAAAATGCTGCCAAGTATCTGGAAATGGGTATCAGCACGGTTGACAGTTTCGATATCCACACGGATATCTGCGCCCTGCGCGCCAAGTTGGCCCCGATTTCCAGGGACAACGGGGCGGTCAGCGTTATTTCCGCCGGATGGGATCCGGGCAGTGATTCTATAGTCCGCACCCTCATGCAAGGCCTTGCTCCCAAAGGCATCAGCTACACCAATTTCGGCCCAGGCCGTTCTATGGGGCATTCCGTCGCAGCCAAGTCGGTGGCGGGGGTCAGGGATGCGCTGAGCGTAACTATTCCCGTAGGTACCGGACTGCACCGTCGTATGGTGTACGTGGAGCTGGAACCAGGTGCAGATGCCGCTGCAGTTGAGGCGGCCATCAAGGCCGACCCCTATTTTGCACATGATGAAACCCATGTGATTCCGGTTGACAGCGTAGATGCCCTTAACGATATGGGGCATGGTGTGAACCTGGTCCGGAAAGGGGTTTCCGGAGCCACCCATAACCAGTTGCTGGAATTCAACATGAAAATCAACAACCCTGCGCTCACCGGGCAGGTCCTGGTGATGGCGGCCCGTGCTGCAGTGCGCCAGCGTCCGGGGTGTTATACAATGATAGAAATCCCCGTTATCGATTATCTTGAAGGAGAACGTGAATCTTTAATAAGTAAGTTAGTATGAGTGTATTTACCGACAAATATATCAAGAACTTTATGGGCGAACTGCTCGCCCGCAACCCTGGCGAGACTGAGTTCCATCAGGCTGTCAGCGAAGTTCTGAACAGTGTAGCCCCCTGCCTTGAGGAGTATCCTTTCCTGCTGGAAAACAAGATTATGGAAAGGATGGTAGAACCCGAAAGGGTAATCATGTTCCGCGTCCCATGGATGGATGACGCCGGGGAAATTCATATCAACCGCGGCTTCCGGGTACAGATGAACAGTGCCATAGGCCCGTACAAGGGGGGCATACGTTTCCATGCCAGCGTGAATCTGAGCATCATGAAGTTCCTGGCATTTGAACAGACCTTCAAAAACGCCCTTACGACCCTTCCCATGGGCGGAGCAAAGGGCGGTTCCGATTTCAATCCCCGGGGCAAGTCAGACGCCGAAGTAATGCGTTTCTGCCAGAGTTTCATGACTGAGCTGCAACGCCATATAGGCCAGGATACCGATGTCCCCGCCGGCGATATTGGCGTGGGAGGACGTGAGATAGGCTTCATGTTCGGCCAGTATAAGCGTCTTCGCGACGAATTCTCCGGAACTCTTACCGGAAAGGGCTACGCCTGGGGCGGCAGTTCCCTGCGTCCGGAAGCCACAGGGTTCGGAGTATGCTATTTCGCTCAGCAGATGCTGGCCACCAGAGGCGAATCCTTCGAGGGAAAGACGGTAGTGGTCTCCGGAGCCGGCAATGTGGCCCAGTATGCGGCGGCAAAGGCGATGCGCCTCGGCGCGAAAGTGGTAACGCTTTCAGATTCCGATGGTTATATCTACGACCCGGACGGCCTTGACGAAGAAAAGTTCAGCTATGTGCAGCAGCTCAAGAATGTGCTGAGGGGCAGGATCAAAGAGTACGCGAAGAAATACCCCGGCACAGAGTATTTCGGTGACGGAGCCAAGCCTTGGGGAGTCAAGTGCGACATCGCTCTTCCTTGCGCTACCCAGAACGAGCTGGATGCCACGGGGGCGGGCAAGCTGATTGCCAATGGTTGCATCTGCATTACCGAAGGGGCCAATATGCCCACCACACCGGAGGCTATCGAACTCATTCAGGCCGCAAAGCTCCTGTACTCTCCGGGCAAGGCTTCCAATGCCGGCGGCGTGGCTGTGTCCGGTCTGGAAATGACCCAGAATTCCATACGCCAGAAATGGACTCCGGAAGAAGTTGACAATCACCTCCGCCGGATTATGACGGACATCCACGACGCTTGCCTGAAATATGGCACTTGCGAAGACGGATACATTAATTATGTCAAAGGTGCCAACACTGCTGGCTTCCTCAAAGTAGCCGGTGCGATGATGGACCAGGGATTAGTGTAGTTTATGAAGGAGAGCGATACAATGATGGCCAGGAGGATACGCAATATCCTCCTGGTTTCCAATAGTTATGACAGTTTCTCGCTGGAAGAGGACGGAAGGATAGATACCCAGATAGCCCAGGAATACGCCGAACTGAACCTCAGTAATCCTCCTCGCATCCACAGGGTGCCTTCTACGGCGGAAGCCCTTTCCCTCTTCGAGGCCGGGGAACGTTTCGACCTGGTCATAACTATGTATTATGTGGGCGAAATCAGCGTGTTCGATTTTGCCGTAAAGGCTAAGGAATACGACGCCGATATGCCCGTGGTGTTGCTCTCCTCGTTTTCCCGTGAAGTTTACCGCAAGATTGAGGAGTCCGGCCGGAAGTGTATAGATTACGTATTCTGCTGGAATTATTCGACGGACTTGATAATAGCCATTATCAAGCTGCTGGAAGACAGGATGAACGCCGAAAAAGACATCCTGGAGCATGGCGTGCAGGCTATCCTGCTTGTGGAAGACTCCATAAAATACTATTCGACCTATCTTCCGGCACTCTACAACCTGGTACTTCAGCAGAACAAAGAGTCCGTAAAAGATGCCCTCAACGAGCAGCAGCAGGTGCTTCGCAAGCGTTCCCGTCCCAAAATCCTGATGGCCACCAACTACCAGGACGCGCTGGCGTATTATTACAAGTACGGCAAGAATCTGCTCGGTATCATTTCGGACATAGGCTTTGTGCTCCATAGCGGCGACAGCCCTTCAACTGAAAAGATAGATGCCGGTGTGGACCTCTGCAAGCTGGTGCGCAAGGAGAATCCCCGTATGCCCTTCCTTATGCAGTCTTCCCAGGAGAGCATGAGGCCGGTGGCGTCCAAGCTCAAGGCCGGATTCCTGCTCAAGCAGTCTAAAACACTTACCCAGGAGCTTGGAGAGTATATGGAGAGGGAATTCGGCTTCGGTGATTTCGTGGTGATAGACCCTGATACGCATCTGGAAATTGCCCGTGCCCACGATTTGTATGAGTTTGAAAAAGTATTGAGCAGTATTCCGCCTGCTGCATTCCGCAGGCTTACGGACAACAATTACCTCTCTAAATGGCTGTTTGCCAGGGGACTTTTCGGGCTCGGACGCAAGCTCAGCCCAATTCGCTCCGAAGACTACGAAGATATAGAAACCCATCGCCGCGCCGACCTCCGCGCCATACACGACTATCGTATCGCCCAGGCACAGGGAGTAGTGGCGGCCTTCAACCCGGAGGCATACAACGATGCAATCTGGTTCTCCCGCTACGGGAACGGTTCCATAGGAGGAAAGGCTCGCGGATTGGCCTTCTTGAACCATATCCTGCACAAGTACGAACTGTACGACAAATGGGAAGATGTGCGGGTCATGGTGCCGCGGACGCTGGTCGTCACCACGGACTATTTTGACCGTTTCATCAAGGATAACGGCTTGAAATACGTAATCAATTCGGACCTGAGCGATACGGAACTGCTCTCGGAATTCGTTGCATCGCCTTTGCCTTCAGACCTTTTGTCGGCCTTGAGGGCGTTCATACGGGTAGTCCGGCATCCGCTTGCAATACGTTCGTCTTCCAAGCTGGAAGATTCTTACCATCAGCCGTTTGCTGGAGTCTATTCAACGTATATGCTGCCTTATGCCCAGAACGAAGACCAGCAACTGCGTATGATTTCGAAGGCTATCACCAGCGTGTATGCAAGCGTCTTTTTCGGCTCGGCCAGAAGTTATATCGTCTCTTCCGGCAACGTCATTTCGGAGGAAAGCATGGCCATTGTGATTCAGGAAATCTGCGGCAGCAAACAGGGCGATTATTTCTTCCCTACGCTGTCGGGCGTAGCCCGTTCCGTCAATTTCTATCCGGTAGGCCACGAAAAGCCTGAAGACGGCATCGTGAAACTTGCCTACGGCCTGGGAAAGGCGGTAGTTGACGGGGAACAAGTGCTGCGTTTCTCGCCCAAATATCCCAAGCATGTACTCCAGACTTCTACTCCGGACCTTACCGTGCGTGATACCCAGAGGGTAATGTACGCCATGAACCTCAGACCGGAAAAATTCACGGCTTCAATCAACGATTCCGTGAACCTGGACCGTCTGGGCATTGCCGACTGTGCAGCCTTCCCTTCGTTGAAAAAGGTGGCTTCCACCTGGGACCTTGGGAACATGCGCATCGTGGATTCCGCCATACCGGAAGGCCCGAAATACATCACCTTCGCTTCTATGCTGAAGTACAACACCTTCCCTCTGGCGGAGATACTCTGCACCCTGCTGGATATCTCCAGCAAGGAAATGAAGTGTGAGGTGGAACTGGAGTTTGCCGCCGATTTCGACAAGGAAGGTTCCGCCGTGTTCTCAGTGCTGCAGGTACGGCCGATTTCTGCGGATTCCCGTTTTGCCGAGGTGAACTGGGATAAAATCGACTGCTCCGGAGCTTTTCTTGAGTCCGGATGCGCACTCGGAGTGGGCTGGATAGAAGATGTCCAGGACGTGGTTTATCTCAAGAAATCCGCCTGGGACGTGCTCCGGACGCGGGAAATGGCAAGCCAGGTGGCCGAAATCAACGCTTCCATGCAACGGGAGCACAAGACTTATGTGCTGATAGGTTTCGGCCGTTGGGGCACCAGCCAGCCTACGCTTGGCGTACCCGTGGGCTGGGGCGACATATCCGAGTCTAAGGCCATAGTGGAGTGTTCCCTTGAGGACTTCCAGATCGACCCCAGCCAGGGGACGCATTTTTTCCAGAACCTTACATCTTTCAATGTAGGCTACATAAACGTGAACCCGTATGCCCGCCACGGTGAACTATTGGATTTCAGCGTGCTGGACGCTTTGCCCGCCGTGCGGGAGACGGAGTTCCTGCGGCATGTACGATTCCCCCGGCCGCTGCAGATATGCATCGACGGTAAAACCAACAAAGCAATAATTAAAGCTTAAACGTACATCACCATAAAGCAGAGGGCGGCAAGGCATCCTCCCACAAGCGGGCCGCATACGGGCACCCAGCTGTAGGACCAGCCGCTGTCGCGCTTGTCGGCTATGGGCAGTATGGCGTGGGCGATTCTGGGGGCAAGGTCACGGGCGGGATTGATAGCATAACCTGTGGCTCCTCCCAGGGACATACCTATCGCCATGATGAGGCAGGTGACGGGGAAAGCTCCCAGGCTGCCCATTCCCAGCACCACATTTTCCTTGGTGGAGAACACCAGGATAACGAATACGAGCAGCCAGGTGGCCAGCGCTTCGCAGAAGAAGTTGCGCCATTTGTTGTTCACTGCAGGCATGGTGCAGAATACGCCGAGCTTGGTGTCGGCATCTTCCGTAGCGTCGAAATGATCTTTATAGAACAGGTACACGGCTATGGCTCCGAGCAGGCCGCCAACCATCTGGGCAACAATATAAGGCAGTACTTCCGACCAAAGGAACTGTCCTGCTGCCGCCAATCCCAGAGTGACGGCAGGATTGAGGTGCGCACCAGAATAAGGGCCGGCGATGAATACTCCGCACATAACGGCCAGACCCCATCCGAGGGTGATTACCACCCAGCCTCCGCCGAACCCCTTGGATTTCTTGAGTGTGGTGCAGGCGACGACGCCGTCACCGAGGAGAATCAGTACGAAAGTTCCTACCAATTCGAACAGACATTTTGTTAAAAGTGCCATAGTTTATTTACTTAAAGTTCTTGATACTGCGTTGCGCCATCCGTCCACCGCTTTGTTCACCTGCTCTTGGGTGGCTTCCGGTTTGAATACCTTTTCCGCCTGCCATTGGCTCTTGAGTTCTTCCAGGGAACCCCAGAAGCCCACGGCCAGACCTGCCAGGTATGCAGCTCCGAGGGCAGTGGTTTCAGTGACCACGGGACGTACCACTTCGGTGCCGAGTATGTCGGCCTGGAATTGCATCATCAGGTTGTTGCGCGATGCCCCTCCATCGACTTTCAGCGAACGCAGGGCCAGTCCTGCATCCTTCCGCATGGCATTTACCACGTCCATGGTCTCGAAGGCGATGCCCTCAAGTGCGGCCCGGGCGATATGGGCGGCCGTAGTACCGCGTGTGATGCCGGTAATAGTGCCCTTGGCATACGGGTCCCAGTAAGGGGCTCCCAGGCCGGTAAGGGCAGGCACAAGGCTGACGCCTCCGCTGTCCGGTACCTGTGACGCCAGGGCTTCGATCTCGGCGGAGCTCTTTACAATGCCGAGTCCGTCCCGCAGCCACTGGACTATGGAACCGGCCACGAACACGCTTCCCTCAAGGGCGTAATCTACGCGGTCTCCGATTTTCCAGGCAATGGTGGTAAGCAGCTTGTTTTCCGACTTGATGGCCTTGGAGCCGCTGTTCATAAGCAGGAAACAGCCGGTGCCGTAGGTATTCTTCACCTCGCCGGCTTCGGTACACATCTGCCCGAACAGTGCGGCCTGCTGGTCTCCTGCCGCCCCTGCTACCGGAACTCCGCCGATAAGCTCGCAGGAGCCGTAAACCTCACTGGAGGAACGTACCTGCGGCATCATGGTCGCGGGGATGCCGAGCAGGGAAAGCAGTTCTTCGTCCCAACGGAGGGTGTGGATGTTGAAAAGCATGGTACGGGAGGCATTGCTCACGTCCGTGCAGTGTACGCGGCCTTCGGTGAGCTTCCAGATAAGCCAGCTGTCAACAGTGCCGAAGCGGAGCCGGCCGGAGCGTGCCAGGTCCCTGGCTCCTTCCACGTTTTCGAGTATCCATCGTATCTTTGTGCCGCTGAAATAAGCATCTATAAGCAGGCCGGTCTTGTCCTGTACTTTTGCGGCCAGGCCGAGGGCCTTCAGGGAGTCGCAATACTCGGAAGTCCGCCTGTCCTGCCATACGATGGCGTTGTATATGGGCTTTCCGGTTTCTGCGTCCCACACAATAGTGGTCTCGCGCTGGTTGGTGATGCCTATTGCGGCTATTTCATCGGTAGAAATGCCGGACTGCCTGATGACGTCCGTCATTACGGAATACTGGCTGGACCAGATTTCTTCCGGGTCGTGTTCCACCAGGCCTGGCTGGGGGAAATACTGGGTGAATTCCTTCTGGCTTACTGCGCAGGGAGTGCCTTCATGGTTAAAGATAATGGCGCGGGAACTGCTGGTTCCCTGATCCAATGCAAGAATGTACTTTTTCATAATGTGGTATCGCAAATATAATTCTTTTTTGGTATTTTTGCAGAACTAACTGAACACTATCATGCATCTTTTCAGATTTTCGGCAGTAGCCGCGGCCGTGCTGGCCATAGCGGCATGTTCTTCAGCAAAGAAAATATCCCATAATCCCCAAAACGGGTTCCCGGTAATAGACCAGAAAGGAGCGGTTGCAATAGTTGCCCACCGTGGTTTCTGGAAGTGTGAGCAGGCGGGAATGAGCGAGAATTCCATCGCCTCCCTGAAAGCCGCACAGGATGCCGGGTTATGGGGCAGCGAATGCGACGTCCACATAACTGCGGACGATGTGGTTATCGTGAACCACGATCCGAGTATCGCCGGGAAGCAGATTGCTACCCACAATTTCGCGGATTTCGCCAATGACCTCCTCCCCAACGGGGAGCGCCGTCCTACCCTGGACGAATATCTTGTCCAGGCCGCAAAGAGCAAGACCACGATCCTGGTAATCGAGCTCAAGAAGCAGCCCGGTGCGGACCGTGAGGACAAACTTGTGGAAAAGACCATCGCCGCAGTGAAGGCCCACAAGCTCTTCGACCCCTCCCGTGTGCTGTTCATAAGCTTCAGCAAGCATATGTGCGACATTATAGCTAAAGACTACCCCGAGTTCATAAACCAGTTCCTTTCTTCCGACCTTATCGGCAATCAGGATCCGGAACTTTATGCGAACCAGGGCATAAACGGAGTGGATTACCTCTACGGTATGCTGAAAGCCCATCCGGAGTGGGTCAAAAAGGCCCATAGCAGGGGAATGTCGGTCAATGCCTGGACAGTCAACAAGGAAAAAGACATCAACAGCATGATAGAGATCGGAGTGGACGCCATTACAACCAACGAGCCTCTTCTCGTGCGCCAGCTCCTCGGAACCAAGGAATTTAAAAAAAAATAATACACGATAGCAATATGGTAAAAGTAGATTTGAAAGGTTGCAACTCCTTCGTAAAGGAAGCAGATTATCAGAAATATGTGGAAAAGGCGCTTGCCGCTTACGATGTGCTGGACAAGGAAACCGGCGCAGGCAATGATTTCCTTGGCTGGAAGACCCTGCCCGACGGCACTCCCGAGTCTTTGATCGCCGAGTGCGAGGCTGTGCGCGACGACTGGAAGGCCAGAGGCGTCAACCTTGTGGTCGTAATCGGAATCGGCGGCTCGTATCTTGGAGCCCGCTGTGCCCTTGAAGCCCTGAACCACCAGTTCGTCCAGGACCCTGCCAAGCCCCGGGTAGTATTCGCCGGTAACAACCTCTCCGAAGAGTATCTGGCTGAAATGATGGACCTTGCAGAGGTCAGCAATCCCGCTTGCATAGTCATATCCAAGTCCGGTACCACTACCGAGCCCGCGGTGGCGTTCCGTGTTGTCAAGGAGCATATTGAAAAGCGCTTCGGCAAGAAGGAAGCTGCGGCCCGTATCGTGGCCGTGACCGACGCCGCCCGTGGCGCCCTGAAGACCCTGTCTACACAGGAGGGATACCGTACTTTCGTGGTGCCCGACAACGTGGGAGGCCGTTTCTCCGTTCTCTCTCCCGTAGGCCTTCTGCCTATCTGCGTAGCCGGTTACGATGTGCGCGCGATGCTGAAGGGTGCGGCTGCCGCCAAGTCCCAGGTGAGCGTGCGCAGTGCCGGGAATCCTGCCGTACAGTATGCTGCAATGCGTAATCTGCAGTATTTCGAGCTCGGCAAGAAGGTAGAGGTGCTGGTTACCTACAACCCTCGTTTCATGTTCCTCGGGGAGTGGTGGAAACAACTCTTCGGCGAGTCCGAAGGCAAGGACGGCAAGGGTATTTACCCCGCATCCGCCAATTTCACTACCGATCTTCACTCCATCGGACAGTTCATCCAGGATGGCGACCGTTGCATGTTCGAGACGGTGGTAAGCATAGAAAAGTCCAACCGCAGTGTGGTAATCGGCAGTGACGATCAGAACCTCGACCAGCTGAACTACCTCGCAGGCCAGCACGTGGAGCATTGCAATGCGATGGCCGCCCTGGGTACCAAGCTCGCCCACATTGACGGCGGCGTACCCCAGATCGAGGTGAGCATCGAACGGGTAGATGAGTTCTGTATCGGCCAGTTGTTCTATTTCTTCGAGGCCGCCTGCGGGATAAGCGCTTACTTGCTGGGAGTCAATCCTTTCAACCAGCCCGGCGTGGAGGCTTACAAGAAGAATATGTTTGCTCTCCTCCGCAAACCGGGATATGAAGCACAGACGGAAGAAATCCTGAAGCGGCTGTAATCCGGGGTATTATTTTGGGGGCTGACTAAGAGAATTCTAGTCAGCCCCCAATGTATTTATTTACAGGCAGCGAAAGCGGCGTACAGCACTTCGCTGAGACTCGGGTGGGCGTGGATGATATCGCGCGCCTGGCCGATTGTGGCGCCGAGAGCTATCAGCGCTGCGGCTTCGTGGATAAGGTCTGCTGCGTGGGCTCCGAGGATGTGGGCACCCAGCAGGCGGCCGCTTGCTCTATCGGCAATTACTTTGCACCAGCCGTCAGCTTCGCCGCTGGCGACAGCTTTGCCGTTGGCTCTGTAGTTGGCCTTGCCTGTCATTATCTCCATCCCTTCGCACTCCTCTTCGCTGCGGCCGACGCAGGCCGCCTCAGGTACCGTGAAAACGGCTGCAGGCACCACTGAGAAATCGATGCCGTCGCTCCTGCCGCAGATGTGGTCGAGGGCCTTGCGCCCCTGCGCAGCAGCCACGTGGGCAAGCATCATCCCTCCGGTGATATCGCCCACTGCGTAAACTCCGGGCACGTTGGTCTGCATATCGGCATCTACCACTATGCCTCGGGGACTGTATTCCAGGCCTATGTCGTCGAGGTTCAGCGAACTCAGCGCCGGACGGCGTCCCACGGCCATGAGAATGCAGTCGGCTTCGGTTTCGAAACTCTTTTCACCCTTTGTCCAGCGTACCTTGGAGCCGTCGATTTCCGTCACCCTGGCGGAAGTCTCTATTGCTATGCCACGTTTAGCCAGGGAGGCTTTGAGCCGTTTGGCCACGTCCGTGTCGAAGCGGGGGAGTATGTTGGGGCAGAACTCCAGCACGGTGACTTCGGAGCCGAATTTACGATATATGGAGGCGAACTCCAGGCCTATGACACCGCCTCCTATGATGCAGAGCTTCCGGGGTACTTCGGTGAGCTCCAGCATGGCGCGGGAGTCTATGGCCAGTCCGGCACCGGGGATGGGCAGGGAGGCGCTCACTGAACCGGTGGCTATGATAAGGGCGTCCGCTTCGAAGTGTATGGTGCCGCCGCCGTCGGAAGGCACTACATCTATGCTGTGCGGGCCTGTGAGCCTGGCTTTCCCGTGCAAGAGCGTGATGAGAGGGGAGCGGAGGAGCTGCTTGATGCCTCCCGCAAGCTGCTCTATCACAGCGCGTTTGCGCTCCTGGTCCGGAGCGTCCATGGCACACAGGGCCTTGGTGGGGATGCAGCCTTCGTTGAGGCAGGTCCCTCCCAGGGGGCCGTCGCTTACCAGTACTACTTCAATTCCTCTTGCTGCGGCTTCCGCTGCAGTCTCATAACCGCCGGGGCCGGCGCCGATGATAATGATTTTCATGCTATTGGGTCAACATCTATGGTTACTCGGGCCCGGCCTCCGCTCTTCTTTTCGAAGGCGACGGCACGTTCCCATAATTCTTTCTTGCGGATGGCGAGGCTCCCGTCCGACGGCAGCGTGAGGCGCTCTTTCCGGCCTCCGAAGTCGGTGTCAATGAGGCGGGTGAAGGGCGGCAGCTCAAACTGGCGTCGTTCTTCCAGGAGCCGGGTGTAAATGGTTTCCAGATTACTGAAGACGGGGTGTTCCGGCTTGGCCGTCTGCACCAGGAACAGGCCGTTGCATTGCTCGCGAAGCATCGAAAGCGCTTGCACCGCCCTCTCGTCGGCCCTGAATCCTTCTTCCGGAAAGAGGGCGTCGGCTTGCAGTACGGCTACGACCGCATATTTCCCGAGCTCTGCCAGACGGGCCTGCTGGATGGTAAAGATGTCCGTAGGGATGTGCCCCAGGTGCTTTGCGGCGAGTTCCAGAACTTCCTCCGGTTTTTCCCAGCCGCGTATGAGAGCTACCGGCCCTTTACCGGCTGCCGCAGCTTCCAGCAGTTTGCGGGACAGGGGCCCCAACATGCCGTTCTTGCGGCGTTCCGCGGGTATGTCGATCAATGTCACTGGAGGCAATTCGGCCGGCACCTCCTTGTATAAATACTTGCCTGTCTGTACGTTATGGTAAGATTCCAGGGATGGGGCCGGGGAGCCGAGCAGTATCTCGGCCCCGTGTATGCGGGCCAGCACTACTGCGGCGTCCCTGGCGTGGTAGCGCGGTGCCGGCTCTGTCTGCTTGTAGTAAATGTCCTGCTCGTTTTCAACGATGATAAGCCCCAGCCTGCTGAACGGCAGGAATAGGGCGCTGCGGGCACCTATTACCACCTGCGCCCCGAAGCTGCGGACATCTTCCGCTATCCTGCGGCGGCGGGTTTCGGTGATGTGGGAGTTGACTGTGTGGACCTGTCCCGGGAAGGCGTCTCCGAAAACGTCCGCCAGCTGCTCTCCAGCAGCGATTTCGGGCGTGAGCAGCAGGACATTCAGTCCTTTGGCAAGGGCATCCCCGGTGCGCTTGAGGTATTCGTTCAATCGGCCGCCTCCGGTGAGGAGCAGAGGCTTGGAGGGCTTGCCGGCAATGTGCGCGCGAGAGTAGGGAAGTTTCGTCATGGCGGCAATCTGGGATTTGATAGCGTCTCTTTCGGCCTCCAGACGTTCGCGGACGCTGTCTTTATGCTTTTTGCCGAGGGCTTCTTCCCGTATGGCGAGCCGTTGCCGGAGCCTATCCAGGATGTTGGCGGCCGTTTGTTCGCTCTTGATTTTGCCGGCCGGGTAAGCTGCCTTATATACTTCCCCTATCGTGCAGAGATAGTAACTTGAAAGGAATTCCCAGAACTGCATTTCTTCCCTGCTGACGGGAGAGAGTTCTTCCTGCACTTTTATTATGCTCTGGATTCTGGCCGGGTCAATCGCAGGCAGCGACAAGGAGTCGCACACGACTCCGGTGTATGTACGGTGGGCGAAAAACACGGATACCCGTGTGCCGGGAGCGAGGGGACGAGGAGCCTTGTACCAGGGAATCCACTCCAAACGTAGCGGCAGAATAACTTGTATGAAACATTCCTCGGGCATACAAAGACAAAAATATAAAAAATAATTTGGAAAGTCTTAAATTATTTATACCTTTGCAATCCCGCTATGGGAAATGGTGCTGTAGCTCAGGTGGTAGAGCAATGGACTGAAAATCCATGTGTCGCTGGTTCAACTCCCGCCAGCACCAC
>CAMKQN010000023.1:0-25462 GCA_946414935.1 uncultured Bacteroidales bacterium
CGGCCGTCACCAACCACAAATGTCACAATCACCAACCATTTTTGTCAATTATACCTAAGTGTGCTGCGTGGCCGATTTGTCTTTTTGGTGGCTATTCTTCAGAAGCGCCAAATGGACTTGTATTTTACTCCAGTCTGGAGCTTTGGTGTAAAATATACTCCTATGTTACATTGAGGAAGAAGGGCCGGCATATTCGAATCCGGTGATGCTCATAGCGCTCTTCCTTCCAGACAAGACTAAACCGACAGATTTGCCGGTAAATGATTTTTCCGGTAATCTTGGTACAACGGCTTCCATCCTTGCAAACTTCGGCTTTAGCCCGTCTCAGCAGGTGTTCTCGTTGCTTGCTGGGAATCCCCTCACGGAGGAGATATCCGTGTCCGGCAGAGTGACTCTTTCATCATCTCCGGAGGACGAGAGCCCCGCCGAGACCATAGTCTCTCAGGAGTTCTCCAGGGCAAAGGTGGCAGCGACCACGCCGGACAGTGAGATACTGCGGGTAGAACGTCCCGGAGGGAAGGCTTTCTACGATATCCAATTGGATAAACTGGTCTTGCATCTTCCTGGGGCTATGCTTGAGAAAGATCCGTCCGGCGGCCTTGGCAGCTTTTCATTGGCTTACCGATATAAGTCTTATCTTGCGCTCACAAGCGACTTCCCGGAGAGCATACCTTTCGATATCAATGACATCAATCTTCCACTCGCTCAATATAAGGTGAAAGAAGCGAGAATCCGTACCGATGTATCCAGTGAGATTCCCTTAACCCTGGAAGTGGCCAGCGTTGAAGTGCTTGTAAAACAGTCCGACGAGGAAGGGGTTGAATCGACAGTAGCTTCAGAGGATGTGAGCGTTACTCCGGGACTCAGAATCAATTCAGGATGCTCCGGCAGCCATGTGGTCGTGCGCGTGCTTCCGGGAGGCGGTTCCTACTACGTGTATGTCCTGGACGATACCGACCAGGAATACAGGGTCAAGGCCATCTTCGGTCCCTATACGGCAAAATAAAACGCTGAATCACAGCCACTCGGCAAGTGCGAGACGGAGTTCGCGCAAAGCGGAGGAGATGCGGTATTCCACGGTTTTTACGGAGACGCCTTCTTCGGCGGCAATCTCCGTGTACTTCTTGCCCTGGAAGCGGTTTTTTTCGAAAGTCCGGCGCTGCTCTTCGCTAAGTCCGGCGAGGGCTTTGCCCAGCATGGCGCTCAGTTCGCGGGCACCGGCGTACTCCATACTGTCCGAGACTTCCATGACAGACATTCTCACGGCCGAGTTGTAGCGGTCCAGATGTCTGTTCCTGGCAAGCAGGTTGAGACAGCTGTTCCGAACGGCGGCGTGAAGATAAGAAGACAGTCCTGCAGAGATGGAGGTGGCGGCGGCGCGCTTCCACAGCGTGAACATGACGTCCTGGACCACGTTTTCGGCGTCTTCACAAGGAACGAAACGGCAGGCATAGGCTACAAGCACCGGATACCAGCGGCGGAAAAGGCGGTCGAAGGCGTCTTTGTCTCCCTGGCGGACCAGTTCAAACATATGCTTGTCGTCGAACATGTCGCGGCAAATATAAAGAATTTTGCAAAAAAGTGAAAACCCGGTCTAGGGTGAAGCCCCGGTTAATTGTCTATAGGGTATGAAATCGAATGATTCTATTGAAAGGCTTCTTCCCGACTACTTCTCCGGCAAACTGTCTGTTGAGGAGGGGAAGATTGTCGATGAATGGGTATGCGAGAGCGCGGAACACCGCAGGACTGCGGAAGAATACTGCCGGTTGGAGTATCTTCTCGCCAATATGGAGGCTCCTGATAGCAATGAAACTGAGGCTGCCCTTCGCAATGTCCATTCCCGGATGCGCTGCAGCAGCAGGCGGAGTTTCATGTCCAACGTTCAAAGGATTGCCGCTATCATGGCCCTGCCGCTTTTCCTGATGGCCTGCTGGTTCGCCTGGCAGTATTACAGGGACGACAAGCCCACCGAGGTAACCGTCAACTCGGTAGCCGGCATGACGGCTGCGGCAACGCTTCCTGACGGCAGTCAGGTATGGCTCAACTCCAATTCCACCCTCCATTATCCGGTACGCTTCGGAGATACCCGCGAGGTCCAGCTCGAGGGGGAGGCGTATTTCAAAGTGGCCAGACAGGAAAGCAGGCCTTTCATAGTCCATGCCAAGGATGCCACCGTAGAGGTCCTGGGCACAGAGTTCGATGTGGAGGCCTACCCCGGGGATACCCAGGTGAGGACCTCCCTGATAAACGGTTCCGTGAGGCTTTCCCTGCCGGCGAAGGGCGGTCTTAATACCTCCGTTACCATGCGGCCCGGGGACTGCTACGCCTGGAACCTTTCTACCGGAAAACTGTCCCACAACAGGATCAACCTGAACACTGCCGCTTCCTGGAAAGACGGCAAGATTGTTCTCGAAAACACCAGCCTCGAGGAAGCCCTGCGCCAGATAGGCAACCGCTTCAATGTGGAATTCCTGGTGCGGAACGACGAGCTGCTCACCCAGCGATACACCGGTACTTTCACCGGACAGCGGCTGGAAGTCGTTCTCGAACACTTTAGGCGGACTACCCGTATCCACTTCGATTATGACATCAAGGGAGCTGATTCCCAGAACATTACAGGTAGACAAAAGATTTTGGTATACTAAATATGAGAAAAACTAACCAGACACTGAGACGACTGCTTTTTTGTTTCTGCGTACTGCTCGGCACCACCATGCTTAGCGCGCAGACCAGAACGATCTCCGTCAAGGCCGAGCGGCAACCTGTGCTGGCCGTGATGAAGATGATCGAGCAACAGAGCGGCTTTACGTTCTTCTTCAATGACGCCGCGTTCGACAAGAACCGGTTAGTCAGCATATCCGCGACAAACCGTGATGTGCTGGAAATCGTGGAAGAACTGTTCAAAGGGACCGACGTAAAAGCTTCGGTCATCGACGGCAACATCGTCCTGAGCAACATTGCCAGAACTCCCTCAAGGCAAGAGTCCGACGGCCTTGTAAGAGGAAAAGTAATGGACCCGGACGGACTTCCGCTCCCCGGAGCTTCCGTTTTCGTGGAAGGGACATCCACCGGCACCGTTACCGACAATGCCGGCAACTTTGCCATTGCGGCGAAAGAAGGCAATACCCTTATTATCTCATTCCTCGGTTTCCGTGACTCAAGGCTCAGGGTTGGCCGACAAAGCAATGGCTATATAGTTGAGCTTGAAACCGACGCCGAGTTCCTGGACGACGTAGTAGTAGTGGGCTACGGAACCCAGAAGAAGGTCAACCTTACGGGAGCCGTCGGCGCTATTTCCTCCGAAGTGCTTGATAACAAGCCCATCGTGCAGGCTTCCACCGCCCTCCAGGGCGCCATACCCGGCGTTACCGTAACCACGAACGGCGGAGGCCCTGGCGCTGATACCGGCAATATCCGCATCCGCGGTATCGGTACCTTCGGCGAATCCAGTGCCGCACCTCTGGTGCTCATAGACGGAATAGAAGGCAGCATGAACGCGGTGGATGCATCCCAGATAGACAAGATATCCGTGCTCAAGGATGCCGCATCTTCGGCCATCTACGGTTCCCGTGCCGCAAACGGAGTGATCCTTATCACTACCAAACGTGCAGACAAGGGCAAGTCGAGCGTCAGCTACCGCGGCTACGTTGGCTGGCAGACCCCTACGACCACGCCCGATACCGTAGGCCCGGTGGACTACATGATTCTCAACCGCGAAGCTACGGAGAATGACGGCAATACCTCCATCTATACGGACGAGTACATCGCCAACTACCTCAAGAACAACTATCTGGATCCGGACAGTTTCCCCATAGTGAACTGGCGTGAGCACGTGCTCAACGGCAACGGTCTCACTCACAATCACTCGCTGAGCCTGAGCGCCACCTCCGGCAAGATGCGCTCGCTCACCACCTTCGGCTATCTGGACCAGAACGGTATAGTGAAGAGCGCCGACTACAAGCGCTACAACTTCCGCAACAACATGAACGTGGATATCAACGACTACGTGTCGTTCCGCTTCGACTTGTCCGGAAGCTTCGGCCGCAGGCACTACAGTCCCTACCAGAGCAGCTTCTTCGGCTTCATGAACGCGCGCGATCCGCTTTTCCTTGCAGAATGGTCCAACGGCACCTACGCTCCGTTCACCGGGGGTACCGTCAACCCTCTGCCCATGATGGACCAGGGGCTGGGCGGCCAGGTGACAGCGGATGCATACCGTCTCTCCGGAGCTGCGGCGCTCACCTGGAAGCCTCTCGAATGGCTTACCCTGGAAGGCACGGTGGCGCCCCGCATCGCCCTCAGCTACACCAGCAACTTCACCGACCTGGTAACCTATTATTCAGATGCATACGGCACCGTATCGCCTATTAAGAACAGGGAATACAACTCCCTGCGCGAGAGCCATAGCAACACGTTGTACGGCAATTATCTGTTCACGGCCAAGGCTCATAAGAAGTTCGCCGACGCCCATGAGGTCCAGCTGCTGGCCGGCGCCTCCTACGAGGATATGGACAACCGCACTCTGGAGGCCTACAGGCGCGACTTTGCCTATCCGGAATACCATACCATCAACGCCGGTGCGGACAACGAGCTCAAGGAGAACGCCGGGGCCCGTTACCAGTGGGCGCTGGCCTCCTTCTTCGGCAGGCTCAACTACAACTTCAAGGAGCGTTACCTCTTTGAGGCCAACATCCGCTTCGACGGTTCATCCCGCTTTGCCAAGGGGCATCAGTGGGGCATCTTCCCTTCGGCTTCCGCGGCATGGCGCATTTCCGAGGAGCCCTGGATGAAGGGCATGAAGAAGACGGTCAACGAGCTCAAGCTGCGCGCCTCCTACGGCCAGCTGGGCAACCAGAACATAGGCTCGGACTACTATCCCACCGTGCAGTCCCTTACGATTTCAAGCATCTCGGCGGCCGGCATGATATATCCCATCGTGGGCCTTAACAGCCTGGCCAACGAGGAGATTACATGGGAGACCTCGGAAATGTTCGATCTGGGTATGGACGCCGCCCTGCTGGGCAAGTTCGATATCACAGCCGACTGGTACTACAAGAACACCTACGGCATCCTGATGCAGCTGGACATCCCCTCGTCCATAGGCCTTTCGGCACCTTACCAGAATGCCGGCACCGTGCGCAACGTGGGTTGGGAACTGGGTATCGGCTACCACGATTCCAAGGGCGACTGGAACTGGGGCGTGGATGCCAACCTGAGCGACGTGGTGAACACCATCACGGATATGAAGGGAACTGCGGACGGCAGCCTGCTGCGTAACGAGGAAGGCTACGCGGTGCGTTCCATCTACGCCCTCAAGTGCATAGGCATGGCCCGCACTCAGGAAGAGGCCGACGTGGTCAACGCAACCTGCCCTCAGTACGGAATGGAAACCAAACCGGGTGACCTTATCTACGAAGATGTGGCAGGAGATTTCCAGGTCGACGAGAACGGCGAATTCGTCCTTGACGCCAAGGGCAACAAGATTCCCGCGCCCGACGGCAAGATAGACGACCAGGACCGGCAGATAATCGGTTGTACCATTCCCCGCTGGACCTATGGCGCCGTATTCAGTCTCGGCTGGAAGGGCTTCAGCCTGAGCGCACAGCTTCAGGGAGTAGGCAAGCTGAACGCCTACCTGGACGGCTACTACACCCAGCCCTGCGTGCAGGGCGGTACCTTCCGGGTTGAACACCTGGACCGCTGGACCCTTGAAACGCCGGACGGCAAATATCCCCGTCTGAGCTATGCCAGCGAGCTTAACAAGAAGAATTCGTCGTTCTGGATGGCGGATGCATCCTACTGCCGCCTGAAGAACGTACAGCTCAGTTACACCCTCCCCAGGAAGGCCCTCAAGAGAATAGGCGTTAGCAAGCTCACCTTGTTCGCCAACGCCACCAACCTCCTCACCCTCACCAATTACTGGCAGGGATACGATCCGGAGAACATGTTCACCACCAGCGGCGACGGCGTGCAGGCCGGCGCCACCGCTACGAACTATCCTCTGGTTTCCACCTACACATTCGGAGTTGACATCAAATTCTAAAGCGCTATGAAAAAGACAATTATACTTATTCTGAGCGCTACGCTCGCCCTCTGCAGCTGCGACAAGGCGTTGGAGCGCTATCCCCTGAACGGCCCTTCCACCGGCACTTTCCCCGCCAGCGAGGAAGAGGCCCTGAGCGGTGTGCTCGTGAGCTATAAGAACCTTGCCAACAGCGAGCAGCAATATTGCAATTTTCCTACCAGGTTTACAGACAACATTACCGATATAGGCACCACCCGCGTGGGCTTGAGCAGCTGGAACCTTTTCGTTACATCCACCCTTACCCAGACCACGAGCGCTGCAACATATCTCTACGGCCGCATCTACAAGACGGCAGGCCGTATCCATCTGGTGCTGGACAAGCTGGACAATATCAAGGACAAGATGTCAGAGGAGACCTACCTGCAGTTCAAAGCAGAACTGCTCAGCCTCCGCGCATACATCTACGATATGGGCTGCCAGTTCTACGGTGACATTCCCTTCATCGACCATTGCCTGACCCTGGAAGATTACGTCTACGCCCGTACGCCCAGGGAGGAGGTCATAGACCGTATCTTGAAGGATATGGACGACGAACTGCTGGATGCCCTTCCTGTCCGGTGGGAGAAGGCAAAATGGGGCACCTGCCGCCTTGGCCGTGCTGCGGCCTACACTCTCAAGGCACGAATCTGCCTTAACTGGGGCCGCTATGCCGATGCCGCCAAGTATTCCCGCATAGCCATGGAGCTTGCGGAAGGCGTATATACCCTCGAGCCCCTCGACTGCACCTACTATCCTAACGCCGCAACCGAAGGTGAGCCGTCGGCTTCCAACCTCTTCGGCTTTGCGGGAGAGACCTGCGACGAGTGGATGTGGGCTATTCAGTATAACAAGCTGGCCGCTTCCAACGTTCACGCCCAGATCTATACCTATTCTTCCCGTGTTGCCAACGGCGCCGCCGGTTGCGGCCCGTCCCAGGCACTCATGGACACCTTCCAGTGTACCGACGGCAAGTCGATTACCGAGTCACCGCTCTACAACTGGCAGGATCCATGGGCCCACAGGGACCCGCGTCTCGACCTCTTCTGCCTCAGGTCCGACACCCGCATCAACAATGTCGGATACTCTACCGACCCCGCCGTGAAGCAGGTGCGCGACTATAACACAGGTGCCATGGTAAACAATAACGACGTCTCCGGCAACAAGAGCGAGTACGGTCCCAACGGCACAAAGGGCCCGGGCGGTTATTTGTGGCGCAAGTATGCAGACAAGGCCTACTACGGCGAGACAATTACCAAGAACTACGAGGATGAGCTGGACGTGTGCATCATGCGTTATGCCGAGCTGCTCCTCATAGATGCAGAAGCCAATATCGAGATGGAAGGCGGCGACCTCAAGAGGGCGCAGAGCGACATTAACCGTGTACGCCAGAGGGTGAAGATGCCAAAGGTCACTACCCTGGACCGCTCCGAACTCCGCAGCGCCCTGCGTTATGAGCGCACCGTGGAGCTTTGCGCCGAAGGCTTCCGCTGGTTCGACATTCGCCGCTGGACGGGCTCCGACGGCCAGGCGCTTGCCGTCAAGGTTATGAACGGCCCGCAGTACGCTCCCGCTTTCAAGAACAACCTCTCCAACGCCAAGCCCGTCATAGACGAGAACTGGACGGTCAGCTACGATCCCTCCAGCACCTGGGACGGCAAGGCGTTCAACCTCAGGACCTTGCTCACTATGTGCTACCAGGTGGGCAAGGACGAGCTCTGGCCGCTTCCGGATACGGAAATCCGTACCAACCCGGCCATCAATCAGGAAGACCAGAACCCCGGCTATTAACAGACGATGAGTATGAAAAAGTATATTGCAATATTTGCAGTCGCCGCCCTTATGGCCGGCTGCAAGGATTACAGCTACGAGACATGGAATCCGGACGAGACCTTCCACCGTACCGGTGAGGTGACTCTCCTGGCCTCGTTCGAGAATCTGGAGACAAAAGTCTATATGGACGACAAGGGCCACGGAGTATGGGAGAGGGCGGACAAGATTGCCGTCGCATGCTCTGACGGCAGCTTCGTAGAGTTCGGTCTCGACGGTACGGGCGATACCAAGCGCGCCACTTTCAAGGGAACCATTCCCTCCGGCAAGGAAATAGGCCGTGTCGCGGTTTATCCTGCTTCTGCCGTGGTTTCCCTCGGCGGGGAAGACCTTACTCTCAAGATCCCAGGCAAATACGATACATCTTCCGGCTACACCGGAATAATGGTGGCTGCCATCAAGGACAGTTGGCAGGTGGATTTCAAGCAGGCCCTGGGCTTCCTTCGCCTGAACATGTCCAACTATCCCGGCGGAGCCGAGAGGGTGTTGCTTTCCAGCCCCGACGGTGCATTGAGCGGCACTTTTAAGAGCAAGGTCTCAGATGTTCTGGATCGCGGAATCAGGCCTTCAGACGCTGTTGACGGCAGTGGGGCGGAGCTGGCTGTTAAGAGCGCTGGCAAGAGTGTCCTGGCCTTCCTGCCCGTGCCCGCAGCCGACTATACTGCCATCAATGCATCTTTTATAGACGCTGACGGCGTAGAAGTAATCTCCCAGCCTCTCAGTGAGTATTCAGTGGGAGTGAGCCGCGCCGAGCTTTGCGCCATGAATGTGGTATGCTCCGAAGTGCAGGCGCCTCCGTGCCGGATCAACCTGGACGGCCGCCGCGTAAAGATGGAGGAGAGCGTTGCAAACGTTTATGAAGGCGAGTTTGAAATTCCTGCTTCCACCAGTTTCACCATAGAACTGGACGGCGTTCCCTACGGCTTCGCTACCGGTTCCGGCGCAGGAGGCCTTGGTACTATATCATCCAACAATTCCGCCCTTCCGGTGGGAGCCATCAAGACCGCCGGAAAGAGTAAGCTAACTTATTATGTGAAGCGCGCCATAGGCACGATGTCTCCCATCGAGATTGCCGACAATCCTTTCACCGTGGAGCTTGAGAGCCCCGGAAAGATTCGCGTAGTCGCGGATGTCACCGACCCTTCAGCGCCAAGGTACAGGATAAATGTTGTGCGAGCTGAGGATCCGTCCGTGATTTTCCATGAGGATTTCGACCTCTGCACCATGGGCGGAGACTATATCGCTCCTGCCGCAGGCATAGGCAGCAAGGTAGATGTTTACGACGGATACCTTCCTGCTTCTGCTTCCGTCACCCAGAACGTCGGTAACTTCCCATTCGATTATCCGGACGATACTTCTTCTGCAGCCGAAGCCCTGCCGTCCTATATGCAGGCGTACGGTCTTCAGGACTGGGTGTTCACTTACGCTGCGGAGAGGCCCGGTGCGATGCAGCTATGCGCCGGCACCATTGCCGGCGCCATGACTACGCCGGCATTCTCTGCCGTACAAGGCACTGCGGACGCTTTGATTGAGATAGATATCGCCCGTTTCTCAACTACCTCAACCGACCCTGTTTACATCAAACTGCTTGGCGGCGGCAGCTTCAAGGCGGCGTCGATAACCCGTGACGCATATGTTTCCGCCAAGACAGGCAGCAGCTTCGAAGAGGCTTCCGGTAGCTATTCGCAGTTCTCTGACGGAGGCGCCACCCTGGCAATTCCCGACAATGACCTCTTCCCTCATTCATGGGACAACGCGGACGTGGACAAGCCTGTTTCCCATCTGCGTATGGATGTGAGCGGAATCACTCCGGCCACCAGGCTGATGATAGACTGCCCCAAGGGCGAGAAGAACGCCCCGCGTATCTTCGTGTTCGATGTAAAAGTGACAAAGAAATGACGGGCCTGCTCGTCTCACTTCTGGCTGCGGCCTTTGTCGTAGGTTCCCCTCTGCCTGCATGGCATGAGGGCTGCCTCGACATACACGCCATCAACTCAGGCAGGGGAGAATGCACCTTCTTCATACTTCCGGACGGCACTACCTTGCTTGTGGATGCCGGGGAATCTTTCAGGACTCCGTCCGGAAAGTATACTGCGGTGGCACCGCGTCCGAACGCGGACGTACGGGCTTACGAGGTATACGTGGAGTATATACGCCATTTCATGCCCCGCCGTTCCCGCGGAGCCCTGGATTATGCGCTTATAACCCATTATCATTCAGATCATTTCGGAACTGAGGCGGAATGGAGCGCCCCGGATTCCGTGCGCAGCTACGCCCTTACCGGCATATCAGCGCTCCAGGCGGAACTTCCCATACGCAAACTCATTGACCGCTCTTATCCGGAATACGACAGCGTATGGCTGCCGTCCAGCTCCAAATGCACGTTCTATCAGGATTTCGTGCGCTACGCCACCGCCCATGACGGCATGAAGGCAGAGAGATTCAGGGTGGGAGAAAGCAAGCAGTTTAAATTGCTCCACCGGCCGTGCCGCTACCGCAACTTCGGAATCTTCAATTATGCTGCTGGCGGGATAGTATGGGATGGCGAGAAATCCGTAAATGTATATGAGGACGGCGATATGAAGGAAAATGGGGCTTCCTGCTGCTTCCTCCTGAGCTACGGCGACTTCGACTACTACACCGGAGGCGATGCCGGCGGCAACGGCCGTGTGGCCCTTCCCGTGGCCCGGGCCATAGGACGCAAGATAGAGGCCATGAAGGCCGACCATCATTTCTCGTACCACTGCATGAAAGATGAGACGATGGGTATCTATCAGTCCAGGGTGGTGGTGACGCAGGTCTTCACTGACCGTGAGATCCAGCCGGACTATACGGTGGTCGACAGGCTCCTGTCCGACGCGGTCTATCCCGGACCGAAGTATTACTATTTCACCAACCTGGGAGAAAACCAGCTGCGGCTCCATGGCGACGTCTACGAGCGTGCTGCCGGCATCGGCGGCCATGTGGTGATACGTGTGATGCCCGGGGGACATGAGTACTATGTGCTTGTACTGGATGATACGGATTTCGAATACAGAGTTAAATCTATAGACGGACCTTTCAAATGCGAGTAAAACACTTTATTTTGGCAGCCGCGCTTACGCTGCTGCCCTGCTGCGGCGAGAAGCCGGATGACAACGGCGGCAAAACCCAGCCCGGCAATACCAAACAGCCTGACGAGGCTGTCGCGGGTGAGGTGCTGCCTGCCTGGGCGGAAGGCTGGCTGGATATCCATGCCGTCAGCACCGGCCGCGGAGAGTGTACCTTCTTTATCCTGCCGGACGGTACCTCCATGTTTATCGACGCAGGCGAAATTGTAACTTCCACTTCATCGCCAGTGTCCGTAGTCCAAAGGCCGAATGCCAATACCCGTCCGTATTTCGCCCAGTCCAAGTACATGAAGCATTTCCTGGAAGCTACAGGGCATGACAGGATAGACTATGCGGTAATGAGCCATTTCCACACGGACCACTTCGGCACATGCAAGGGCAAGGGATTCATTGTGAGCAGCGAAGGCTACACCATGACCGGCATGATGGCCCTGTACACCACCTTGCCTTACGATAAGCTGATAGACCGGGCCTGGTCCGCGGACGACCCCGAGTACAGATTCATCGAGCAAAGCGCTACCAGTTACAGTGCGGGCGCCATGGGAGACTATTCTGAGTTCGTAAAATATGCGACTTCCAAGAAAGGGCTCAAGATGGAGCGCTTCCGTATCGGTACCGCAGACCAGCTCACCCTGCTGTACAACAAGGCAGCCTACCCTGGCTTCAAGATTTTCAATTATGGAGTAAACGGCGAATACTGGAACGGACAGACCGTCATAGACGCATACGGCTCAACGATACCCTACGAGAACGGAACCTGTTGCATTGCCCTTCTAAGTTATGGAAAGTTCGACTACTACACGGCGGGAGATGCTGGTGGCAATACCAAGATGGCTGTGCCTGTAGCCAAAGTCATAGGCCGGCCGATAGAGGCGATGAAGGCGGATCACCACATGTCCGTGAACTGCCTGCCAAAGGAGCAGATGAGCATACTCAAGCCCAAGGTGATAGTAACCCAGAGTTTTGCCCAGCGCACCGACCAGCCTATGCTGGAGACCGTAGAAGCTTTGCTCGACGGGTCCTATTACGATACCGGAGTATCCCTGTACTTTACCTGTATAGATCCGGTCATCTCCACCCCCAACGCAAAGCTTTACGACCGCTGCCACTACAACGGCCACGTGGTTATCCGCGTCAAGCCGGGAGGTGATGAATTCTGGGTGTTCCAGCTCGATGACACCAATACCCTTTACAAGGTGAAATCGGTAGAGGGCCCCTTCAAATGCGACTGATACTTTATTAATGTTTAACCTTATATGAACGGAAACAACTATCGCGCGCCTCAGGCGTGCACAGTGCAGGAAGTCTCGAATCAGATTGTCTGCACCTCCAACGTCGATGATATGAATTACCTCGACGGCGATTGGGATTCCGACCTAGTATGGTAGTGCTATGAAAAGGATCCTGATTATCATTGCGATTGCAGCGGCGGCAGCCGTCGCCTGCAACAAAGAGGCTTTAGTAGAGCCGGTTGAAAAAGACGGTACCATTACTGTCAGTGCTTCAATCCCGGACACGAAACTTGCTGTCAAAGCCGGCAAAGTGATGTGGAGCGATGCAGATGAGATTGCCGTGTACAACACCGAAGGCAGCAAATATGTCCTTTCCATTATTGCTGGTGCCGGTACCAACTACGCTAAATTCAGCGGAAGTTTCAGCGGCACGCTTGATCCTGATCTTGCCGTGTACCCCGCAGCGTTTGCCGGAAACACTTCAGGAGAGGTAGTTATACCGAAATATCTGGAGCATTCAGACAATGTAGTATCCGTCATGGTGTCAACTCTGGAATTGAACGGTAGCGACGTAGAGGCTGTCTGCTTCCACCATGTCATGGGCTTAGTGGAATTCACTCTTAAGGATTTGCCGGCTTATGCTTGTGCGCTCAAAGTGTTCTCGAAGACCGGAGCCCAGCTCAACGGCATCTACACTATCAATGATTCCCATGACGGGGTAATCTGTGAGACGGGAAGCTCCGAAGCCGGGACTAACGACCGTATCTATTATTTCCCTTATAAGACAGCATACGGTGAAGATGCAAGCATTAAATGTTTTGTTCCCGTTGCCCCGTTCGCATATACGGACCTTGCCATCCGCGTACTCGACGGTGATGAAGATATTATCGAAGGAACTGCGCTCAAGTGCAAGGCTGCGGATATAGCAGCCGGTGATTATTTGGCCATGCCTGCAGTGAACGTGCGCAAGCAGGTCGGAAAAGCCCGCGACAAATTTGTGAAGGTAGAGGGGGTAAAATGGGCGAAAGGCAACCTGCGCGTAAAAGAAGAAGCCAGCTATGAAGACGGCTGGCAGCCGGGTTTCAACGTGTTCGAACACCAGTGGCAGACCGCATACGCAGAGCGAGACGGCATTACTGTTTCTGATGAGCAAAAAGACGATGTAGAACGCGACTCCAAGTTCTTCGACCTCTTTAACTGGGGCGGACTTGGCCGCAGCTGCCAGTTCAACAATTCCGGCTTCATCACTTCTACTACTGCAAAGTTCGATATTTCCGGAAGGGTGTTCTCTATACGCGAAGGCAGCAGTGATGCCTTTGATGCCGCCACACTTGAAGGAGATGAGAGGTTCCATTTCTGGGATGTTTTCAGCGGCTATAATGCAGGAGTATCCGACCCTGAAGCCGGAACCGGCAATCCAACAATTTACGGGGATGTTGCATTTTGGGCCAGCAAGGGCCAGTACCGTATGCCAGCATCCGGAGAAATCGTAAAGCTCAGGACCAACAAAACCGCTGCAACCGGTCAAGCAGGCTATTATTATACTCCCGGAGGAGACAAGATATTCGGCGTACTGCTCACATCCACTCCAAGCTGGGCCAAACCGGATATGAACATTTCTCTTGTGGAATTCAGCGATGCCGATATGGAAAGCGGCCTGTTCCTTCCCAAAACCGGACGCAGGGCATCCACAAATACCCATGCTAAAATACGTTTCTTTAACAACCAGTGCGCATATTGGTCTTCCACCTTCGGCTCATTGGCGGAAGGTCATACCACCAGTGCAACCATAGTAGCATGGAAACTGAATTTTGATGGAGGTCTGTATGGATATACGACCAACCTTAACGGAGATGAATGGGGCGACGTGAAGGCCGGCAATCCCATACGTCCGGTATATATTGGAGAATAAATGCACAACAAAATGAATAACGAAGATTTATACATAACTCCTCAGATGAGGGTTATTGAAGTTTCCCCGAGACGGGTGACGTGTCTGTCGAATATTGAAGACCGCGAAATAATCGAAGGTGATTGGGAATAATCTTAAGGCTTATGAAAAAGTTAGTTGTTTCTTTGTGCTGCGTTGCGATGGCAGCCGTCGCCTGCAGCGAAAAACCTGAGATTACTCTCGATCCCGTCTCCGGTACCCGAACAGTTACTCTTACCGCATCCTTGCCTCAGACCAAGGTAGATGTCAACACCACAACCGGCAAGGTTACATGGTCGGATGGGGACGCCATTGCTGTATGGAACACAGAAGGTAATAAGTTTGAGTTTGTTATAGAGAGCGGTGCAGGCACGGATAATGCCACTTTCAAATGTACCACATTTGATGGAACGCTCGGTACCAAAGCCGTATATCCTTATTCTTGGGCCGGAGTGGCCGAAGGGACCGTCACAATACCCGAGTATATCCCATGGGTGGATGGTTATGTGCCTGCCGTTATGGCCTCTGCCGTGAGCGAAATCACTGCCGGAGAGATTGCTCCGTTGTATTTCCACAATCTTATGGCCATAATGGAGTTCACGCTTCAAGATGTGCCTGCGTATGCCTGTGCCCTTAAGCTTTGGTCCCGCGACGGAGCCGACTTGCACGGTACCTGGACCGTAAGTGCAGATTGCACATCCCTTACGGGCATTACCACCGGAGGCAATACACAGCAGGTTATTTACTTCCCGTATAAAACCGCATACGGTGCAGATGCGACCCTAAAGATATGTGCGGCTGTTCCCGCTTATGCTTATACCGATTTCAAAATCCGTGTGCTTGATGGAGATGAATCTGTAATTGAAAACACAGGCAAGGCAGTTGCTTCCAGCGTAACGTCCCGCATGGGCGGAAACCCTGACGCCTATGTAGTTATGCCTGCTCTCAACGTACGCTCGCTTGTTGGAAACGCCCGTGACAACTATGTTAAAGTAGAGGGCGTAAAATGGGCGAAAGGCAACTTGCGTGCATGGAAGAGCGGTAATTCCGGCACTGGCTGGCAGAGTGGATGGAATATCTATGACCATCAATGGGAAAGCCAGTTCAGCCTTACGAGAACAGATATGACGGGCTCTTCTCTTACAGGTTTGACTCTTGATACTTCCATTTTTAAGGAAGAAAGCATATATTCGCATTGGGACTATTTCAGCTGGGGTACGATTGCAAGGGCCTCTCGCGTTCACAATACTGTTCTTACCAGTACAACAGCAGAATTTGAAATATCCGGCAAGGTTTTTTCCGGAGCTTCGGGAGACATTTCTACCTTCTCTGAACTGACCGGAGACGACAGATTTGTGGATACAGGCGGGTTTGCATCCAATCCGTCTATCTGCGGCGACCTTGCATTCTGGGCCAGCAAAGGTCAATACCGTATGCCCACCAAGTTGGAAATAGCCAAACTGTATGCTAAAAACTATGTTGGAGCCGGAAGCAATTACGCGCACATGCAAGCTGGTTATTATATGGACGAAAACAACAATAAACTGATGGGTATCCTGTTCACTTCATGTCCGAGTTGGGAAACAACCACATACAATAAAACGGCTATAGCCCTTACAGAGGCGGATATGGAATCAGGTGTTTTCCTGCCTAAGATCGGCGAACGCACGACAAATGCAAATCCCAATACATACGACGCCAAGACCATCAATTACTTCAACGGATGGGGCGTTTATTGGTCCGGTACATACGGAGGACTGAATTCAGGCTTTGAAGACTGTGCCCGTCACATCAACTTCACGGGCGCAAATGAAATGACGTACGGATATACAAGTAAACTCAGTAATACCATTACCGGCCAGACTAAGCTTGGCAACGCCATACGTCCGGTACTTGTAGATTAATTTTAACTATATGAGATTCAGGGGTACAATTATTATTTCTGCCTTGAGCCTCCTTGCCGCATCCTGCGGCAAGGAGCCCATAGAAATTAATACTGATGGTCAGGAACGATACGAACTCACTTTGATCGCCCATTTGCCGGAAAGCAAGGTGTCAGTAAGCGGCGAAGGCAAGGTGACCTGGACTTCGGGTGACGCTATTGCATTGTATAACAATGCCGGACAGAAGTTCGAGGCGACTCTTAGCGGCGGAGCCGGGACAAACGACGGAACGTTTACGTGCGGAAGCTTTTCCGGAGAACCAGGGCTGGCCGTGTATCCCTCTTCACTTGCCGGGAGCACACCGGGTATCGTAGTGCTGCCGTGGAAGTCGGAGCGTACTGACGAAGTCCCTGCCCTGATGGCCTCTACAGTAAGCTCCGTGAGCTCCGGAGTGCCTTCGGAACTGTATTTCCGTCACATAGCGCCGGTCGTGGACATTACTCTGCATGACGTTCCAGCGTATGCCCGGGCTTTGGTGTTGCATGCCAGTGGGGGACGCATTTGCGGTGAGTTCTTCTTCGATACTGACGCTCTCGGGCCGGTGCAGACCGAACCGGTTGAGTCAACGAGAATGATTACTTTCCCCAGCGGGGCAGGCTATGGTACGGACCTTCACTTTCGTATTGCCATTCCTGCTGCGGACTATTCATCGTTGAGCGTGAGTCTGCTGGACGGTGACGAGTCGGTGATAGAGGGCCTTGGGGACATTAAGTTTTCCGCGTCCTGCCTTTCTCTGTCTGCCCGGGAATATCTCTCCATGCCGGCTCTCGATGTCCGGGCCCGCTGCACCAGAAGCGCGTCCATACGCAAGGTTGCGGGAGTACGGTGGGCTGCGGGGAACCTTATTGCGGAATCGGCAGGCAACACCTCCCCAGGTTTCCAGGCCGGATGGCGCCTGGCTTCGAAGCAATATGAGTACCTTGGATACAATACCGTAGGCACTTCTACCTCGGCCTCATTCCAGCAAAGCACGACTGCGTTCGACCGCTTCAATTGGGGCGGCCTTGCCGGTGACGCATGGCTGCCGGATGCAGGGTACATGCTGCCGACATCCGCTAAATTCAACATTAGCGGTCGCGTGTTCTCTGCTTCCGTCGGAGACTCCGACACCCTGGACGCGGCACAAGTCGAAGGAGATGCACGCTTTGCCGCTCCAGCAGGAGGCTCCTTTGCCACCGGTTCGTCACTGCACGGTGATGTAGCTTTCTGGGCCAGCAAAGGGCAGTACCGCATGCCTACATCTGGAGAAATGGTCTTGCTGCGGGCGGGAAACGGTGTCGGAAACGCTACAGGTAAAGCGGGCTATGTTACTGTAGGCGGCAATCGTATCTACGGTATTTTGCTCACTTCCACGCCTTCTTGGGAAGAATCTGCATTAAATACCACGGCAGTGGCCCTTACCGAGGCAGACTTGGAGAGCGGACTCTTCCTGCCCAAGACAGGCCGCGGCCGTTATATAAGCGGAAGCACTTCTTCCACAATTAATTACGTAAACGGACAGGGGTACTATCGCACCTCGGTCTTTTCCGGACTGGATACCGATAAATATCCTAAGTGCGACCATGCTACTACCGTGCTCGGATTCAGGGGGGCAAATGCTTGCGACTATGGCTACACCGTAGATCTCAACGGAGATTCTGCTTGGGGTGTAGGTCATGTCCAGAAGTGCCTTGCAATACGTCCTGTTCAATGTTCTGAACTCTCCGAACCTCTTCCGGATCCTTTGCCCCAGCCGTCGGCGCAGTCTCTTCCTCCATGGAGCGAGGGGTACCTTGACATACATGCAATCAACAGTGGCCGGGGCGAGTGCACTCTGGTAATCATGCCTGACGGAACATCCATGATGATTGATGCTGGGGAATTATACAGCAATACCGAAAGCTACGTGCCCGGAAAGCCTGACGACTCCGTCCGCGCATTCAAGGTGTACTCTACTTATGCGAAGTATTTCCTTAGCGGTACAGGACATAATTATCTGGACTATTTCCTGCTGACTCACTACCATATAGATCATATGGGCTCACACAACAATTCCTTCGGCACTACTGGTAACGGATACATAAGGACAGGTGTTATGGCGTTGTACGATGATTTGCCGATAATCAAGCTGGTGGATCGTTGCGGGCCATCGAATACTCCGCAGACAAGCGACTACAGCGAAGCGATTTACGAAGATTTCCGGCAGTTTGCCCAGTACCGTAAAGCAGGCGACGGCATGGCTTGGTATGTGGTAAATCTCAATCCTAACGGTAATTACAAGAAGCAATTCCCGATGAAGTACAATCCTTCCTACGACTTCGTGGTAGCGAATCTGGGCGCCAACGGTCAGTATTGGAACGGAAGCGGCTTCAGTTCGTACACCGGAACCGTATATGAAAACGGCGCAAGTGTCACCCAGCTTATTTCTTACGGTGATTTCGATTATCTGACGAGCGGAGACTGCGGCAGTCAGACGGGAATTATCCAGCTCATAGCGAATAGTCTGGGTAAGAAAGTCGAGGCCATGAAAGCAGGACATCATTTGTATTACAATACTTTCGATGCAGCAAGCGCTGCGAAATTGCAGCCTAAGGTAACTTTGGCCCAGATTTTTGACTCGGACAAGCCTGGCGATCCCGCATTCTCTTATTACAAGCAGTACGGCGATATATTCTGTACGAACCTGCATCAGGGCCGTCTAGACAATACGGCAAGTATCAAAGCCGGTACTCCCATATCTGATCTCGGCAATAAAGTGCGGGATTACAACGGGCATTTTGTGATCCGCGTATCTCCCGGCGGCTCGCAGTTCTATGTCTACAAACTCCGGGATACCGACTTTTCCTTTGCGGTGGAAGCTGTTTACGGTCCTTATAGCTGCCACTGATAATATGGGCAGGGCATCCGTTTCAGCGCTGGCTGCCTTGTTGTTGTGGTGCTGCCCGGCCTCCCTCCGGTTCAGAGTTCACAGTGGTGGCTCCCTCGGTCCGCTTCGATACGGTCCGCTTTGACGCCCTCCAGTAGCAGGCTGGCATGCAACTCCTTGATCTGTTGCTGTTTACTGAATTTGCCTGCATGTTTTTTCGTGCAGGCAAATTGCATAAGTTGCAGTGATGCAGGGGCTTACGCGCCAGTGGCGATAGGGTTATCGGAGGGTGAAGCGGTGGGAGCGCCGGGCCGAGTCGCCGGCGTAGAAATCTACGTAAACGTGCTCGCCGCTTACTGTAATCTTATAGGAACCGGCGGCATCTGAGAGGCTGTACTCCCGTATGCCGGCGCGGTACTCGTCGAACAAAGCCATGTTGGCCTCGGTGGCTAGTTCCGGCTTCGCCTTGAAGAGCAGGGTGCCATAGCCGTCGCGCCCGGAAGCGAGCACCTTGTACTCTGCCTGAGATTCGCTGCGCCAGACGCTGCTCATGGTCATCTGGGTAATGCGTCCGCCGTCGCCGTACCAGTCGAGGAACTCGGTAGTATGGGTGTGGCCGCAGAGCACAATGGCATTGAGACTTGCCAGAAGCTTGCGCATTTCCCTGCGTTCGGCGGCTTTGGAGTCCTTTCTGTTGTCCAGCAGATACCACCAGTAGTATTTCGAATCGTCGAAGGGGAAAACGGGGCCGTGGATTATCACGAAGACATACCTTGCTCCACGGGCCTCGTTAAGCAGGGACGTGATCTCATCCACATCCGGTTTGGTGAAGTTCACCACCACGAAGGCGTCCGGACCGCTGTAAAGAGTACCTGGAGAAGTCGGCCGGAGCGGGGAATCCAATGGGCCAATACTTCCTGGGAGCGATGTTGATGTGTGGTGAGGCGCCGTTTCAGGAAGACAAAGTTCAGGGGAAGTGGCTCCTGGAGGCGGCAAAGAAGGCAGGAATTGAGGATGCGGGCCGGTTATTGGAGAGCTTGTATAAGGAGATGACAACAGAGGAGGCGGTGGCGATGCTGAAGAAGTCGTCGAGGAAACTATTCTGGCTGGATCTCTGGGAATCGATAAAGAAACCATTTTAGTTATGAGAACACCGCAAGCAGTAAAAGACGAAGCCAAAGAGATGACCGACGAGTATAAGTCCCGGATAGTACACTTGGGGCCATACAACGGTTATGAGGCGTTTGTGCTGGAGATTCTGGAAGATGTAGAGATTGGCTTTCCCGAGGTTTACCTGTATAAAGAAGGCGAACCGGTCTTTACAGTATGTGGGCCGGAGTCGTTTGAGGTGATGGATGCGGCGACAAAGGCAACAAGAGCGAGAAGGAAGGCGGCGAGGGAAGCTAAATTGAATAAATAGATATGGCCGACGAAATCTATGTCATCAACGTCGGCGGCTACATCGGAGAGAGCACCAGCAGCGAGATTGAGTATGCGAAAAGGAACGGTAGGGTGGTGAGGTATTTAGAGGAGGAATAATACGAGAGAGCCTCAAATTTTACACCTATTTTACACCAACACAGGCATATTTTTAAATAATAAATTGATTATCAGACATATACCCAAACGGTGTCGAGTCTCACCTACCGCACGAGAGACAGCTTCGCAAGAGGTTGTCTCTTTTTTATTACCTTTGCACCTTACATAGAACAGCGATTCCCTGAGTATGGAAACGAAGAACAATGAAACCTACCTTGCCCCCTCGATGCTGACGGCCGAGGTTGAGCAGAAGAGCGTCGTCTGCCACAACGGCGGCGAAACCTATCTCGCCCAAAGTCCGCTCGTGTATGAACCGCAACATTAAGATTAGTCAGACAAGCCTATATTTCCGGGAGTGCAATCGCTGCGCTCCCGGTTATTTTTGAAATAACGAATATAGTTCCTATCTTTGCAAAAGGATTCGTCGAAGGGGAATTCGTGTAAGGGATGACAACCCTTTCAAGCAAGTCTTGATCCGAGCCCCGCAGCAAAAGCCGTTACCTGACGGCTTTTATTTTTTATTCACTTCCCACATAGTACTGAACGTACTCACCAGTGCTTTTCTGGAGTCCCACAATCAATCGACACTTTCCCCAACGCATAAGAAGCATCTTGGAGTATGGCTTTTGATTCTTGTCGTTGTATTTTCGGGGAAGGTTTCCGGCCGGAACAGCATTGGCGAGGACTTCAGACAGACGAAGTACTGCAGCCGTGGACTCACATGAGAGTGCGGCGTGTCCTGCTGTCTCATTGATAGACTGGAACTTAACGTGTATATATGCTTTCAGTGAGTTGTTCCATACTTTCTTGCCCGGATGCTCTGCGCACCAGGAAGCGTAATAATCTTTGATGATTTGACGCCGGGCTTTGATATCTTCCCGACCCGTACCCCTCGGAATCTCCATAACACATTATCTTTTCTCAAAGATAAAACAAATCTTTGTCTGTCGCAAGTGCAAAAGCAGCAGTCTTCCAATCATGATTTCAAAGGATTTCTCTGCGGTGGGTTTTGGATGAAGGAGATAAAGTTGTAAATTTGGAGGATATAGCAAGATAACGCAACCAGAACACGATTATGATAACCGGCGAAATCAAAAACCGCATAGACCAGATTTGGGATACCTTCTGGACTGGGGGCATCACTAATTCCTTGACCATCCTGGAGCAGATGACCTATCTGTTCTTCATGAAGATGCTGGACGATGCCCAGCTCAAGCGCGAGGCAACGGCCGGCCTCTTCGGTGGCCAGTTGGACAATCCCACCTTCCGCCCCGGCGAGTCCTGGCACAACCCGGAAACCGACCGTGATGTGTCCTACGACACCCTCCGTTGGAATGTCTTCAAGGACTACGAGGCCTCCAAACTGTTCAATACGGTTCGCAACGATGTGTTCCCCTTCATCAAGAACCTGGGCGATGCCAAAGAGTCTGCCTACAGCCGCTTCATGAAGGATGCCGTGTTCCTAATCCAGAACCCGCGTACACTGGTAAAGGTAGTGGACGGCATCAACTCCCTGGATATGAACAACAGGGACACGATGGGCGATGTCTATGAGTACATCCTGGGCAAGATGGCCGCCTCCGGCACCAATGGCCAGTTCCGCACCCCGCGTCACATCATCCGTATGATGGTCGAGCTGATGCAGCCCACCCTCAAGGATGAGATCTGCGACCCCGCTATGGGCTCCGCCGGCTTCATCGTGGAGTCCGCCAAATACATTCAGGACCACTTCAAGTCCGAACTCCTTAAAAAGGACAATGCCGAGCATTACCGTGGCACCATGTTCCACGGCTTCGACACCGACTTCACGATGCTCCGCATCGGTGCCATGAACCTGATGCTGCACGGCGTTGATAGTCCGGACGTCAAGTACCAGGACAGCCTTTCTACTTCCAATACGGACGAGAACAAATACACCCTGTGCTTGGCCAATCCACCGTTTGCCGGCAGTGTTGACAGTGATGACATAGCTAAGACGCTCCTCACCGTTACCCCGACCAAGAAGACCGAGCTGCTCTTTGTCTCGCTCTTCATCCGTATGCTTAAACTCGGTGGCCGCTGCGCAAGTATCGTCCCGGACGGTGTTCTCTTTGGCGACAGTAAGGCCCACAAGGCGCTTCGTCAGGAACTGGTGGATCATCAGCGTCTTCAGGCCGTTATCTCAATGCCATCTGGCGTGTTCCAGCCCTACTCCGGAGTATCCACCGCTATCCTTGTCTTCACCAAGACCAATGCCGGAGGCACCGATAAGGTCTGGTTCTACGATATGAAGGCTGACGGTTTCTCCCTGGACCAGAAGCGTACCGAGGTAGCAGAGAATGACATCCCGGATGTCGTTGCTCGCTTTACGAACCTCCAGGCAGAAGAGTCCCGAACCCGTAAGGACCAGAGCTTCCTGGTACCGGTGGACGAGATCCGTGAGAACGGCTATGTACTCTCCATCAATAAATACAAGGAGATTGAGCGGGAGAAGGTTGAGTATGAGCCGAGTGAGGTAATTCTTGGGCGCATTGAAAAGACCGAGGAAGAGATAGTTGCGGCGTTGAAGGAGTTTAAGGCTAAATACCTGTGAGATGAATCATTCTTGGAACATAAAGAGGCTTGGTGATATTTGCACAAGTGAATTGGGCAAAACACGGGATGAGAAAAGAAACAAAGGGTCTTTTCGTCCTTATTTGTGTGCCGTAAACGTTCAATGGGATAAATTCGAGCTGTCCGAACTCAAAGAAATGCGCTTTGAGGATAATGAGTATGACCGCTACACAATTCGGAAAGGAGACCTCGTAATCTGTGAGGGCGGAGATATTGGACGTGCGGCAATTTGGGACAAAGATGAACCCATTCATTATCAGAATGCTCTCCATCGAGTTCGCTTCAATGAAGGCGTTGATTCACGCTTTATTTTGTACTACCTGTATTTCTTGAAGCAAACGGGTATTCTTGACGGTAGATATGGAAAGGGTGTTACAATTAAGCACCTTGTGAAGTCATCGTTGCTTTCAATCCCAGTCCCGGTTCCACCTATTGACGAGCAGCAACGCATCGTCTTTGAACTGGACCTTCTCACTGGCATCATCGACAAGAAAAACGCACAGCTCCGCGACCTGGATGCCCTTGCCCAATCCATCTTCTACGAGATGTTTGGTGACCCTATCACCAATGACAAAAGGTGGGGGATGAAAAAGGTTATTGAAGTTGTAAAGATGCAGAGAGGCTTTGATCTTCCTGTTCAGGATAGAGTGTACACAGGAAGAATCCCAGTATATGGTTCGAATGGTATAGTCGGAATGCATTCGCAATCAAAAGTCTCAGAAGGTATTATAACAGGTCGGTCAGGAACCATCGGCCGAGTTGATTGTTGCAGAAACCCTTTTTGGCCACTTAACACAACACTTTTCTCGATTGATTGCCGTGGAAATAATGTAATTTATTTAAAATATTTGATGTCCAATTTCCACCTTGAACGCTTTTCAGCAGGTGCAGGAGTACCTACTCTTAATCGCAATGATTTTCACGAAGAACCGATTATAGATGTGCCCATCGAAATGCAAGTATCCTTTGCTTCCAAAGTAGAGGCAATTGAAAATTATAAAATTATTATTCGGCAATCATTAACCGAAAATCAATTGCTTCTTGATAGTAAAATGAACGCTTACTTCAATTGAATCCTATGCGTATCTTTGACTACCTGCTAGAAATAGAGCCGCAGCCTAAATTTAACCTTTGGTTAATAACTTTTGGTTAATTTGTTTCAAAAGCATATATTTGCGGAAAACAAATGAATATGCAGCCGAATCCGTTTATCCTCGAACCATACAAGAATAAAGAGCTGTTCTGCGACCGTGAAGCGGAAACAGAACAAATTATCGACTACCTCAACAATGGCAGGAACATCACTTTGATTTCTCCCAGGCGCCTTGGGAAAACGGGCCTCATTTATCGCATATTCGAAGAAATAGGAGAAAGACAAGAGGATACCGACACTTTCTACCTTGACATTAGTTCTTCACAGAGTCTTGAAGATTTCATTAAGCTGCTTGCGGAATCCGTAGCCCGTGTGCTGAAGCAGCAAAACAAGATATCGTCTTTCTTTAAGGCTCTCGGCGGACTTCGTCCCTTAATATCTTATGATGCTTTGACCGGAGCGCCCGAAGTTAGTATTACATACAGGAACGACAACGATAAAACGCTCACGCTTAAAGGGATTTTTCAATACCTGGAGAAACATAACAAGAAGGTTATCCTGGCAATAGACGAATTCCAGCAGATCCGTGAATATGAAGCGGTGAATATGGAGGCTCTCCTTAGAACCTATATACAACCTCTTCATAACGTGCGGTTTATCTTTTGCGGGAGCAAGAAGCATACAATGACGGATATTTTCTCCAACGCAAAGAAGCCTTTTTATGAGAGCACTACGTTCGTACCGCTTGGAAAGTTGGATGTCCCTGTTTATGAGAAGTTCATAGCAAATCTTTTCCGAACAAACGGGAAAAAGATTGACCCGGAAAGTGTAGAACATATTATTGACTGGACGCGGGATCATACTTTTTATACGCAGACGCTTTGTAACGAAGTGTTTTTTAGAAGCGCTGAAAACATAACAATTACAGATATCTTTGAAGCCGAAAAGAGAATTCTTGACGCAAACCGGGACCGTTTTCTTGAATTGCAGCGGCTCCTGACCGTGGCTCAATGGAAACTTCTGAAAGCTATTGCGAAAGAAGGAAGCATTCAGCATCCGACTTCATCTTCTTTTATTCAGAAGTATCATCTTGGCTCCGGAGCGGCGGTTTTTAAAAATGTAAAGTCCTTGGTTGAAAAAGAGTTGATACTTGTCGATAATGACGGTAGTAAAGATACTTATTGCGTATATAATGTATTCCTCTCCAGATATCTGGAAAAAGATTGAAGCCTATGCGTAACTTTGACTACCTGCGAGAAATAGAGCCGCTTCAGGACCTTCGCATCT
>CAMKQN010000024.1:0-24809 GCA_946414935.1 uncultured Bacteroidales bacterium
CTGTTTACCTTATATGAAATGATTACCGGGCGCAAGCCCAGCGACCGCTTCCTGACAGTGATGCAGATTATAGGAATGGTATTGCTGTTTGCCCTGATGATCCTGGCGTTCGGGAACGACATTGGACGATTAATACATTAAATATATTAAATATGAAAAAGATACTCCTGATATGCGCGGCCTTTCTGACACTTGCGTCTTGTAAGAACACAAAGGTCCTGCTCCCAAATGTCAGCGGCAAGGCAGGCGAAATTATCGTGGTAATCGAAAAAACCGACTGGGAGGGCAACCTGGGAGGCAAAGTGCGTGAACTGCTGGCCTGCGACTGCCCTTACCTGGCGCAGAAAGAGCCTTTGTATTCCCTTGTGAACGTAGCTCCCGGAGGCTTCGGGGACCTCTTCAAGGTACATCGCAACATTGTGTATTTCGCCCTCAACTCCCAGCTGGACAGCGCCTCAGTGGCGTTCCGGCACGACGTATGGGCCTCTCCCCAGTGCCTGGTGCAGGTCAACGCCCCCAATGCAGATGAGGCCGCCAGGCTTATCAGCGAAAAAGGCAAAACAATAGTGAGTTTTATAGAGCAGGCGGAAAGGGACAGGGTCATACGCAACTCCATACGTTACGAAGAGCGGGAGATAGCGCCTAAAGTGACGGAAGTTTTCGGTGGTTCTCCCCATTTTCCTATGGGCTACAGGCTCAAGAAACTCACGGAAAACTTCGGCTGGATTGCAGATGAGAAGCAATACACCATTCAAGGCATACTGATTTACAAATGTCCCGCCACCGGAGCCGCTGACGAATTGAGCCTGGAAAAAATCATAGCCAGACGGAACGAAATGCTGAAAGCCAATGTGCCGGGCATGTTCGAGAACACCTGGATGACTACCGGTGAGTATATGCCTCCGCAGATTGAATTCCTACGTTATCGCGGGCGCGATTTCGCACAGGTGCGGGGCTTGTGGGAAGTGGAAAACGATTATATGGGGGGGCCGTTCGTATCCCATTCCTTCTACTCCCCCTCCGGCGACAGCATCATAGTAGCCGAGGCATTCGTCTATGCCCCTAAATACGACAAACGCCAGTACCTGCGCCAGGTAGAATCCATACTATTCTCCTGGGAATGGGCTAAATAACTATATTCCCGGACCTTAGAACGACAAGCCGAGGGTGACGGAAGCCACGTTGCGGAAACGGCCGGACAGATATTGCGGCTCGTTAATCAGCATCGAGAAAGAATCTGACACCTTAACGCAGGCTGCGGCCTTGCCTGAAATGATACGGGTGTAGGCGAACGAAAGCCCGGCGCCGGCGGCAGGAGCGGTATCGTACTCAAACTGGCGGAACAGATAATTGTCGAAACTCCGCAGAGTGGTGCCGGAAATGGTGCCGTAAGGCAGGTCATAAACACCGTCTTCCTTGGGCTTGCCCAATCCGTAGCGGAAATCCAGCCTCCCGCCAAACGAGAAGACAGAAGCGCCCTTGCGTATATTCCGGTCAGCAAAGGCATGGGCAGTCATTCCGATACAGTTGGAGTTACGGTAGAACGGATACAGTACGGTGCTCTGTAAATGCCCGCGTCCGCTGAGTTCAGCCCCTACGCTGAGCTTGGGGAGATAGCCGCCCGCTCCTTTGTGCCACACGTAAGAAAGGGTGGCGGAAGCCAAGTGGCGCTTGGATATTTGGCTCTGCCCGTAATAGTTGATAGTGGTGTTCTGTCCGGGTACGCTGACAATGCTGAAAAGATTCTCCAAATTGCCGAGAAGTTCATAATCGAGCTTCAGGGAAGCCCTATGAATATCCTCCCCGGAGCGGGTCTGGAAACGGCAGCTGTAGCCTGCGCGAATGCCGGAGAATTCAAAATAAGTTGCGGAATCGGACGCCTTTTTGCCATAGTATCCCATCCTGTAAAGGACTTCTGCCTCATTGGTCCAGGCTCCTGTCAGCGCCTGCAGGGAGAGGCCGAAGAAATCGTTCTTCATCGGACGGAATTCTGTCATCGGCACATAATCCATATCCCCGGACAAGCCGGCGACGGTACCCAGGAAGCTTCCTTTGTCGGCCATAATGAAGTATTGCTTGTCCGTGGTGCCGTATATCCCTCCTCGAATCTGCTCCATGGTGCTCCGGTAGATAAGCGCAGCTCCAAGCAAAGTGCTTTGGTCCGGCCTGAAACTGGCGCCGGCTTTCATATTCATATCCATCCATACGTTGGAGAAACGAGGATCCTTAAACTTTGTCTGGTCGGCAGAAGAATAATCTATTTCGCAGCCAAGCGCCCATCTGTCATTGAGTTTACAAGACATGGCGCCGAGCAGGGCATAGTCTTCCCTGCTCTTGGCACCCACAGTAGTCTCATCGCCTTCCAGGAAATTTACAGGGTTGAAAAGCGGATCCATCAGCACCTGGGCCCCCATCCCGGTGCCGCTGAAATAAGACCAGGAAAGGCGCCCGTGAAAAGCAATCTTGTCTGACACACAAAAGTACGACTCTGTACAGGCTCCGGCTTTGTAGCTGTCGGCAGATTCAGTAAGCGATATCAAGCCTCCGTTATCCTTACGGAAATCCAATCCTGCCATTGATATATGGCTGCCGTACGCTGAAATGGCTGCCGGGTTGGACAGGGTAAGGAAAGGGTTAGTGTCCACCGCAAAGCGGAAGTCACGGCATTCCGGGGCTTCCTGGCCGCCTGCAGTAAGGTAGAGAGCCAGAAAGCAGAGGGATGCAAATATGAAACGGAATCTCATCACTCGGATAATTTCTTCAGGGAAGCCAGCTTCCTCAGGTGGAAGTCTTTGCCGGAGTCGTTGGTCTGGAGATAGACGATATGGGCACCTGCGGCAATTGACGCCTCGGCATCGATTCCGGAAGGATCGGTGGAGCCGTTCAAATCCTGGGTGCCTCCGGCATAATTATAAACAAGTTTACCCGCATTCTCGGGCAGAGCCTCGGTGGCCTCCTTCTCAACATTCCTGTAGATAGAGTAGCCCAGGTTGTTGATCTGCACGAGGTAACCGGTATTGACATCGGCGGAAAAACGCAGCTTGCTGGACTCAATTTTGTCCGACTGGAAGACCTCGACAGCACCTATGATGCTGGACTTGGGGAACTTGACGGACCAGCCCACATCTGTAGTACCCGAAGTCAGATCGAACTCTGCAGAGTTATTGCAGAGCAGTTCAAGTTGATTCTTCGGCATTATTCCGATGAAAAAAGCAGGCGAGTTGTTGGACAAGGTCCAGGCATTGCCCTTGTTGATCTGGAAGCCTGAAAGATAGTGGCTGGCAGGGATAACGTCCGACACTGCGTACTTCTTGTTGGTATATGCAGGAATTTCACTGTTCGACATCCAATAATAGCCGGGGTCGGCCAGATTGACCGAAGCCTTCACCGTGAGGGTGTGGTCGATTGCGCCGAAAAACGCCACCACTATCTGGGAATACGGCGGGATACTCACCGGATTTGTGAAATACCACAAGGCGCCACCGGCCGGTACCCAGTTGTCGGATTCGTAGATAAGCTTGCTGTCGGCCCCGTAGAATTTGTTGCTTGAGTGGCCGTTGTAGGGATTAAGGGCACCAATCACGAGGTCGGATGCATCTACTTCCACCGGGGAGTTGTTGTAAACTATGAAATATGCATCGTTGGAGTAAGAACCGGAGCCGTCATCCTTGGGGCAGCCTCCACTATAAAGCTCTTTGATAATAAGCGGCTGGGCGTTTACTATGGAAAGCGGCAAAATGAAACTGCCGGACATTCCTTCCTCTACGAACAGTGAAGGATTTGACCCGTTATAAATGATATAATCACCTTCGTCCCAGAACCTGGAGGTCGCGGATGCCTTGTAGTTGCCGGGAATCACTGTAAATCTGGCGGCTCCTGAAGCGTCGGTATAGGAAGTGAAGGTTGTGACACCGCCGGCGTCCGTAAGCACCACGGGGACACCTTCGGCTGCAATGGCGGCATTGTCAGAAAAGAGCTGGACTGTGATGTCGACGGTAACAATCTTGAGTTCGCATCCGGCAATCAAAATGATTGCCAGAATAGCTGAATACAAATGAATTAACCTTCTCGCCATGTGTAACAATTAGAATTTGAGTCTCACCGTGAGCCCGTAGTAAAACCGCGGAATGTATCTGCTGAGAGAATTGTAGGTGTTGGTCCTGGTGCTGTAGACCTGCCCCATATTGTTAAAGAAATTATTGGCATAGAACGACACGGACGCTATGTCGCCGATTTCTTTAGTCACGCTGAAATTAGCGCTGAAGTAGGGAGAAATGTAATCTTTGTTGAAATAATAAAGGTAGTTTGACGTGACCACCAGTTTGAGGAGGTCCATATAGAGATCGGGATCGTTGGCTTTGGCCCATCTGAATTTTTCCAGGAACGGAACCGGCTCCGAATTGTCGAAAGAGGTATAATAGTCGGGGAAGGACACAGTATAACCTTCGTCAGCATAGAATGAAGCGTTTTCATCGAAAGACAGTACATCGGCCCGGTCCGGAATCCTGTAGGAGCGCTTTCCTCCCGGCCTCTCGCTCAGGAAACGGGAATAATTCAACAGGCTGGTTTCCAGCTTCATGGTGATAATCATCCTTACCTTCGGGATGTGGGTGGTGAAAGTGATGTTGTTGTTGATGCTCCTGCTTTCCTTGCCGTTGGAAATAGAGCTGCTTCCGAAATAGTAGCCTACATATTTGAAAGGCTGGCCGTCCTTGCCCACTGTAGTAGAGGGGCAATAGGCTTCGATATCGGTGTTGATGCTACGGTAGGCGTAGAAATTTCCGTCCAGCCTTATGGTAGTGCAGATTGGACGTATCTCCTTGAAAACCACCACCCATTCAAGGCCGAAACGGTCCAGCGGGCTGTTCTGGTTGGTCTCCGAAATGGTGCTCAGGAATTGCTTGCGTACAGAATGGGCCGCCTCTATTGCGGGCAGTTTTCCGCTGCGGTCCGATACCGTTACAATGCCGGTGGAGGGATCAAGTGTGTAGATTCTGTCAGTTGCCGGAATCTGGAGTCCCTGAACGTCCGATACTGCAGTGTATGCATAGCTCAGGCGCTCATAATCAGTTACGTGCTTGTAGGTATCCAGGGACTTTGTGTAATATGCGACCAGCGAAATCTTGTTGCCTGCCAGATCGGTGTCCACGCCGAATTCCGCCTGATGGTTCTTCTGCCAGCGGAGGTCCGGATTGTACTGGATAGTATGGGGACGGACATAATAGGCACGATATACGGTGTTGTCTGCAGACGCCGTGGATGTGAAGGTACTGACGTCCAGGTAGCTCGGTACCGGATATAGTATGGAGAAGGACGGCTGCTTCACCGCCACTCCCCAGCTTGCCCTGAAGGCGAGTTCCCGCATGAACTTGTCGCGCCCGTACTTGGGGTCGAGCACGGTGTATTTTGCATTGAAGCGGGGAGAGAGGCTCGAAGTCACGCCGTATGCGGAACCGGCCACGGAGGTGATGTCTTCCCGCACACCTGCTATAAGGTTGACGCGGCCCCGCCCTGCCGGGATCATCAAGTTGTCTTCCAGGTAGATGCCTATGTTGTTCATGGACGGGTTGTCACAGTAGCGGTACTCCCTGAACGAAGGCGCCTTGGGAAAATCTTCCGAATACACTCCGATGCCGAGGTTGTGGTCGTAGTTCCAGTCGGCCCCAAGTTTGACCTTATTGCTCACCTTCCCGAAATTGTGGGCCCAGTTGGCCTTCAGGGTGAGTTTCGCAGTAAGCGGACGGTCGTCTACCGCCAGGACGTTGTACCAGCTGCCGGGGTTGATCATCACTGCTTGGTTGGATCCGCCTTCGCTATACGGCTCTGACATGTAATAGCCCCGCTCCAGGGCGTGCATAGCGGTAAAGGCGACGCTTTCGTGATATAGCTTGTTTTCCCTCGAAAGCTTGTCGGCAAGCGACGCGGAAGCGCTGAATTCAATGTTGGTAATCCAGCTCAGGCTGAGCAGCCAGGAAGCATTGAAATTGGCTCTGAGGGCGTTGTCGCTCTGTTTCACGAAGGATTCCGAGAACTTGTCGGGGTCTGCGGAGTTGTCCAGTCCTCCGAGGTTGCCCGTCACTCCTGCGGTGAGGCGCAGCGGCTTGGACTGGAAGAGCCCGGAAGCTATTGTATTGCTGTAGGTAAGGGACAGCTGCCGGCGCAAGTACGATGTGTAGGGCGACATTTGTTCGGAAATGGATCGGGTGTATTCCAGGCTGGTGTTAAGGACGCCGCAGGAGGCGCCGCTGCGGGTGTGGCCCAGGCCGAAGCCCTTGCTCACGGAGACCTGCTTGGTGCGGGGACTGGTGGACATCGTAACGGACCAGGGAGTCTTGCCCTTCCTGGTGTTGACCTTCACCACTCCGGAGGTCATATCCCCGTATTCCACGGAAGGCACGCCGGAAATAACTTCCACGGACTCTACGTTGGCGGAGGCTATGTTGTTGGTGGACACGCCCTTCACGCCGTAAGTGTTAAAATTGACGTAAGTTGCGTTGTTGGAAAGCCGCACTCCGTCCACTTCCACTGCGGTACCGAAAGAGGCGTTCCCGCTTTCGCCCGACCCGGCCCTGATGTTGAACTGCTGCTCCGAAGTGAGCACGGCGGATGTAGTTGCGCCTCCCGGGAGGAGACTGGTTATATCGGACACGTTCATCACCTGCACATGCTCCAGAGCCGTTTTGTCTATCGTACGGGAGGTGGTGGCGGAACTGCCGTCTTCTTTCGCGGTAACCACTGCCCCATCGAGAGCCAGGTTATCCGGACTGAGCTGTATCTTCAGGCTCTTCGGGCTCTGGGTGAGGTCCAATTCCCGCCGCCACTCGGCGTACCCCAGGCAGGAGACAGTGACCACGCTCTTCGGAGCCTTGATGTTGGCGATGGAAAAACGGCCCTTGGCATCGGCAACGGCCCACTGCTCGCTGGACTCCACCACAACGGTAGCAAATTCCAGAGGCTCGCCGCTGGATTTATCCAACACAACCCCTCCTATGGAGTACGACTGCGCGCGCATTGCCATAGGCAGCATAGCCAACGCCAGAAGAACTATTATTTTACAGAATCGGGACATTAATGCCTTTGTTATGCCGCAAGATAGTCAAAAAAACAAAAAAGTGTACTATCTTTACACCTATGAAGAAGCTCTTTTCATTATTTATTATGATTGCTGCCTTCAGTGCAGCGGCCTTCGCCGACGAGGGTATGTGGATGGTCCCTTCCGTCAACAAAAAAACCGCAGAATTGTGCAATTACGTGGTTTCTATAGACTTCATGGGCACCGGAAGCCTTATTTCCGCGGAGGGGCTGGTCATTACCAACCACCATGTAGCCTACGGAGACGTATTTGCCTTGAGCAACAAGGATCATAATTATCTGGAAGACGGTTTCTGGGCCCATAATCTGGAAGATGAGATTCCCATTCCCGGACGCCACGTACAGTTCCTGAGGGGTACCGTGGACGTGACCGCCGAGGTGCAGGAGCTGATAGAAAGCAAAGGTATCAAACCGGGCGCGATGATGATGCGCAAGATCGGCGGCATAATGGAAAAACGCTATCACGACAAGACCGGATACGAAGCCTCCCTGAGCAGCGCCTGGAGGGGAGACAAGTATTACATATCCTTGTATGAGGAATACAGGGACATACGACTCGTAGGTGCTCCGCCGGCCCGTATAGGTGCATACGGCGGGGATATAGACAACTGGGAATGGCCTCAGCACAAGGGCGATTTCGCGCTGCTGCGCATATATACCGCCCCCGACGGAAGTCCCGCCGAATATGCCCCCTCGAACATACCTTTGAAGGCCGGAAAATACCTGAAGATTTCTCTAAAGGGCTACCGGGAAGGCAGCAAGACCACTATCATAGGCTTCCCCGGCAGCACCGACCGTTATGCCTCTTCGGCCAAAGCCGACTATATGACAAGCGTCCAGCTGCCCATCCAGACCGCCATACGCGGAGAGCAGATGAACATTATTAAGAAATGGATGGACCGGGACCCGGAGATACGGCGCAAGTACTCCAACTTCTTCTTCGGGCTGTCCAATGCCCAGGAACTGTATCTTGGTGAACTTCAGTGTTATAAGCGCTTCAAAGTAGCCGACCGGAAACGCCTCCTGGAAGCCGGACTGGACGCCTGGCTGGATGCAGATCCCGCCCGCCGTGCAAAATGGGGCGATCCGGTGGGATTGCTGAAGGACCGCTATGCAAAGGTTATGGAGCCGCAACGCAATTTCCAGTATTTCCGCGAGTGCATTATCCGCGGCACGCAGCTGGAGGCGGTGGCGTCCCGCACCAGGATGCTCGCAAACCGCTACTCTCCCGACAAAGTCCCCGGGATACGCCGGGCCGGCGAGAGGAACTTCTCCCACGTTGACCTGAGGGTGGAGCGGGAACTGTTCCGCTATAGCCTCGAGACCTTCTATGAGAATGTGGACGAAGCCATGCTGGGCCCCTATCAGTCGGAACTGAAAGCAAAGTTCGGCAAGGATTATGATGCCATGTGCCATGCCCTTTGGGACAGCAGCTGGATAAGCCGGCCGGAAGAAATCGCCCGCTATCTCGACCCCGGCGAGGACATGAAAGTCTTCCTCGACGAGCACGATGGCGACCCGCTGGTGCGTTTCTTCGAAGATGTCAAGGTGGTCAGCTACAACAACGCCGTGAAGGATGCCCAGGGCACTCCGGACATAGGAGCGCTCACCCGCGACTACACCCACGCAATGTACGCCATGCAAGTGGACAGGAAACTCAATCCTTACCCAGACGCCAATTCTACCATGCGGGTAAACTTCGGCAAGGTGATGCCGCTGAATCCGCGGGATGCCGTATCCTGCAGCAGTTTCAGCACCGTGGCCGGCCTGCTTGAGAAGCATGATCCGGACGATTACGATTTCTGCATTCCCGACGGCATGCTGGAGGCCCTGAAGAAGGCTCCGGCGTCCATGCATATCAATTTTATCACCAACAATGACAGTACCGGCGGCAACTCGGGTTCCCCCGTACTCAACAGCCGCGGAGAGCTGATAGGCCTGCTGTTCGACGGCAACAAGGAGTCGCTTGCTTCCGAGATGCTTTTCACTCCCGGGTACAACCGCAGCGTCAACGTGGACATCCGCTATGTGGTCTGGATTCTCAGGGAATATGCCCGCTTCGACCGTATCCTCTCAGAAATAGATTGCAAATAAACCAGATTCCCAAGTATGAGAAAACTATCCTCCATAGTGTTACTGGCCGCATGCATGCTCCTGCAACCGGCTGTCACTCTTTCGGCCCAGCGCATACGCTCTGTGGACGTCCAAGTGTATATCAAGGATAATGGCAATGCCTTCATTAAACAGATATGGGACGTCGAAGTAGTCCGGGGCACGGAGTGGTATATTCCCATCGAAAACCTGGGCGGCATGGAAATCCGCGGCCTTAAAGTGGAAGAGAACGGAGTGGCGTTCATCGATGAAGGCCGCGAGTGGGATTCAGACAGGTCTCTTGCCCAGAAGGCCGGACGCTGCGGCATAATTGAAAAGAAAGATGGCGTAGAACTGTGCTGGGGGCAGGGCTCCTACGGCGACCATGTCTGGACCGCCAGCTTCGTAGTGCTCGGCCTGGTCCAGTCGCTGGAAGATTATGACGCTTTCAATTTCATGTTCATCAACCCGGATTTGATTGCCGCTCCGGAGAAGGTGTCGCTCACCTTTTACCGTACAGGGGACGAGCAGTTTTCCTTTGATTTTACCCGTTTCTGGTTCTTTGGGACCGAAGGGGAATCGGAGTTGCGGGAAGACGGCAGCATTCACTTCGAAGCCGAGCATCTGCTCGGCAGCGACTCCGTAATATGCATGATGCGCTTCGACAAAGGCCACTTCACTCCGACTCTGTCCAAGGATATGAAATTCAAGAAGATGGAGAAGAGGGCCTTCAAAGGCAGCAGCTATAAATCCGGGAGCGGATTCAACTTCAGCGCGGAAGATTTGATTGAAATTCTGGTAGGTGTAATAGCTGTATTAATCGGCCTCGGCTTAGTTTTGGTACTTATCGTATGCTTCATCAGGGACTCGTTATTGAAGATGACGGGACATATCTGGAAAGAATCTGTGTTCGGCAGCACCAAGCCGGAAGGCTGGGCACGGGAGGCCCCTTTCGGCGGGAGTATTCCGGTAGCTGCATATCTGCTTAAGGATTGCAGCCGTCTCACTATACTGAATTCCGCCAAGCCTGAGGATTGCATAGGCGCTTACTTCCTCGGGTGGATTCAGGCAGGAATAGTCACTCCGGTTAAAGCCCAAGACGGGCACTATGACCTGCAGTTCCCCGAGGCAATGCCGGATTTTGCCGACGATGCCGAAAAATCGCTCTTCCAAAAGGCCTATGAAGCATCCGGCTCTAACCTGATTCTGGAAAAGGGTGAGTTCGATTCGTGGGCCAAGAAGCACTACCAGTCCTTGACCGGCTGGCCCAAGGCCATAGTCAATGAGGGGCGCAGCAAGTATTCAGCCTTCAATGGGGACAAGCTTAGCGAGGCGGCTAAATTGCTGCAGTTCAAAAACTTTCTCAATGAGTTCACGCTATCCCGCGAACGGGAAGTGCCGGAAGTGAGCTTGTGGGGCCAGTACCTGGTTTTTGCTCAGGTATTCGGAATTGCCGACAAAGTTGCCCAGGGATTTGCAAAGATGTATCCTGAACAGTTCAGCGACTATAGCCGGCAATATGGCTTCGACGCAGTCACCATGCAGAGCGTGATGCGCTCCTGGACCAACACTGCCCGCAGCGCCTATCGTACTGCTTATGATGAAAAACTGTCCAGGGAATCGTCCAAGAGTTCCAGCGGCGGCTTCGGAGGCTACTCTTCACGTGGCGGCGGAGGCGGTTTCTCCGGCGGCGGCCACGGCGGAGGCAGCAGATAAGGACAGCGGCGGCTTTCCCGGCAACGGCAGGGCAGGTCAGCGGCGGCTTTTCCGGCGACGGCAGCTTAGGTCGGCGGCGGCTTTCTGCCATCAAGTCTTTCTATGACTAGTACCACTTAATAGTCTGTTCCGTCAAGCATAATTCCTCTGCTATTTCGGTACAGAGTTTTCCTTCAGCCATTAACGCCAGGACTTTCTGTTCCCGGACCGTCAGTTTTACTTCGTTTTCTGAGGTATCCATTTTCCCATTGCACTTCCAGAGTCAAAGTTCGCTAAATCCCTCCACAAAAACACTATACGAAAGTTTAGACTTGCAGGCCATTTGACTTGTTTACACACCATTTCTCGGTATAATGCCCCGATTTTGCTATTTTTGCCGTATGAAAAGACTGGCTACCCTACTTACCTTTCTCTTCCTTTCTTACATGCCGGCAAAGGGGCAATACACCGACCACCGGGACCGCCAGCTGGACTCCCTGGAGTCTGTCGCCGCACCGTGGACAATAGAGAGAGTAGCCCGGACCACATATGAAGAAAAGGATATGCTGTCCGATGCGAGAGACCCGCAGTCGCAACTAAAACGACTGTATCCAAATCAGCTCCAGAACTCACTGAACGAGAAGCTGAAATCCTTCCTCTTCTGGCTGATGGCCTCTCCAGCAAAGTCATCGCCGACCGACTCTGCCTCACCGAGCAAACCATCAAATGGTATCGGATGCGACTTCTCGAGAAGTTTAATACCCCCAACACCGTCGGGGTTATTTCTAAAGCAAAGGAACTCGGACTATTGTAGCATGTTGGGGAGCCCCGAAGGCGGGTGGGGGATTATTGTCCACAAAAGAGGCCAATTTCGTGAACGAGATTCATTAATTCGGCAGTTCATCCATAAAAAAGTCCATTTTCATGGACGGATAGTGCTCAGCACCCCCAACGAAAAAAAGCAGGCCTAAGCCTGCTTCGTTGGGGTGCGATGTGGGGCTCGAACCCACGACACCCAGAACCACAATCTGGTGCTCTACCAACTGAACTAATCGCACCGTGTTAGAGATTGCAAAGATACGAATAAATTTTATTATTCCAAATTCAATTTATCGGTATATAGAACACCGTCGAGATGATCACATTCGTGCTGGAAAATTACTGCCGTGAAGCCTTGGATGGTTTCAAGGGTATCAGCAAGGGTCAGCGGAGAGGTGTACGATATGTCTATATCCCTCCAGCGGAGCACTTCCCCGCGCCTTCCCGGGACGCTCAGGCAGCCTTCCGGCCCAGGTTCCGCATCACCTCGGAAAGCAACTATGCGAATATTGGGATAAACCTCGAAAGGCTCCCCTTCCTTGTCGAGGCGCTGAACGGCAACCACCCTGCGCAGCACGCCCACTTGAGGTCCGGCAATGCCGACACCATCCTGTGATGGATCCGTAACAGTAGCTATCATTCTGGCTGCAAGGGCCTTGTATTCAGGAGCCCGCAAAGCTTCAAAGCTTATTTCCGAACTCTTGGCGCGCAGAATCACAGAATCTGCAGGATCATCTACGGTAAGAACTCTCATCAATCCTTTTCCTCCCATAATCAAGCGGCTTTCATCGGCCGTCCATGGGGAGCCGGCGCAGGAAATAACAGACAACATACAGGCAGCAAACAGAAAGTATCTCATAACATTAAACGTTTCAAACCTCTGGCCAGACGCTTAAGCCCCTCTTCCAGCAGCTGCGGAGGACAGGCAAGATTGATTCGGAGGAAGCCATCCTGGCCATACATGACTCCATCACTGAATTTTACTTTTTCCACTTCCACGAGGCTGCGTGCTACGTCAGCGGAAGAAACTCTCAGGCTGCCGTCCGGGGCAAAGCAAAGTGCCTTGATGTCCAGCCAAGCCAGATATGTGCCCTCAAGTCGGTAGAGGCGGAATGGCTTCAATTCTGCATTGACAAATTCATGCAGGCGGAAGTAATTGGCGGCGATACGGCGGTTCAGGCCAAGCAGCCAGTCAAGCCCCTCAGGGGTATAGGCCGCCTGAAGAGCCACCACTCCGAAAGGATTGACATCGCATATCTCGTTCACATTCACAGCTTTGTTCACCCGCGCCCGGATATCGGGATCGGCGCACACGATATTGGAAATCTGCAGCCCTGCAATATTGAAAGCCTTGCTGGGAGAATTCAAGGTGATGCAGGCGCGCTCGAACTCGGGGCAAACAGAGGCGAAAGGCGTAAACTTCACGCCAGGCATCGTAAATTCGCAATGAATCTCATCGGAAACAGGCAGCACGCCATTATCCAGGCAGATACGCCCTACACGCTCCAACTCGCTGCGGCTCCATACACGTCCGGCCGGGTTATGGGGAGAGCAGAAGAGCAGCATTTTCACTTTCGGGTCTTTTGCAGCTCTCTCAAGGCCGTCGAAATCAATCTCATAGTGAGGCACCCCGGCTTCTTCCACCGTGAGGAGCGGCACGTCCTCTACGATGCAGGAGTAATTGCGAATTGAAGAGAAAAAGCAGTTATATACCGGACTCATTATCAGCACTTTATCTCCGGGCTGGGTAAAGGCGCTCACACATGCCGACATAGCTGGTACCAGTCCTGGACAGTAGATAATCCACTCCGGCTCCGGACGCCATCCATGTCGTTGAGCGAACCAGTTGCATACTGACTCATAGTAACTGGAAGGCACATGCGTATAACCGAAAACGCCATGTTCAGCACGCTTGCGAACCGCTTCCAGAACGCAGGGAGCGGTCTCAAAATCCATATCTGCCACCCACATAGGCAGCACGCCTTCAGGAACCGCATCCCACTTGACACAGTCGGTGTTTCTGCGGTCAACTACTTTTTCGAAAACAGAATCCATGAGGCACAACTATTTGCGGCACTCCAAGCTGCAGTCTCCCGGAGCCTTGATGTTGGCATCCAGAATAATCTCCCCGTATGAATCGGCTACGATGTGCCCGGAACGGGGATTCTTGACAGAAGTTACGGAGCCGCGTATATCGGCTTGCACTGAAGAATACTCGAAAGCCAGGTCGGCGTCGGCATCGAAAGTGCAGTTTTCCAGAACCAGGTTGTCGGCATAACAAAGCGGCTGGGTGCCTCCGATACGGCAATTGATTAAATGCAGGTTACGGGAATACCACCCAAGGTACTCCCCTGTTATCACGGAATCCCGAACCACAACATTCTCCGTCTCCCAGAAAGCATCCTTGGTATTCAGCACTGAGTCGCAGATTTCCACATCCTTGCAATACTGGAAAGAATAGTTGCCCTGCAACTTGAGGCCCTTGATACGTAAGCCGGAAGAGTGCATGAAAAGGTAGTCTCCCTTTTCGATTTCCACGTCCTCCAGGACTACGGAACGGCAGTCCCAGAAAGTTTCGGCGGCGTTGGGAATATGCACCCTGCGGACAGTCAGGTCTTCCATAGCGCGGAACATCTTGGGCGCCTCCACGAGGCAGTCTTCCATCAGCAGGCCGCGGCTATACCAGAGAGCAGCGCGCGCCCCTTCCGTGAACAGGCAATCCTTTACTTTAAACCCCTCACAGCACCAGAAAGGGTATTTACCTTCAAAGCGGCAACCCGACGCCTCTATGTTAGCCGTCTCCTTCAGGGCGGACTCCCCGGCGTGAACGGTCACGTTTTCCAAACGCAGGTCACGCTCGCAATACAGAGGTCTCTCTCCCCCGAACTCTTTATTTGCTATCAGTTTCATTAGCTGTTTTCTCCTTGTACAAGAATCGTTTTATCTTCAGCGTAGCGGTCTTGGCGAAAGGTTGCTTCTCAACTTGCACCTCTTTGATACGGCTGCTGCGGTTAACGTGCGAATTTACGAAATCCAGAATCTCTTGCTTGCGGCGGTCCATTTCTTCCACGAAGCGGTCCTCGTTCTCATAGTTCCAGTCCAGCACGTCATCGTCGAAATGCACCAGGGCCACCAAATGCCCGTCCCTTTCTACGACCAGGGACTCATTGATACCACTGATGTTGTTGATAACGTTCTCTATCTCTTCAGGATAGATATTCTCCCCCGATGGCCCCAGGATTACCGATCCTATACGCCCCTTGATGTAGTACCGTTTCTTGGAGTCCACTGCGGCAAGGTCGCCGGTGCGGAACCACCCGTCGTCGGAAAGCACCTGCCGGGTGCGTTCGAAATCCTTGTAGTACCCCATCATCACGTTGTCCCCCTTCACCACAATTTCACCCTCACCTGTCCCCGGGTCGGGATTGTCAATACGGATCTGCACTCCTGCGGCGGCAATTCCGGTGCCCCCCAGATGTGTGCCTTTGGGATTGGCGTTGCAGATTAGCGGAGCCGTCTCGGTGAGACCATAGCCTATGGCGTAAGGGAACCTGGCCTTGCGCAGGAAACTCTCCACGCCCGGGTCGAGCTTTGCCCCGCCGATACCGAAGAAATGAATTCGTCCGCCGAAAGTCTTCTTGAGTTTCATGCCTATGAGGAGGCACAGCAAATCAGGGCTGAACTTCTTTAGCCTCAGCAGGAACTTACTCTTCTGCACGGTGGGGACGATGCTGTTGTTGTACACCTTCTCGATTACCAGCGGCACAGACAGCATCATAGTAGGCCGTATCTTTTTCAGCGCCGGCATAAGAATGGACGTGGTCGGAGGACGGTTGAGATAATGCACGTGCGAGCCTACGGAGAATGGATACAGCATGCCCACGCTCATCTCGTAGGTGTGGGCCAGCGGCAATATGGAAAGGAAAACGTCCCTTCTGTTGGCCGGCGCCGCAACCCATGAGGCATAAATGTTGGCACAGAAGTTCTTATGGGACAACATAACGCCTTTTGCGGCTCCAGTGGTGCCGGAAGTGTAGATGACGCAGGCCAGATCGTCCGCCATAGGACGGGAAGGACGGCCGTCGCAGGTGTAAGCTACATCCTCAGCCCTGATTATGCTAAGGTCGTCCGTGGCGATTACCACGTGCATGCGGGACAAAATATCCTCCGGCACCTTGGAATACAGGCGCCTGGACACGTAGAGTGCCTTGGCATCCGAGTGATTGAGTATGTTGACTATCTCGTTCTCCGAAAGTTCCGTAAGCATCGGCACGGCCACGCGTCCGAATGCAGTAATTGCAAAGAAGGCGACCGGCCAGTTAGGCATGTTCTGGGACAAAATAGCCACTTTGTCACCGGTGCTTATTCCGAAATTGGAAAGGAGGCGCGCTTGACGCCTGCAGATTTCGCTGAAACCGGCGTAGCTGTATTGCTGTTCTTCCCCTATCAAACTGAAAGCGGGGCGTTTGGCGTACTTCTTTGTAGAATATGCGAAAACGTCCGCCAATGAATCGAAATTATGCCTCATCAGTGTGTAATATACTTTTCGGGGTGCTTGCCTGTAAGATGCATCTCCTCGTAGATGGCCTGAATACGCTTCATATCCGCACGGGCATCGTCTGTAAGTTCCACTTTTTCGCCTCGCCCGATATGCTTGGTGCCCCAGTCAAAATAGCCCGCATACACAGGTATGTTGGCTTCACGGGCAATCAAGTGGAAACCGGTCTTCCAGTTCTTTACAGGCTTGCGGGTGCCTTCCGGGGCAATCGCAAGATGAAAATGCCGGGAGGAATTCATCTCGTGAATTACGCCGCGGACAAGTGTGGTAGGATTGGTGCGGTCAACGGGAATTCCTCCCATCGCCCTGACCAGCCAGCTTACAGGAGGGAAGAAGAATTCCTTCTTCACCATGCACTTGGCTTTCTCGCCTGTGGACCTATAGTACAGATACGAGATTACAAAATCCCACACCGATGTGTGGGGCGCTCCGAGCAGAATACATTTGTCTTCCGGGGCGGCGCCTGAATCAATTGTCCAGCCGAGGGCCTTCAGTACAGAGCCGCAGAATTTTCCCCAAATATCCATTGTTATTATATTTGAGTACAAATATACTCAAAAAACTAAAAACTCAGAAGGAACTTGGGAAATAGGGAGGCCCTGCGGAAAACCGGCCGTATTACTTTGTCTTGGGGCTTCACCGGCCTGAGCGGCTCCGACGGGACCTGGATTTCCGACCAAATGCCGAGCGAGCGCAAGTTACGGGCAAAAATCCTTTCGAAGTCATCCTCCTGGATTTTACGGGAGAAATCCAGGTTGAGCTTTCCGCCATAGCTTACGCAAGCACATGAGCCAGAGCGTTTTCGTGTGCGGCCAAGAATGAAATGAATGTCGTCCAGATACGATGCCATGCCTTCCGGCACTTCTATGTTTCCAAGGTTGGAAAAGGTGTAAGTGGCGTACTTGTCGCCCTTCAGGTGATTGATGATATTGATAACCCGCTTCTTGATAAACAAAGGGATGCACCGTATGGCAAGGTTGTCTTCCAAGGCAACGTTTGCCGCAATACGGCGGGTAAGACGGGCAGGCTGAACGTAAAGCCGTTTCTGCAGCTTCACCTCTTTGACAACCTCTTCCAGATTGTACTCGCAATTGCTTACGTCGAGGGTTATATAAACGTATGAAGAAAAGTTCCTTAGTGTGGGACTGCCAAAAATCGGCCTAAGGTTTACGGGCACTTCCATGCGGATAAAAGGGCTTTTCTTTTTACCTGTCTCTTTCGCCCTCACTTCCTGCAGGGAGTAAAGCATGAGAGCCGTAACGAACTCTGTAAGAGTGCAGTCCATCTCCCTCGCCTTGGCCACTACCTGGTCTAGTTGTACAGATAAACCGAGAGAATTAAGTATGTCCGCTTTCTCCTCCTTTCCTTTGATATGCCACGCACTTTCTTCCTGGTCAAGGGAGCCCTTAGTCCCGGAAAAGCGGTCGAAGCCATCTTCGAGTTCACGCTCCTCCGGCTCGTCATCAGGGTTATAAATCCACTTACCGTATTCTATCGCGTTTGCCCCGCTGAGCTTCAAATACTCCGCGCATACGCTGAGAAGGAAGGTCATAGCCCCCGTGCCGTCGGTAAGAGCATGATACACATCCAGGTCTAATCTTCTTTCCTGGCAGGCCAGCTTAAACATATAGCCGCCGTTAGACTTGACGTCTATTGACTTCAAAGGGCCAGGCTGGCATACCACCGGATTATTTTCCAGACGGCACAGGAACCACCAGAACAAGCCTCTGCGTACAGAATATCGGAAGCTCGGGAAACGCTTCATCACATTATCGAGCGCCCTTTGCAGCAAAGCGGAGTCAACTTCCCGGTCGAGAGAAACCGACATTCTATATACTGCGGAATATTTACGTGTCCTGCAGGAGGGATATATTATCGCTGAATTTTCCAGCCGAGTCCATTCAGGTAATGTCATAATGCAATTATTTCTATTTGGCATCACAAAGGTATAGTATGCTATTGTACGTTGGAAACAGTTGCGATAAATGACTTAAATTTGTGATTAAAACACATGAAATGTGATAAAATACTAGAAAATTTGTGACGAAAAAAAGAATTATGCTATCTTTGTCACAACATATTTTGTGACTAAATGAGCATCTATCCAAAGGCTTTCGGGAAGTTTTTCCCCAATTTGTTCTTCACGCTGGCAATTCCGGCGTTTTTTCTGGTAAGTGTTCTGCTTTATGAGCCAAAGGCCCTGTGCAAATTGATGATGAGCGGGGAAAACCTGTTCCAGGCGGGCAACATATATTCATTCAACATCGTTATCTGCTTCGTTATAATACTGGGCACAATGATGCTCACGCGACTGTTTTTCTGGCTGATGAGAAAGCATTTACCCATGACTTTATGGCGATATACGTTCTGGTGCCTGGGAGAAATCATGCTTTGCTGCGCTTTTACGGCTTTATATCTGGTTCTGGTAGCCAGAGGTGATGACAGTTGGTTTTCCTACTTCGGACGCTGCGTAAACTCAATAGGCTCAGTACTTATTTATCCTTACCTCATAATCAGTTTGTTCTACTGCTATTCGGAGGCAAGGAATTCCGATCCCGCAGGCAATGATACCAGGCTCAAATTCTACGATAACCGCCACCAGCTAAAGTTTATAACAGAAGCCCAATCCGTGCTGTACATAGAATCCAACGTGAATAATATCATTCTGCACTATCTTGAAAACGGAATAGAAAAACGGTTTCAGATACGCAACTCCATGAAAAATATCGAGCCTCTGTGCGAACAGGCAGGCTTCGCCCGGACCCATCGGTGCTTTATAGTCAACCCGCTACACATCAAGACTATACGTAAGGAACCGGGAGGATTCAATTTCGCCGATTTAGGCTGCGACCGCAGCGAGGGCATACCTATATCCAAAAAGTATTATGAGAATATAACTTCTTTGCTTTAGCAACTTTTTACTATATTTGCAGCCACAACACTAAACAAAACCTAAAAAGGTAAATATGAAGAAATTATTTGCAATTATCAGTACCTCAGCTATCGCCATGTGCATGGCTGTATCCGTTAACGCACAAGAGCAGGAGAAAGAGATGAAGACCGGCTGGTCTTTCGGCGTTTTACCCACCGCTACATTCTCCGTAGATAACGGATTCCAGGCCGGAGCATTCGGCGATGTCTATTACTATGGAGACGGAAGCACTTATCCCGATCCACTCCACAAAATAAGCTGGGAGGCTTCTTATTTCCTTAAGAGCCAGCGTCAGCGCTATTATCTTGCATACGATTCCAAATATCTTGTTCCCGGGATGCGAATCAATGCCTCGCTGACCTACATGACCGATCCATTATACAGTTTCTGGGGTTTCAACGGAGCCGCATCTGTGCAGGACTATGATATCTGGTCCAACCGCTACGCCGCTCCCAACATCAACTACTACGGCATGAGCCGCAATATGTTCCGCGCACTTGCGAACATCCAGGGCCGCGTGACAGATCACCTGAACTGGGCGGCTGGTGTCAATTTCTGGAATTGGACGCTTGGGGACATGAGGGACCCGGCGGTCGCCATAGACGCCAAGCAGCCGAACGCCAAGACCAATTACGACAAGAACATTACTTTGTTCAAGAAATATCAGGAACTAGGAGCCATTCACGCTGACGAGGCCAACGGAGGTAACGCCCTTGAAATCAACGCCGGATTTGTGTTTGACACCCGCGACATAGAGGCGGCTCCCAACAAGGGAATCTGGGCTGAAGCCTATCTCAACGGCAATGTGCTGGAGCACAGATACCTTAAGGCCTGCGTTTATTTCCGTCACTATATTGACATTCCCATTCATCTCCCTGCCGGCGACCCCGTGTTCGCATACCGTCTCGCCTGGCAGCAGACCATTCTCGGAGAGACTCCTATCTATATGATTCAGAACATTCCGCTTCTTGTCCAGCGCAATATGATTTCTGAAGGTTTCGGTTCTTCCAACACTGTCCGCGGCGTTCGCGAAAACCGCATTCTGGCCGAGGGTATGGCTTGGGCAAATACAGAACTCCGAGTAAAACTGGTGAACTTCAAGCTCTTCAACCAGTATTTCTACCTTGCAGTCAATCCGTTCTTCGATGCAGGTATCATAACGAAGCCTTATCGTGCCGATGCATTCGGGGCTCTCGAGTATGATGCAAGACTGGCAAGCGTAGATTACAGCGGCTATACCGATTACCTCAAGTCAGACCACAAGCTGGATGTTTACAAATGGTTCTGGTGGGGCGACAAGAAGGGAGAGTATAAGAGCAAGAGCAAGAAGGAGATTAAGGATGACGCAGGCACTCTCGCCAACTTCAACCAGGTTCACGGAGCCGAGTACAACGGCAAGATTTATGACAAGAGTCACGAGAAAGATGTCATCATGAGCGCAGGCGTCGGCCTCAAGCTTGCGATGAACCAGAATTTCATCATCTCCGCCGAACTTGCCAAGTGCTTCAACAAGGAGCTTGATGCAGGCATGTGGATTGGAATCGGTATCAACTACCAGTTCTAGCCCTACATTCCGCGCTCTTTTTTGATGCTCTCGTAGGCTTCCTGCACCTGGCGGAACTTTTCCGCCGCAGCTTTCTGAATATCCGGACCAAGTGTCGCCACTTTGTCCGGATGATTTTTCATAGCCATACGACGGTATGCCGCCTTCACCTCATCATCGCTCGCTGACGGAGATACACCCAGCACAGAATATGCCGAATTTACCTCCTTGTAGAACATCGAAATAACGGAAGAGATATCTGAACCATTCAGGCCGATAGTGCTTCCTATGGCTTCCAGAACCGATTTTTCATTCTTGTGGAAGTCCCCGTCAGCAAGGGCTACCTGCACCAGGTAATGAAACAGCTGCAGCCGCTGGGAGTAATTCATATTGACCGCAATCTGCCGGCCGACCTCGTAGATATTGATCTCTTGACGGGTAAACTGTTCCAGCATCTTTGCCGCTTCCGGGACAGCCGCCGCGCCGAAACTCTTCCTCACGAAGTCCTTGACATAGTCCAGCTCGGACTGCAAGGTCTTGCCGTCTGCTTTGATTACGGCGGCAGACAGGACCAAGAGGCTTACCAGAAAGCTGTTACGCTGTTCCTCGGGCGTATAGCTTCGCCTGTACGGTCCGCCACCGTACGAATTGGAGCCGGAACCGGTCCTGCCGGAAGCGGCACCCCGGCCATTCTTTCCGTCGTTCCCCGGCAGCTGCCTCGAAGCACTGATGTATCCCTCCACGGCAGCCCCGAAGAAAAAGCCGAGAATGCCGCCGATAGGCCCGAAGGTTACCCATCCAAGATAACCTGCTATCCATTTGGTAAATCCCATATTCTACTCGTTTGCCGCCTTAACTGCAAATATCAATCCCCTGCTGACTTGCTGACAATATGTCGGGAAAAGCTTCGCTACTCATAAAACTCAAAAGTATAAGTACCTGAATCGACCATAGCGCCCACATCGTTCTGCCACACAGCGACTGGAATCTTGTTGTTTGCCGGAATTTCATCATACTGCTCCTTAGCAATGGGCAAACTGCTTTTAATGTTAAGCACAAGCCCCACCGCCCCTTTCTGCACGGCAGTACTTATTACTTGTGAAACAGAATAATCCGCCTTCCCTTCTACGATATTTGGATGATTAACGGCGACTATTTTTCCCGACACATCGATATTGTTGTAATCTTCGGGCTTGCCTTCGGCTTGTATTTGGATAATCTGCCACTTTTCTTTTTGTTCCCCAAGCTTCTTAAAAGCATTGAGCGCATCAGTTGTCAGCCCGAGAGTCTGTGTCCTTACACCCTTCTGGAAGCCTATTGAAACCAGCGGACTCTCAACCATTTTAACGCGTTTTTTGGGAATACTTAGCCTGCCCGGGTACGCGCTTTCGCCTATAGATGACCCACCGTATTTTATGGTCAGCCTGGCAGAATTATCGCTGACATCAGTGAAAATATAATCTGTAGTTCCGCCCCATGACTCATTGACTCTCAAACGGTATGTATCCTTTTCCCTGGTCCCCGTGAAAGGTGCGACCAATTGTTTCCATACATAATAAGTCGCGTCCGGATAATCCAGCCACGAAGCATTGGCGGAAGTACATTTCTGTCCGTCCAAAGTGAAATCGTAAATTGTATCCGTGCCGTCACCGTTGTCAGGGACAAAAAGCCATTGCCTGAGGACTGGAGCCAGCCCATTATCAGGGACATTCCTGTTGCACGCGGCAAATACTGAAACAAGCGCAATAAAAAGCAGAATCTTTTTCATAGCAGTAATATTTATCATTATTAATAATCCCAAGGCACGGGACCAGCCGTTCCTTTTTCAAGGACCTCCAAAAGCGGGTCGGGCTCCGAGAAATTGCCGTAAACCTGCTCTGACGCAGCACGGCAGCCACCATTGCAAGGTTTCAAATCAGGACATCCCATACAAAACTGCGGAATGCTGCTGTAGTAGGATACAGCCTCCGGACTGGAGAGTATTTCACCGATCCGGCTCCGGTAGATATTGCCCAGCACTTTCGGGGAGTGGTTGCAGAAACGTACGTTTCCACTATAATCCACTGTAACCGGGCGGAGGTTGAAATCGGTGCTGCAGTAAGAAAAACGTATATGGGGGAACTGCCTGGAGTCGAGCACGCACATTGGAATGCACACACCGCTCATAAAAAACATATCAGGATGCATGGCGGCAAAGGCGTCCACGTCTGAGAATGCTTTCTGCAAACCAGCCTTGTCAAGCACCAGTTCATCCCTGTTCCGCAATCCCAGTCCACCGATATTGAAACGGTTTACCATAACGCTTTTCACGCCCAGGCTGCCTATAAGATCAAGGGTTCCTGTCACATCCGGCGCATTTATCCTGGTGATTACAAGCACGGCATAGGCCTTGCCTGGCATAAGCTCCGAAACCCTGGCCAATGTACCCGTGGCCTTCTTCCACGAACCGGGCAGGCCGGTAAGATACTCATGCACGGCGGCATCCGCACTGAGTACGGGCACCTGGACGGCGCCCACTCCGATTTCCCTGAAATTGAGGATGTCGGTTTCGGTCATCAGCGTACCGTTGCTGAGAATGTTCACGCTTACCCCCCGGAAACGGCAGTAGAGAGCCAGGTCCGCCACATCCGGGACACACATAGGCTCACCTCCGGAAAAAGATATGGTACGCACCTCCGCTTGGGAAAGGAGCCTGCGCAAAGTCCGGCGGCAAAGGCTTTTATCCGGTGAAGGAAGGGGCGAACCGTCCCTCCAGTAATTATAACAGAACCTGCAACGCTGGTTGCAGGCCTGGGTAAGTTCAAACACAATATTGTCGATACGCTGCCGCATCGTCACTTAAGCGTGACAGACCTGGATACGATCTGTTGCAGCAGTTCCACTTCCGAACCCTCCTGACGATAAATTCCGCTTAGCTGGATCACCGCATCCCCGGCAGGCAGTCCGGCAACAGGGGTAAAGGCAAACCGAACTTCAGCAGCATGATCTGCAGGCACTGTAAACCTCTCTTCCTGAAGCACTTTCTGCAGGTCGGAAGTCTTCAACTGCAGGATATAACTGCTGTAGGCAGGATGCTGTATCACAAAGTCAAATGCCTTGCCGCGCTGCAAATCACTTGAAGGCAAAACCAGGACATCAGTTTCCATTGCCACATCGTAGCAGAGCACCTCCGGAGGGGCGACCGGCTCGTAGCAAGTGACTGTAGGTCCGGGGCCGTTGCAAGAAGCAGCGGACACTATCGCCCACGCAGACAACATCAAACCACCAAGCTTGTACTTGGCCCTGACGGCTTTTGCGCTCCTTCCTTTTGATAGGAAAAGCCACGCAGAAACTGCAATAAACGCAACGCCAAGGCCGATATATGCAAAAAAGTACAGGACTCTCATAAGCTTGAGTTTTAACCGTGCTAATATACGATTTACAATCGAAAAATCAAAAGACCAATGACATCAGGCAATGAATTGAATAAAAAAAAGCAGGCGTAGTAAGGATAATGAGTTTTTTTGCTATATTTACAAAGTTAAAGGCACAAAATTTTATATAATTATGGCATCCATTCTCGATTTGATTTCGGGCCAGGTAAACGCCGTGGCCGGCAATGTAGAAATCCCTTCAAACCTTAAAGACCAAGTACTTGGCGGTCTTTCCAACTCCGTTCTCGGCAGCCTCACCCAGACAGTAGCACGTCCTGGTGGCGTTGACATGATCCAGCAGCTTGTCACCGGCAAAGTCAACGCTGCAAAGTCTCCCATCACTGCACTTGCAAGCGATATTTTCAATACTGACGTGCTCAACAAGCTGAATCTCGGCAAGGCCGGCAGCTCACTTCAGTCTCTTGTTCCCCTGGTCATGGGACGACTTGGCAATATAGTAAAAGACCAGGACGGTGACGGCGACATCGATTTCAACGACCTGATCATTTCCCTCAAGGGAGGATCCGGCGGCATCCTGGGCGCAGCCAAGGGCATTTTCGGCAGCATTTTCGGCAAATAGCCGGCAAGAATAGTTTTTAGTTTCTCCGGAACGATGGAGGTCGACTAAAAAAGGGTCGGCCTCTTTTTTTTGTTGTGCCAGAGCTC
>CAMKQN010000025.1:0-23601 GCA_946414935.1 uncultured Bacteroidales bacterium
AAGCCCTTACGGTTACATTCCCGTTCAGCAACGCCTCCGGTGAAGATCCGGTTCTAGCTAATGAGGTTATAAACGACAGCAAGATAGAGTGTCCAATAGGAACAAAGGTCGATACTCTCGGCTCTATGGGCAAAGTATCCGGAGACTCATCGCTTATCGAGTATAGTATCCCTCGTGCCAAGATCGGCTCACCTGCTTCCGGCTCAACCATCGGGGTTAGGGTTGGTATGGCATCCCAGAGTATACCTGCAAAAGTACAGATTACTCTTAATTAATTCATCTTTTTGGCAGCAGGGGCCTGACCGCCCCTGCTGCTCCCAATTTAAACCATTGAAAAATGAAGAAGTTTGCATTAGTTTTATTGGCCTGCTCAATTCTTATTGCCACCTGCGCCTGCCAGCCCAAGCAGAATCCGGACCAGCCGGAAGACAAGCCTGACGATACTCCCAAAGAATTCGTTGCCCAGCGTTACAACGGTTTCTTCGTGGAAGAATTCGCCAAGGCTTACGAGATCTTCGTGGAAAAGGATGAACTGCCCGCCTCGGTCAATGTGGAGGGCATCCTCTACGGCAAGGGTCAGTATATGGCTGCCGCATGCGCCCTCCTGCGAAAGATTCAGGAGGATCCTGAGCACTGGGAGGATGAGGAGGTGGACGTTCCGGTCAGGATGACCTGGGGCAGCGCCGATGCCAACAACACATTCGAACAAGATTCCATCTCCATCGAAGCCCTCACCTGGGCTGCCGACAAGGCTCTCGCCTATGGCATCAAGAACGGCTCCATGCCCAATTATGTCTCGTTCGGCACCATCACCTGTCCCTCTCGCGGGGCGGACAGCACCTACACCTATACTTATGACAATCCTTTCAAGGACGGTGTGAAGTACATAGGCAATTTCATTTCCCGCGACTACGGCGCCGCCCTCTGCCGCGCCTTCTATTACTACAAGCACAATTTGAAGTTCCCCGATAAAGTCTGCACCTGGGGCTCCGATTACCTCCGCAAGGTTACTAATTGCGATATAGACGATCCGGTGGTCCTGGCCGCAAGGGATGCCGCGCTGGCCGGGCTGCCGCAGAATGCAAGCGACCTGCAGAAGGCCAAGGCAATCTTCGAGTATGCCCGCGACCAATGGGAGTGGGAGGATTACTACAATACCCAGAAAGGTTCGGTGAAGACCATCCAGGCCAAGGGAGGCAACTGCTGCGACCTCACGCACGCCACGCTCGCCATGTGCCGCGCAGCCGGCATACCCGCCCGCTATATGCACGGCCAGTGTTACTTCAGTTCCGGTGTGATCGGCCACGTTATCCCGGAAATCTGGGCCGGCGGCCGCTGGTGGGTAAGCGACCCGTCCAACAACAGCGCCACTTTCGGTTTCCCCGTCTGGAAAGGCATGAACAAGTTCAATGGCCGATACAAGACTCTTCCTTTCTGATTATCATCAACTTATGAAAAAGTACATAGTTATCGCACTGGCCCTGCTGGCCCTTGCATCCTGCAAAAAGGCCGAAGAGCCCAATTTCAACGGCATCTGGCTCTGGTCCAAGTTCATGACCGAGGTCAATCTGGACACCCTCGCCGCCAAAGACATCAAGAACATCATCCTGCACGAAGTGGCTTTCGAACGCCACGGGGTGGACTCCACTCTGGATTTCGTGAGCGAGGCTCACAAGCGGGGCATGAAGGTCCACATCTGGTTCCAGGCTTTCTACAACGAGGGCAAGTGGATCAATCCCGTCAAGGATTCACTCAACTGCTACGACCAGGAATACTTCGACAAGGTCATTGAACGTGCCGTGAAATACGTGAATTACGGCGTGGACGGCATCCATCTGGACTATATACGTTTCGGCGGCACCGCCCATAAGCACAATCCTTCCGAGGAAATCACCGCCACCGGCTGCGTGACCGAGTTCTGCCGCCAGATAAACGCCGCCACCAAGGCCGCCAATCCGGATATCATCCTTTCTGCAGCCCTGATGCCCGAGCCCGACAGCGAGTACTACTACGGCCAGGATCCCGCCCAGATGGGGCAGTACATCGACATACTGATGCCGATGATCTACTTCCACTGCGACTCCTACCGCAAGGGCGGCAGGCCATGGGCGCAGATGGTCGCCGACCACTTCGCTACAAAGGGCGCTCCCGCCAAGGTCTGGGCCGGCCTCACTACCTACTACGACACCGATTCCACGAAGGTCGTCCCGATGGATGCGGAAGGCATACTTAAAGACTGCCGTATGTTCATCGACTCCACCAAGGCCGAAGGCGTCGTCCTCTTCCGTTACGGTCTCGGTGAGCTCCCCAACCTCAACAGTTTAAAAACCAAATAATTCATAATATGGATAAAACTAATTACCAAACTCCTAAAGCCAACATACTGGAATTGAGGACCTATTCGATTTTCGCCGCAAGCGGCGATATCCAGGAAATGCAACAAGGTGATATTCTTAATTGGGAGGACGAGTAAGCCATGAAAACGATTAGATTATTCCCCATTGCTATGGCTGCCCTTGCCCTGGCAGCAGCTTGCAACAAGATTGCAGAACCCGAAAAGGAGCCCGTTATCGACAACGAAGCCGTGACCATCATCACCGCCGGGATCCAGAACACAAAAGCGGCCCTTCAGTCGGACGGAAAGAAAGTTTACTGGGAAAACGGAGATGCGATTTCGGTGAACGGTACAGCCTCCGCCGCCCTGTCGATTGAAACGCCTGCGGCTTCTGCCGACTTTAGTTTCTCCACCGCTCTGGCCGACGCCAAGAATGCCGTTTACCCTGCAAGTATCTGGGTTAGCGAAGGCACCGTGTGCCTGCCTGCCGAGCAAGCCGCCGGCACGGATGTGTCCTTTGCCAAAGGAGCCCTGCCCATGGTTGCCCGGACAGCATCCGGCGACAAACTCTCGTTTACGCATGTGGCTGCTGTCGTAAAACTTATGCTCAAGGAAGGCACCACTACCGATAATATCGATTATGTGGAATTCGCCGGTCGTAACGGCGAACAGGTAAGCGGCAACTTCAGTGTCGATTATTCTACCGGTGCACTTACGTCAGCATCCACTGCCGAGGCCGACAAGGTAGTACGCGTCAACGTCGGAAAGGCTCTCGGGGCTGATGCCTCTGCGATTTTCTTAGTCGTGCCTCCGGGGAGCTATACCAATGGCTTCACCGTGAAGGTCGTCGACGTTAACGGCCTCGCCATGACAAAGAAAGTCGGAGCTACCACCCTTGTAGCCGGCACCATCTATCCCACTCCCGAAACCGCCTTCGCGCCCAAAGTGACCATCAAGGATTTTGCTCAGGAGTACGTAAAGGTAATTCATCAGTGGAAAAACCACATTGGTACGATTAACCGCGTATCGAACTGGGCTCTCGCGGTAGATGGCGACGAGGATGTCGTGGCGAATGCACACTACGTTCCCAACGACTTCACAATTCAGGTGGGAGGCAAAACCTACAACACGGCCGACATGCTTGAGGCTGCTCTTCGTTCTTACCTCCTGCTCCGGGGTTGGGATGGAAACGAGACCGAGAAGGCCGGACTTGGAAACATTCCCACGGCCACCCCTGTTGCTATGAGCGAAACAACTGTGCCCGAAACACATGGTTTCTCATATAACACGCCGCTGGTCGAGTCCAGTAACGAAGGCTATTTATATAAAATAATCAATGGGCATGAAGTATATGGCCAGGCCGACGTGTTAATCCTCGACAACTGGGCCCAGAGGTCCCTGAACTGGCCATTCACTCACTCTAATATGATAACCAATCTCTGTGGTTATCCCCGTAGCCCCATCACCAATTACGGTGGCTGCTTTAGTTCCGGACGAGCCCTTATCACCTACGCATACTTCTTCAAGTACATGCTCGATAATGACCTCGACCGTGCCGACGGCTTGACTGGCAGCGAGTTAATACGAAGCGAACTCTTTGGTCTTGAAACAAAGGATATCCAGTTATTTACCAACGAACTGGATTTCGGTTACGAAGGCGGCACTATGGATGCCGGCCTCTATGCTTATACGTCCTGGACTGCTACAGCCTCCGACGGCTGGATTACCGTCAGTCCTTCCAGCGGCAGCGAGGGCGACAATGCCTTGAGCATTACCGCCGCGGCCAACACAGGCGCTGCACGTGAAGGCACCGTGACCATCACTGGCGGTGATGTTACCGACGGATTGGTAATTACCGTCAGGCAAGCCGAGTATACCGAAGTCATTCCCACTATCAAGGACTTTGCACAGGAGTACGTGAAGATACTTGATGTCTGGGAGAGCACCACGGGTACTATCGATATGCTGAAGGGCGAAAACTATTCAGCAGGAAGCAATAACGTGCAGAATGCCCACTATGTGCCCTCTAACACCACCATAACAGTCGGAGGAAAGATATACAATACTGCCGATATGTTCGAGACTGCCCTCCGCAGCTATCTCCTTGTCCGTGGATACGACGGTCTCGATACCGAGAAGTACGGCAAGAACAGCATTCCCGCACTTGCCGGAGGCGCTGTCTCGATGAGTACTACCGCCGTGCCTGAAACACACGGATATTCCTGGGGTGCAAGCCCGTACAACGAGACTTCCGGCAACGGCGGTCACTTTGTAATGGGCACCAGCAGCAATAACGAGCACTGCAAGGTTAAAGTCGATGCCCTTGACAACTGGGCCATGCGCTCGCTGAACTACCAGCACGGCCAGAGCATTACAAACCTCTGCGGCTATGCCGGCAGCCAGCTTGCCGGCTACTACGGCTGCTTCTGCTCGCAGCGTGCGCTCATTACGTATGCTTTCTTCTTCAAGTATATGCTTGACAATAATCTTGATAAGGCCGATAGCCTTACGAGCGAAATCATTCGTACCGAACTCTTCGGCAACGAAGGATAGTATTTGGCAGCAGGGGCCTGACCGCCCCTGCTGCTCCCAAGTAATCAAACTATGCCCCTATGAAGACAATTAGATATTGTTCTTTTGCGCTTGCAGCCCTCGCCTTTGCCGCGGGCTGCACGACTAAGGATATTGAACTGGTAATCGAAACTGCCCCCGCAGAGGAGGCCGTCACAATAATCACCGCCGGAGTTGAAACCGGTAAGGTCGCCCTGCAGTCGGATGGCAAAAAAGTGTACTGGGAGAGCGGAGACGCGATTTGCGTAAACGGTACGGCCTCAGAGCCTCTGGCCCTCGACGCGCCGGCAGCATCTGCTGATTTTACCTTCGCAGGCACTCTTTCCGAGGCGAAGAATGCCGTCTACCCTGCGAGCATCTGGCTCTCGGATGGCACGGTATACCTCCCTTCCCTGCAAGCGGCCGGCAACAACGAATCCTTCGGCCAGGGAGCGATTCCCATGGTCGCTTCCGCAGCATCCGGCAATCACCTCAGTTTCAGGCATATGGCGGCCGTCATTAAGCTCCGGCTTCTGGCAGGCTCAGGCAGCGACGAGATAGACTATGTGGAATTCTCCGGACGCAATTCCGAGCAAGTCTGCGGCCCTTTCAGCATAGATTATTCAAGCGGAACGCTGACTCCAGCCTCAACTGCTGTCGAAGACCGGAAGGTCCGAGTCGAGGTGGGAAAGGCCCTCAGTTCCGAGCCCACGACTGTGTTCATTGCCGTGCCGCCGGGAGAGTACACCAAGGGATTCTCCGTCAAGATAGTGGACACCAACGGCCTGTCGATGATAAAGAAGGTTGATAACGCAAGCCTCACTAAGGGAACGATCTACCGCACCCCCGCAGTTACATTCAGCGGCACGGTGACCGTCGAAGACTTCGCCCGGGAGTATGTAAAGATTCTGGATATTTGGCAGAATACCGTTGGCACCATCGACATGCTTAAGGGCGAAAACTACGAAGGCGGCGAATGGAACGTGTCGGGAGCGCACTACGTGCCTTCCACCACTACGATTACCGTCGGAGGCAAGACATACAACACCGCCGACATGTTTGAAACTGCCATTCGCAGCTATCTGCTGATAAGAGGCTACAACGGTCTCGATACCAGTCATTACGGCGCAGGCTCCATCGCAGCGCTGGATGGCGGCGCCTTGGGCATGAGCGAAACGCCCGTTCCCGATACCCACGGCTACAGCTGGGGCGACTGGCCATACAATGAGACCCCTGGCAACGGCGGTTATTTCCGTACAACGGATGAGGTGTCGCACATAGTAGATACAAAGGTGCTTGACAACTGGGCTCAAAGGGCCCTGAACTACAATAAGGGCAAACCCATATCCAACATGTGCACATATCCCCGTAATCCAATTACGGGCTACACCGGCAGCTTCTGCTCCATGAGGGCGCTGATTACTTATGCGTTCTTCTTTAAGCATATGCTCGACAACGGCTACGACAAAGGGACCGAGATTTCCGACGATACGCTTCTTCCTTGTGAGCTCTTCCAGCCCCGCTATACCTCCGAAACCAATTCCAACAACGGAATCTGGCTTTGGTCACAGTACATGCACACCGTAAACCTGGACATTCTCGCCGTCAACGACATCAAGCACATCTTACTTCACGAGGTTGCCTTCACCAACCACGGTGAATCCACTACCCGTGCCTTTATAAAATCGGCGCAGGATCAGGGCCTGAAAGTACATATATGGATGCAGTGCTTCTACAGCAACGGCAGCTGGGTAAATCCTGTCGACGACGATAACAACCGCTACAAGCAGGAGTACTTCGACGAAGTAATCGAGCGCGCGGTGACTTATGCGGGCTACGGAGTGGACGGTATCCACCTGGACTACATACGCTTCGGTGGCACCGCCTACCAGCATAACCCCTCGGCGGAGATTACCGCTACCGGAGCCGTTACCGAGTTCTGCAGGCAGATCAACATGGCTACGAAGGCAGTGAACCCCGACGTGATACTCTCGGCAGCCCTCATGCCCGAGCCCAATAGTGAGTACTATTACGGCCAGGATCCCGCGCAGATGGGGCAGTACATGGATGTCCTCATCCCGATGATTTACTACCGCACCGACGGCTACAGCAGCGGAGGCACTACATGGGCACGGAACGTAGCCAACCACTTTGCTACAAAGGGCGCACCTGCCGAGGTTTGGGCCGGACTCACGACTTATTCCGGCAGCGACGGCAGTATTACCCCGCTCTCCGCGTCTGAATTACGCAGCGACTGCGAGATGTTCGCCGCTACCCCGGCCACCGGCGTCGTACTCTTCCGCTACGGCCTCGGCGCCATTCCCGACCTCAACGGACTTTGGGACTGATGTGTGTGTTTATATAAGAAACAGATATGATACTAATCGCAGACAGTGGCGCTACCAAGACCGAGTGGGGGTGCGTCAGTAGGGACGGAAAGACCCGTATCGGCTTCAGCAGCCAGGGGTACAACCCCAATTACATCACCGGCAGCCAGATAGTTGCGGACATACGCGCCAACATGCCGGCGGAACTTGATCCCAATCTGGTCGATGAAATTTACTTCTACGGCGCTGGGGTTACCGAACTTCAGTACCCCTTCATGGAGAAAACCCTCCGGGAGGTGTTCACGAAGGCCGGCAAGGTGTTCATAGCCATGGACACCTTGGCTTCATGCCGCGCCCTGCTGCAAGACAAGCCAGGCTTTGCCGCTATCCTCGGGACTGGGGCGAACAGCTGCCTGTACGACGGCTGCAACGAGGGCCTGAACGTGGACAGCTGCGGCTTTATCCTCGGCGACGAGGGTTCCGGAGGCAACCTCGGCAAGCGCATGATAACCGACTACATACGCCGCAACATGCCCCCCAAGGTTTACGAACTTGTGGGCAAGGAGCTGGGCCGCAATAACGACGAACTGCTGGACGTCATCTACACGAAGCCCTTCCCCAACCGCTTCTGCGCCCAGTACGCCAAGTTCATCAACGAGCACTTGGACTTCGACCCCTATTTCCCGGAGCTTGTAACCGACGCCTTCCGCCAGTTTTTCAAGCTGATAGTCACCCATTACCCTGATTATCAGAAATATACCTTCAACGCCGTGGGCAGCGTAGCCTACTACTTCAAGCCTCTGCTGCAACCCGTAGTGGAGGAGTTCGGCATGAAGATGGGTACCATTCTGAAAGCTCCGATGGAAGGACTAATCAAATATCATCTCAACAATGGCTAACAACAAGTACATAATTCCCCTGGCGTTTATAGGGATGATGTTTTTCACCGTGGGGTTTGCCACGGGTATCAACGGGTATTTCGTGCCGTTCCTGGAAAACAACCTGCACCTGACTTCGGCGCAGAGCTACCTCGTCATAGCCGCCACCTTCCTCGCATTCCTGGTGTTCAGTTTCCCGGCCTCCAGCATTATTGCGAAGATAGGCTACAAGAAGACCATGTCGCTCTCGTTCTTCATGTTCGCTGCGGCATTCGCCCTCTTCATCCCGGCGGCCCGCCTGGAGAGCTTCCCGCTCTATCTTCTGGCCTGCTTCATCAGCGGCACGGCCAACACCGTGTTGCAGGCCGCCATCAACCCCTACGTGACCATCCTGGGACCCATAGACAGCGCCGCCCGGCGCATCAGCATCATGGGCATCTGCAACTCCTGCGCCCTCGCACTGCCGTCGGTGTTCATAGCCGCCGTGACCCGCAAGCCCATCGAGACAGTGGGCCTGGTGGACCTGGACAAACCGCTGATTATCATCATTGCTGTGGTGGCCATCCTGGGCATCGTGACCATTTTCGCCCCGCTGGAAGAAATCAAGGCCGAGGGAGAGGAGAACGAGGAAGATTGCCCCTACGCCGCTTCCAAGAAGAGCATCTGGCAATTCCCGCACCTGGTGCTGGGCGCGCTGGCGCTCTTCGTGTACGTGGGAGTGGAGAATCTCGCCCTGCTTACTGTGCTGGATTATGCCCAAGGCCTCGGGCTCCCGAATCCGGAAAGCTACACCGTGTGGCCCGGAATAGGCATGGCGGCGGGCTACATTATCGGCATCCTGTGCATTCCTAAGGTCATTTCCCAGGTGAAGGCCCTGCGTATCTGCACCTGGGTGGCGGTCATCGATTCGCTGCTTATAGTGCTCACTCCTCCGCAGGTGTCCGTGTGGTGCGTGGCCCTGCTCAGCTTCGCCTGCTCGCTGATGTATCCCGCCATCTGGCCCCTGGCCATTGTGGACCTCGGCAAGTTTACCAAGAAAGGCTCTTCGCTGCTCGTGGCCTCCATCGGCGGCGGCGCCCTCATTCCGCTGCTCTTCGGTGCCATGAAGGATTGGGTGGGAATGCAGAACGCCTACTGGATCTGCCTGCCTTTCTACCTGCTCATTATGTATTACGCCTATTTCGGATACAAGATTCGCAAATGAAACGACTCCTGCTCATCATCTTGCTTAGCCTGACCGCTCTGCCGGCTCTCTGTTGCACCACCGCCATAGTCTCCGCCGGAGCCAGCAAAAGCGGCCGTCCCATGCTGTGGAAGCAGCGCGACGGGGCCGTGAACACCTGCCTGGCCTACGTCAGCGGAGGCAAGTACGGCTACACCGGCCTGTTCCTCACCGAGGATACCGGGCATAAGAAGGCATACGCCGGAATCAACGAAGCCGGCTTCGGCATCATCAACAACCTCTCCTACAACGTGCGGCCGGACTCCGTGAAGACCGACCCCCAGAACGGAGCTTTCATGGCCCTGGTTCTGGCATCCTGCGCCACTCTGGAGGACTTTGAAGCGATGCTGGCCGCTAAGCGGAAACCCTGGAACCTCAGCGCCAACTTCGGCGTGGTCGATGCCGGGGGAGGAGCTGCCTACTTCGAGGTTTCCGACGACACCGTAGTGCGCTACGATGTGCCGGAGGGCGGATTCCTCTACCGCACCAACTATTCCCTTTCAGGCGACTCGGAGCGGCTGGCCGGCCGTACCCGTTTCGTTAACATCGAGCATCTGATGCAGCGTCATGCGCCCCGCAAATTCGATCCCGAGTTCTTTTTTGCTTGCTCGCGCGACTTCGTAAACGTGAACCTGGGAGGAGACCTGCTGCGCTCCCGCCGTTCCGGATATATCTACGACGCCGATTTCATTCCGCGCGCAAGCACCAGCTCGGCGGTAGTGATCGAGGGGGTGCTGCCGGGAGAACGTGCCGACAGCGGCTTGATGTGGTGCGCCATAGGCTACCCTCCCTGCAGCTACGCCGTTCCCGTCTGGGTGGCCGCTGGCGACCGTATCCCGGCCATGATGACCGGAGAAGCGCCCGCGAACCTGCTGGCTGAGAGCCTCCGGTCTTCCCTGAGGACTTTGAGCTGGGACAAGCATTATCTGGAAGTGAAGCCGCTGCGCCGGACTATAGAGTTGGTGAAACGCTTCGAGCGCGATGAATTCCGTGCCGGACGCAAGCTGGACAAGGTGTTCCGCGAACGAGGTCTGGATGCCGCCGCTCTGGAGCAATACAACAAAGGCGCAGACGCCCGTTTCGAATTGTTCAAGTCACAGTTTGACCTATGAGTTTCACCCCCTGGACCCTTTTGATTGATGTAGGCATCATTTCCGTGCTGCTGCTTTTGGGAAAGCTGCTGCGCTCAAAGGTGCGCCTGATACAGCGATTCTTCATACCTCCAAGCCTGCTGGCAGGCCTGCTGGGCCTGGTACTTGGGCCGGAGTTGCTCGGATGGCTGCCTCTGTCGGACAAGATGGGTACCTATGCCGGTATACTTATCGCGCTGGTCTTCAGCTGTATCCCCCTCACTTCCGAAGGAAAGCGTATAAATGACGGCAGCTCCCGCATAGGACGTATGTGGGCCTATTCGCAAGCCGGAATGTTGCTTCAGTGGGCCCTCGGAGGCGCCTTCGGAATATGGGTGCTCAGCCAGTTCTGGCCGGTCAATCCGGCAATGGGTTTGTCTATGCCGGCAGGTTTCTGCGGAGGCCACGGCACCGCGGCGGCTATAGGGGAGTCCTTTGCGGCGTACGGAGTGGAAGAAATGCAGTCGCTGGCCATGACCGCGGCCACCGTCGGCATCATAGCCTCCGTGGTTATCGGCATGTGGCTTATCTCCTGGGGAGCCGCCAGGGGTAAGACCCGGTATATCTGCGCTTTCGAGAAACTCTCCCCTGAGCTGCGCACAGGCATACTTCCTCCGGACAAGCGCAAAAGTATGGGGATGGCGTCATTCTCCGCTATTTCCCTGGATTCGATGAGCTTCAACTTTGCGGTAGTGGCCATGATAGGCCTTGGGGGTTACGGGCTGGCAAAGCTGATTGCCCTGGCCTGGCCTGCGCTGATGCTGCCGGTCTTCAGCTGCGCTTTCATAGCAGGCATATTGGTAAAGTGGCTTTTCGGCAGGCTTAAGCTGGAAGAGCACCTTTCCAAGCCCATTATAGGGCACCTCAGCGGGGCTTTCACCGATTATCTCGTGGCTTTCGGAGTTGCATCCATACGCCTGGAAGTGGTGGGCCGGTTCTGGCTTCCGCTTACAATTCTGCTCGGAGTGGGACTGCTCTGCACCCTTTTCTACGTATTCTGGCTCGGGGCCCGCATCCACGTGAGCGCTCCTTTCGAGAAGAGTATATTCACCTGGGGCTGGTTTACCGGCACTATGGCTATGGGTATCGCCCTGCTGCGCATCACGGATCCGGACTCCAAAAGCGGCACCCTGGACGACTACGCTTATGCCTACCTCTACATAGCGCCGGTAGAAATCGCCCTTGTGAGCCTGTCGCCTGTCATTTTCAGCCGCGGCCTGGGCTGGCTTTTCGTGGCGGCTTGCGCCGTGCTTGGATTCGGAGTATTGGGGATTGCTGCGGCGCGCGGCTGGCTTCGCAGAACAAAATCTTGATATGAAGAAGTTTAGCATCATATTCCTCCTTGCCTTGTCGCTCGTGGCGGCGGCTTCCGGAGGCCGGGTAAAGACATGCCCGGCATCCGGATTGAAGTATCTGGATACGCATTTCCACCTTTATGATTCGCTGCAGAAACAGGTCTGGAGCTTTGCGGAGACGGCCTACACGGAGTATCGCAGCGCCGGTCAGTGGGCTTCCTTCCTGGAAGAACAGGGTTTCCGGGTGGAAAGGGGAGCCGCCGGTATCCCTACTGCTTTCGTGGCCCGCTTCGGCAGCGGTTCACCGGTAATAGGTATGATGGCAGAATATGATGCATTGCCTGCAATGTCGCAAGATACGGTGCCGTACCGGAAGGCGCTGGCGGAAGGGGCCAACGGGCACGGATGCGGCCATAACCTGCTGGGAATGGGTTCGGTTGCCGGTGCCGTAGCGGTGTCCAGGTGGCTCTCCGAAGGGCATAAAGGCACAGTGGTGCTGTTCGGCTGCCCAGCGGAAGAAGGCGGCGGAGGCAAGGCCTACATGATGCGCGAGGGCGTCTTCGACGGACTGGATGCCATGCTTGACTGGCATCCCGACACCCGCAACACCGTGAACAAGGCGTCCGGACTTGCCAACGTGCAGGTGCAGTTCAATTTCAGCGGCCGCTCCTCGCACGCTTCCGGAGCTCCTGAGGAAGGCCGTTCAGCGCTCGACGCCGTGGAGGCCTTCGACTATATGATGAATCTGATGCGCGAGCATGTTCCCCAGAGCTCCCGCATCCACTATGTAATCACGGACGGAGGCAAGGCGCCAAATGTGGTGCCGGACTGGGCTTCCGTGAAGTATTATTTCCGCAGTCCGTCCCGCAAAGTTGTGGGAGAGCTGCTGGACCGGGCCCTGGCTGCTGCCGAGGGGGCGGCGATGGGTACCGGCACTACTATGGATTACGAGTTGCTGTCCGGCAACTACGAGCGTTTGCCCAACGAGGCTATGTCAGCTCTGATCGGCCGCAGCCTTGAGAAGGTGGGAGGTTTGAAACTGGACGCCCGGGAGCTCGAATTCGCTCGCGCTGTAGCCACCGAATCGGGTACAGGCACGGAGCTCATTGACAGGCTGTCGGTGGTGGTGCCTCCGGCGGACGAGGGGTACGAGGCATACGTTTCCAGCGATGTGGGGAATGTCACCTGGGCGGTGCCCACTGGCAGTTTCCGCTATGCCTGCTTTGCCCCCGGGGGAGTAGGGCACAGCTGGCAGCAGGTCGCCAGCGCGGGTACTACCATAGGCACCAAGGGGGCGCTGGGAGCGGCCAGGGTGCTGTATCTGTCAGCTTACGAGCTGTTTACGGATGCTTCTTTGCTGGCTGCCGTGCGTTCCGAGTTCCTGGAACGCAGGGGGGCGGATTTCAAATTCCAGCCCCTTATGGGCAACCGCCGGCCTCCGTTCATGCCTGCCGCTTCGCTTGCTGCCGTAATGCCTGAAGTTTCCACCGTTGCGGCGGCCGCCGGACCGAAGCATGACGGAGTGGTGAGTCTCCAGACTTCCGCCCGTATGCGGCAGATGAAGGCCGGTGGAAAGATCCAGGCCGATACAAGCAGACTGAGCATCTTCCTGCCGTCGTCCGGCATTACGAACCAGATGGCCTCCGGCCGCTGCTGGTATTTTGCCGTCACCAACGTGCTGCGCGGTCCTGAGACCTTCTCCCAGAGCTACGCCTATTTCTTCGATATGCTGGAGAAGGCCAACAAATTCCTGGTGCGCGTGTGGGATGCCCGTAACGAGGCGCTTGACAGCCGGCTCAACGAGGCCCTCTTCCGTCGTCCTACCTGGGATGGCGGGCACTGCATGGATGCCTATTATCTTATTGAAAAATATGGAGTTGTGCCTTCTCAGGCAATGGAAGAAAGCTATGACGCCACACATTCGGCAGACTTGCTCCGGGAGTTGCGTTCCCTGCTCCGCAGCTACGGCCTGCGTATGCGGGAGACTTCCGATCCCGAGGCTTTGCGCCTGCAGGCACTGGGCGACGTATATTCCCTGCTGGCCCGAGTCCTCGGCGTGCCGCCCGCCGAATTCGAATGGCACGGACGCCGCTGGACCCCCCTGCAGTGGAGGGATGCACTTGGTCTTAAGGGCGTAGGCAGCCGTTATGCCATTTTGATGAACGACCCTACCCGTCCATATTACAAAACGTACCGTGTGACCGAGTCCCGCAGTGCTTCCGACGAGACGGAATGGACCTTCCTCAATCTTCCCGCAGAAGAATTGGAAGAGCTCGGGGTGAAGTCGCTGCGCGGCGGAGACCGGTTCTACTTTACCTGTGATACCTACAAGGATTTTATGGAGCGTCCAGGGGTGTATGATTTACGGCTTTCATATCCTGGCTCGGCAGAGGGCGGTTCTTGGTATATGAGCAAGGAAGAACTGTTCCTGAGCAGGGACGTGAGTTCGGCGCATGCTATGGCTATGTGCGGTGTGGAGCTGGCCGAACCGGGCTCCCGCGGGGCAAGCAGTTCATCTACTCCCGCCACTTCTGCCGGCATAGTGCGCTGGGTGTCCGAGAATAGTTTCGGTACCGACCGGGGCTGCGGCGGGTACGTAGGTTTCACCGGCGAATGGTGGCGCCGCTATATGTTCCGTATGGCGGTGGAGCGCAAGTACCTCAGCCCGGAGCAGGGGGCGCTATTGGACCAGACTCCGGAGCTTATTCCATGGTGGAATCTGTATTAGGGCGGCCTGCATGTGTGTATGCGCCTTAAGTTTACCGGTTTATGGCGGTTTATTCGGATTTTTTTTCTAAACTTGCAATATGAAACGATTAGCAACAGTTATCTTGTCAGTTTTACTGGCACTTTTTGCATCTCAACAGGTTTCGGCACAGTATTTCAACCATCTCTCCCTCGGTGTCACCGCGGGACTTGACGGTGCCGGCCTCCAGCTTGCAGCGCCGCTTGGAGGACAATTCCAGGTCCGCGCCGGTTATTCCATGCTGTCTCCCATCTGGAAATACAGCCAGACTATCGACCTTACGCGCTTCGACGTCAAGGGAGTTGACGCACTGGACGCCCAGGTTGCTGCCAACCTTGGAGGAGCCAACCTCCAGATCGACTGGCATCCGGGACGCGGAGTGTTCTTCTTCTCTGCCGGAATGTATGCCAGCAGCCCAAATCTCGTGACCGTACAGAACAAGGAACCTTTCCTTGAGAAAGAGGACTGGGGCACCCTGGGTGTGTCCGCTGGAAACAAGATGTTCACTACGGACGAAAACGGTATTCTCCGCTTGAATCTGACTGCCTTGCCGGTACGTCCTTACTTTGGACTCGGTATCGGAAATGCAGTAAAATCCGACAAGCGGGTCACATTCATGTTTGAGTTCGGGGCCTGCTATACCGGTGGCTTGTCCCTCACTGCCATGGGAGAAAATACCGATACTTTCGAGAAAGGTTTGCTGCCTATCACTTCCGCAGACCTCAACAATGAGGATATGGGAATTATCGACTACATGTCCAAAATCCCTGTTCTTCCGATGCTTAAATTCGGTCTCTTTGTAAGATTATTCTAAATCACCTTAATTATGAAAAAGATTATTATCAGCATTTTTGCTTTGGCGGCCGTTCTGGTAGTTTCCTGCGACAAGCAGCCGCAGCCCGCACCGGATGGTGACAATCCTGCCGAGTACAATTATGAAAAGCCTAAAATCGCCGCTCCTGCCAACCTGGATACCCATTTCAGTATGATTGTGGATCCCGGTCTTCCGCAGACAGGGATGAAGAATACCAGGGGCCTTTTTGACAAGGTAAAGAACATCACCTTCCCTCCCGGACACACCGGAATAATTGAGTTTGAGCAGGATGGCCCCAAGGAGGTTCCTTTCAAGGTGGTGGAGAGCACCAGGGCTATGACCAAGGTAGAGTTCCAGACCTCCGGTATTATCCAGTCTATCTCTGCTTCCTGGAATGATGATAATGTGATAACGTTGGAAGCAAAGCTCGGTACCGTAGTTGTCCCTCTCAGCGGAAGACTGGAAGTACCTGCAAGCAGTTTTGTAGCCTACGTCCAGGACGTATGCCGCAACTGGGATGTCGTAGAAACCATCGTGAGGGTGACGGGTGACGACGTACCCGCCGATCTCGGCGTATCCAAGACATTCACTGGCTGTGACTTGAATAAGATTGTCGATTATGTCATCGATAAGGGTATCAAAGTAGATCCGGTTGGCTCGGAGTACAATATCAAGAAACTCATGCTCGACCCTTCCGGCAAGTTTGGCGTATTTTACGAAGGCCGCGATCCGTCATACGGCGTGTATAAACTGCAGGGCAATAAGTTCTCTTACACTATCGCCAACGATCAGCTGAAGGCTTTGGCCGGTGAGGTTACCGGAAAGTTGTCCATCATAAACAGCTTCGGACGTCTGGAACTTAACGCCACCCTTCATGACGTAAACGGCAAACACTATGCTGGCGAAGCAATCCTCAAGCTTCAGCCTGAAGTAGCTCGCTGACAATAAGTTTCATTCTGTAACTGTTCCGGTAATGAGGCACCGTCGTTTATATGCTGTCGTGGCATTTGCACTCTTTTTGCCACTGCTTTTCAGTTCCTGCGGAGAGAAGGAAGTAGTTATTAAACCCAGTGTCAACGTAAAGTCTTCCGACTGGCAGAGCGTGCCTTCTGCAGGAGGAACAGTACAGTTGAACGATATCACTGTTGAATTCCCGTCCGGCGCTTTCGGCAAGGGCGGGAAAGTTGCGGTCACCCCTGTAAAAAAAGGCTCCGTAGAAGCTGCACAAGGGCGCGAACTGTCCGAATTCTATCAGCTGGTATTCCCGGCCGAGGGCGTAAAGGGGCCCTTTACGATCAGCCTGAATTACGACGGAGACGTAAACCGAGTACTGTTTCTGACAGAGTCTCCCAAAAGGGAGCGCTATACAGGGGAGATACGCCTGCATCCCGCAGTCTTGTCTTCCAGCAACAAAAACGGTGCGGTGACCGCTACGATTCCGGGAATCGACGCTACGGAAGGGGAGCAGCCGTTCTTTACGGTCGGCCTGATAGACGGCAGCGACTCTGCAAAACCGTCCACCAAGGCAAACGACGTATTCTCATACACCCTTGACTGGTGTCCGCCCAAGAAAAATGCCGCCAAGTACGAGCCGTACAAGGATGAAATCCTTGGGATTATCCGGAGTGAGATGCAGGATATCGTGCAGGTTTACTTCGACCTTGGCATAGAAGTTTCTACCAGTGCCGTCCCCTATTCCGTCACTCAATTGAGCGGCGGAAAATGGGGACAGCATAACTCCGACCGCTTCGTCAAGACCAGCGGCACCGTGGAGTACAACATAGACAAATTCTATGATCTGGTGTCCAAGGGCAAGCCGTACGATAAAGATCTTTATGCCCAGCTGCAGCAGACCATAATCCACGAAACTTTCCATTGGATTCATGAGGTTATGTACGACCCCAGATGCGCAAGCAAGATCTGCATTACCGGCTACAACGAATGGTCCATGCTGTCGGAAGCTATGGCAACTTGGCTGGAAAAGTTTACGGGAGACCATAAGATAAGCGAGAATTGTCCCGGTTTTGCGGACAATTTGATCTTCGACTTCTTCTGTGACAACGGGGAGAGCTTCGAGATGACGGGGTATGGCATGGGCCTGTTCATTCAGTGGCTGTCGAACCGCACCTCCAACAAAGAGATTATCAAGATTCTCGATTATCAAAAAGCCAACGGCGGGCTTCTGTATTCTGCGAAGTTGCGCAAGGCTTTTGACGCATTCCTCACGGAACATAAATTGGAGTTCTTCAAGCCATGGGACAACTGGTCCAAGTTCATCTGGAACGTTCTGGACGGCAAGGAGGATAACCGTATAGATACTAAGGCCTATGGTCTGGAGTACAAGATGAAACTCAAGCATGACAGCACTCCGCTCAGAAACGCTCCCGTGTATAATTACGGGCGCACCATACAGCAGATAGTGCTGGAGCCGAGTCTTAGGTCAAAACTGCAGGAAAACCCAGGTCTTTGCCTTGCATATACGCAAAAGGGAGATAATCTCCGTACATGGATTTGCACTTCGGACTTTGCCAGAAAGGCCAGCGTGGACAAGAATAAGCCCTATGCCATGCCCGGGAAAGACGTACTTGCAGCCAACTACCATTATGTTATAACTGAACGCATCGAACAGGACGGCTCGCCGAAAGTCATTAACAATGACCTGCTTATCGAAGCGGTTCCATGGCCCGAGTTCGTGTCTTTCGAGACCGGCAAGTTTGACAGTTATTATGACTGGAGCGGTGACGAGATTAAGGTGACTTACACCAGCAACGGTTATCACGTGGAGTGTGACTATCCCGGGGGTGCGCATCTGAAATTCAACATTGGCTGGGTGAACAACCGCTTCACGGACGTGGCCAACGTTTACCTGCATGTGGAATACGACAACTCGCAGGACTGCCAGTGCGGACGTCTCAAGCTCAGCTCCGGCGAAGTGAGCTCGGTGAGTAAGAACTTGACCTGGGACGGCAAGTACAACGGTCTCTGGGTAAGTATTACCTGCAGGCTAAAGTAGGCTCCCCACTACGAACAGGCAGCTGTCCGGCCGGTACAGGTCCTGCTGTACGTATTTGCCGTAGTCGGCGCCGGACAGGCTGAACTGGAAGTATCTTCCGTTATCTATTATTACTGGCCCCATAGGATGGGCGGCGAGCAGCTCGTTGAGTTGTTCCAGCAGGGCGTTGTCGAAGCCGGGAAGGTTGTTGATGAAGACCGCATGGCCCAGACTGTCGGCGAGGAACAGCTTGCCGCCGCGGGCGTTGTGCACGGTGGGCTCGTCGATGAGGCCCCCGTCCGTCCCGTACACTTCTATCCCTGTGTCCGGGGGATAGTAAGACACCAGCGGAAGCCCATACTTCAGTGCCTGGAACGGGTTGCGGACGTAGAGCCACCCCCTGCGGCCTATGTCGCGCCGCAGGTTTATTTTCGATATGTATCCGTAATCCTTGTTCCGCACCGGGAGTACGACGGTGCCGTCTGCGAACTGGTCCAGCCGCCCCGCTTTCGCCTTCCCCGCCTCTATGCCGTAGAAGCGGCTGAAGTGGGACAGCGGCATCATTTTGTCGCCGATCAGAGTATCTGAGCTATGCCGGAAGCGGGCTGCGGGCCGTATGTGGTTGGAATTCTCCTTTTCTACGAAGTCGGAAAAATAAATGCCGCGGACGCCTCCGGTCTCCGGTCCGATGCGGGCTATTTCGTACTCTGACAAATCCACAAGCGCCACCGGCGAGGATGTAAGACCCAAGCGGCGCATTACGGTCAGCCACGCCGCTCCGGTGTTTTGCTTGAGCCGTTCAAATGCAGAACACGATGCCAGCAGCAGCACGGAAGCCAGGACGACAAGCGGGACGAGTCTTTTCATGACTTCAAAGATAAGACAATCAGGCGGAAACTATATAGGCTAACTCTCTCCCCGACAGGTATTTATCGAGCAGGTCGCGGGTCCGTATCTTTACGAAGCAAGTTGCGGTGCCGTCAGTGCAGGCGAACCACTCGGCCTCGGCGATTGTCTTGTCCATCACCAGATGCACGGATGCTGCGGCAGGAAGGATAGCGCTGAGTATCGTAGTGGCTCCAACCTTTACTCCCGTAAGTTCCCACAACTTTTCGGCCGATGCGAACGACACCCGAGGAATGCCCAGCGCCCCGCAGAATTCGCGTGTGACGAACGCTTTGTCGTCCGATGTTACGTAGAGGTAGAATTCAGTCTGCTGGCGGTTGCACAGGAAGATGGTCTTGACAATATGCACTCCGATTCGGGCGTCGATGTTCCGGCAGTCTTCCATGGTTATGCCGGGATCGGTATCTACTCGTTCGAAGTGGATTCCCTTGTCGGCAAAAGTCTCATACACAAGTTGTTGCAGCTCGGATTCAAAAACTGCGGGAGGAGTGGAAATGGGGTCGCTGACATAAAACCCGGTCAAGAAGCTGCGGAGCTGGCTGACGGAAGCGGCAATCCGGTGGCCCGCCAGTTCTCCGGCGCTGCGGTAGCCCCAGCTCACGGCTATGGCGTCTATGCCGCCGTTTGCCGCCGTGCGCATGTCGGTGGGGGAGTCTCCTACCATGACGGCATCTTCCGGGCGGATTCCGGCTTTGGCCAGCACTTCTTCTACAATTTCCGGCTCCGGCTTAAGCGGAAATCCTGGACGGTTCCCCAAAATGGCAACAAACTGAATGTCAGGGAAAAACTCTTTGATTAAGTATTCCGTGCCCTCCTGGAACTTGTTGGAGGCCACAGCCATCTTTACGCCTTGTGCCTGCAGGTCGGAGAGCAGTTCCTGCATTCCGTCGTAAGGATGTGTATGTACGTCAATGTGGGATGAATACCAGGACTTGAAATCATCCAGCGCCGAGTCTATGAAGGCATCGTCATGCTGCCGGTTGGGCGGCAGGGCCTGTTTTACCAGATTCCGCACGCCGTGCCCCACCATCTTGCGGTACTCGTCCAGAGTGTGAAGCGGCAGCCCGCGCTGTTGCAGGGCATAATCTACCGCCGCAGCCAAATCTTCCAGCGTGTCGATGAGCGTGCCGTCGAGGTCCCAGAGAATCAACTTTTTCATATATTTCAAAGGTAGGCATTTTCACAAAAAAAACCATCGCCGTAAGCAATGGTTTTTAAGATTTGTACATCCATCGGTTTAATGGGTTGTGACATTCATGAAGGGAAGGAATGTCCATGGGTAATAGCCTGCGCCATATTCGTAATCGTCGGCATTGTCGTTGGCAGGGACGCTAAGCGTGAAGTGTTTGTCGCTGCCCCACTGGCTCCACATGTCGCTGAAATAAGCGTTCTGGGCATTGGCGCTCGTCCATCTTCCGTCGTTGCCTACGCTCGAATAGCGTCCCCAGTTTGACCCGACTCTTGACTGCGTGTCAATCCTTATGCTCCAGGCGTTCGGTTGGTTCAGGATGAGAGTAAAATGGTTAGGTGTCTCGTCGAAAAGATACTGTCCCAGATAGAGCACAACCAGCGTTTCCGGAATCTCAAGGCTGGAGAGGGATGTCTTGCCTATGCTGAGGTTGCGGATGACAGAGGTGTGCTCGCGAAGGACCAGGTTCCCGGTCAGCCATTCGGCAACCCAGAGCAGAGCTATTTCGTGATCTCCTGTGATAGAGTTATAGACATGCCTGCTTGAGATTTCATCTTCCAGGTCATACAGGACTCCCTCGTTATCAACCACGAACCGCTCATTGCCGGACGACAGGTGCAGGTTGCTGCATCCAATGAAATCGTATGAGGTGAGATAAGTTACGGATGCCGGAATCGTCAGGGCTTCCAGTGCGTTGCATCCAGTGAAGCTTTGGTTGAAAGAGGTAACGGATGCTCCGGACATGACCACGGTACGAAGTGATGTGCATCCCATGAAGCTTTGATATCCCAGATCCTGCAGGCAGTTAGGGAAGGTCACTTTGGTAAGTCCTGTACAATCCTTGCAGGCCTCGTAATCGACGGCCATCACGGGCAAGGACGTTCCGTCCACTTCAATGCTGGCGGGGATCGTTATCTCTCCGGTGTACGGATGATCGGGATTGTTGACAAGTTTCAGCGCAAGAACCTCATCATCACCGTTGTATGCCATATAACGCTTGAAGAGAAGCGTATTGTCTCCCTGCTGGACCTTGACGACGGGAGACCCCATGAGAATACCTATGGTGTACACGAATCCGGGAGCTATCACATCCATTCCGGACTGGTTTGCAATGGCGTTACCGTCTATGGTAACGCATCTCAAAAGCGTTTCGTCATAATTCACTTCGTCGTGTGCATAGACGCTGAAGACGAATTTCCAGTCCTTGATGTCGCAGTCCGGGTTGCCGAAAGGAGTCAGATATGCTGCGTGAATATCTCCGGGGGCAACGGTGTAGTAATCGTAATTCCCCATGTAATTGCCGTACTCATCCACTGCGGGCATGGAATTCAGCGGCTTAACTTCAAAGTCGGGCCTGGTGTAGTGATCTCCGTACTTGTCGAGCGCTTCGATACGGAACTCGCCGCCGTCAAGGGACTGGCCTGAGCCGGAGTCGGTGTAGGTCAGACGGATATCACCGGCGAAAGGATACTCGCGATTGCCTGATACCTTCGGCACGGCTCTTACGCTGACCTTTTCCAGAGTGATATCTTCGCTGGAGTTATTCTTCAGGCGCACTCTGAAAACACTTTCCAGATGCTTGAAGCTGAAGTTTACGCTGCCTCCTGATTCAGTCCCTGAGGAAACGGCCGAAGAAGGAACGGCGCTGACCCCATATAGGACTTCATAGTTGTCGTGTCCGATCACATAGAGGGGCTCCTTGTTGATGCTGCTGAACTGGAAAGATATGCTGCTGCCGTCGGAAGGGACGGTCACTTCCGCTTCCTCGGGATCGTTCTGCCAGTACATATGGTTGACGTCGCTTCCGGAATAGACCACAAGCATGTGGGCATAGTCATCCCAGCTGTTGTTTTCCAGCGCGATGTGGATGTTGGTATTGCCTTCTCCGTCGTTTTCAACGTAGGTCGGATTCGCGGCATTGTGTAGGATGCTCCTGTCTGCCGACCACTTGCCGCCTACAGAATAATACCCTTCGAAACGGGCGGTACCGTCTTGGGCATAGGCATTATCCGCCCAGCTGAATTTGAGCACTTCTTCTCCGGACGCAGCAGTGGAGTAGTTCCAGGCCTTGCTGCCCTGGCCTGCGCTCTCGAGAAGTGCGGATCCGGTCAGGTAATAAGATGTACGGGAGGGCTCTTGGGTCTGTGGAACGACAGTCTCTTCCACGGCCTTCTGGCAAGCAGCAAATGCTGAAATGGCTGCCACCAAACATAATAATCTGTTTCTCATACCAAGCATAAGTTAAAATGTGTCACCATAATAACCGCCGTCGTCAGCATCCATCACTTGTGCGCTTCCTACTTTGTCCGGATTACCCGAAGTGAGCAGGGGCGCAGCCACGTCTATCTGCCACATCTTGATACTGGGGGATTCATAACATACTTCATTCATTATTCACAGTTTTTTGAATTGGGGTGCAAAAATAAGAATTTATGAGTAATATTCATGCGTATTTCAATTCCATCCGCATCCCGTATAAATAAAAAAACCATCACAAGGAGTTGTGACGGGTATATGTCAATCAAGACATATGTTTTGTTGGTGTAAGGAAGCCAGGTAAACGAAACGTCTCATATCGTCAGATTTGACCTGCGAGATACGAAAAAACTATTTCTGGTCAAACAAAAGGCCTCTCATATATGTACCAGAGAGATTCCGCTTCGCTTCATCTCCCTGCATCACCACAATAATCTACTACCAATAATTGGCACTCATGATTGGCGGATATTTTGGGCTCAGATTTCGGATTATCATAAATTATCGTATATTTGCCATTGCCGCCAAAGTATAACACATCAAATATGACCAAAACAACTATTAGCTACGCCCCGCCTAGATGCGAATATGATGAATCCTCCCTGGTGGACTTATTATGTGCCAGCCCGACGGAGGGTGGACTTGAATGTATTACTGAAGAAGATTGGGTTGTTTAATGGACTTGCAGTATGAAAAGTTATAAATCCATTTTTATAGCACTCCTGGCCGTATTGGCGACTGGATGCAATGACTGTAAAGAGTCGCCTGAATCTTTGATTTTCCCCGAGAAGGAGATAATACTGACGGCAACCCGGGAGGGCCTTGACCCCGGGACCCGTTCCGTCCGCCAGGATGACGGATCTGTTTATTGGGGCCCTTCCGAAGAAGTCAGCGTTTTCTACGGCAGTGGCATTAACGGTGGCAGCAAGTTCGTATCGACTAACACATCCATTGCAAAGGC
>CAMKQN010000026.1:0-23184 GCA_946414935.1 uncultured Bacteroidales bacterium
ACTCCTCCGTTCGACCGCAGCCAGCCGAAGGGCGTATTCAAATTCGTGCCCGGCGTGCCTCCGGGAATAGCGTCGACCTACGTATTCTCCCGCAAACCGGGTGACAAGGTGACCATCAGCGGTCCCTACGGCGAATTCCTACTGCCCAAGGACGATCCTGAAGACATGGAGTACATCTTCGTCGGCGGCGGTGCGGGCATGGCTCCTCTGCGCAGCCATATCATGCAGCTTTTCAAGACCCTCAAGACCGGAAGGAAAGTCCGCTTCTTCTATGGCGCTCGCGCTCTTGTAGAAGCATTCTACCTTGATGATTTTGCGGAAATCGAACGCGAGTTCCCCAATTTCAAGTTCACCCTGGCTCTTGACCGTCCCGACCCGGCAGCAGATGAAGCTGGCGTGAAATACACCCCCGGCTTTGTGCACAACGTAATGTACGAGACCTACCTCAAGAACCACGATGCTCCTGAGGATATCAAGTACTTCATGTGCGGCCCTCCTATGATGGTCAAATGCGTAAACGAGCTGCTCGATTCCCTCGGCGTAGCGCCCGAGAATATCCTTTACGATAATTTCGGAGGATAGCGGCAGCAAGTGAAAATCTGTTGTATGATAGCATCATTGCGCCTCGGAGGCGCAGAGCGCCAGCTCTCCGGACTGGCGCTCTTGCTACATACATATGGGCATGATGTAGAAGTACTGACCTACAGGGAGGGCTCCTTCTATGCCAAAGAACTGCAGGAGGCAGGAGTAAAGCACACCGTTATCTCTCACCCCGGAAGCGACTTAAAGCTTATCGATACAATAGCCGCCCATCTCAAGGAGGTAAAATGCGAAGTACTCGTTTCGTACCTTCTGGGCTCCAATATCAAAGCCTGCCTCATCAAGCGCAAGTACCCCGCCCTTAAGATTATAGTTTCCGAAAGGAACTGTACCAGGCACTTTGGCCTTTACACTTCCGTACGCCTGAGCTTCTACAAGATTGCCGACTATGTGGTATGTAACAGTTATGCCCAGGAAGAGGTAGTCCGCAAACACTGTCCTTCTCTCTCCGGGAAGCTTACCACTATTCCCAATTTCGTTGATTCCTGCCGATTCAAGCCATCTGACCGGAATGGCAGCAGCGATGACAAATGTATCAAGATACTGACAACGGCGCGCCTACATAGCAGGAAGAATGCAACAGGCCTGATTAAAGCCGCAGCGGATGCAGGCTGCGAAAACCTGCATTTCGACTGGTACGGCGCGCTAAGCAAAGACAAATATTACGGCCGCTGCCGTAAATTGATCTGCAAATATGGGCTGCAAGACAGATTCCACATCCACCCCGGGAGCGACAAAGTGGAGCAGCTTTACGCAGAAGCTGACGTTTTCTGCTTGCCAAGCTTCTATGAGGGCACTTCCAACTCTCTTGCCGAAGCCCTGTCTAGCGGGCTGCCGGTAGTGTGCAGCGACGTAAGCGATGCGGCAAGATATGTTATCCCCGGCCAGAACGGTCTGTTGTTCAACCCTAAAGACAGGAAGCGCTTTGCTGAAACTCTCCGGGCCCTTGCCGCGACTCCGCCTGAAGTCCTGCGCCAATGGGGCAGGAAAAGCCGCGAAACCGCGGTTTCCAAGCTTTCCAAGGAGATGTTCATTAAACGTTATCTGGACCTGCTGGAGGGCGTTTTAGGGGGTAAAAACTGATCCCTGAAAGAATCAGCAAAATAAACCGCAGTTTTTTTTCGATTCCATTGAGTTGTCATCTGCGCTGCATAGTTTTGCAGTGCTATGAAAACTCACAGGAATCAATCAGGCCGCCGGCTATTCTCATTACGACGTCCGTCGGGGAGCATTCTGCTCCGGTTTAATCTCTTGCTCAGCTTGCTAATCATATCGGCCGCGGCCTGTTTGACTTCCTCTTGCTTGACCGGGGAAAAGGTCCCTCCGGTAGTAGAAGACCTTAATATAAAAATTGACAGCTGCTGGTTTGCCCTGGACTTGTCTGTACAGAGCGGATTATCCGACAAGGTGCCGGATGTGACGCGACTCGACATATTGGTGTACGATATGGACGGCATCGGCAGCCTTGAGAGCTGGGAGAAATATGAATCGCTACCGGATTCGTTGCTGATAAGGGGAGCGAAGAGGGCAAAGACTATAGTAGCGATAGCCAATTCGCCCAGAAGTTTCAGCCGGAAAGCCATAGAAAGGTATGACTCCATAGAACTGCTGTGCTACGATTTCGACGAAGACTCCCCGGAGAGGCCGCTGATGAGCGGAATATGTAGCCTGGAACCGGAAAAGCGCGGGGTTTTGAGACTTACCCCTTTGATGTCCAAGGTTCAGTTATGCGAAATATGCAACACCATGAAAAACTATGTACGCCTGGAAAACCCACGCGTATATCTTGAGAATACTAACGCTTCGGCAGAGATACTCCGCTTCACCGGTTTCAGGCCAAGCGAAATAAGCGATAACAGGCGGAAGCAGAACCTGCCGTACGATATAGGTATTTTTCCGCAGCATACCATGACAGACTTGTACTGCTACCCGAACGATTCGGAGGAATCTACCCCTGGCAACCCGCACACCGTAATGGTATTGGAATGTGAAATCACGGGATCCACCTGCCGGTTTCCCGTGGAATTGGGGGCCGTAGAGCGTAACAAGACAGTACACGTTGACCTCAGCATCGAAGCACCAGGCTTGTTTGAAAGCAAGGTATATTAAAAAAAGCGGCCTGAAACGGCCGCATGTGGTGGGAATTAGTGGACTCGAACCACTGACCCCCTGCTTGTAAGGCAGGTGCTCTAAACCAGCTGAGCTAAACTCCCGTAAGGGACTGCAAAGATAGTCAAGATTTATTTATTTCCAAAACTTTTTACCGCTCCTTTTGGCGCTACCAGGAAATCGCACAGGGCAATCATGCCGGGCTGGACCAGGAATATTATGATCAGAGCCGAAAGGGCGCCGCTTGCAAGGCACTTGAGTATGGTGGCTATCATCTGGTCCTTGATAAACAAACTCATGGCGAAAGGAGCCAGGGTAAGTATGAGTCCTGAAGTCATGATCGAGTGTCCTGCCCCTATGTATGCAGCCACTATTGAGCCGGGAACTCCCGTACGGAGACGGTTCTCCCGGTAATAGCTGGTAAAGAGTATAGAATAGTCTATCGTGGCGCCCATCAATATACTCTGGACGATAAGATAAGACATGAAATACATTGTATTGCCGCCCAATCCGCTTACGAACACATTAACGTACACCCCGGACATCACCGCCAGGATAAGCATAACAGGGATGATCAACGACTTGAATGTAAATGCCACGATAATGAAAATGGAAAGCACGGTGAGAACTGTCAGCAAGAGCATTTCATCAGGGAAGCTCTCCTTTATTTCTTTGTACATGGCCGATTCCGAGATGATTACGTGCTCTTTCTTCAGAGACCTGTCGGCCAGTTCCTGGAAACGTTCAAGGAACGAGAACGTGCCTGGAGACTCATATTCGTAATCTGTAACGATTGCCGCAATGGAATGCCTGTCGGAGCGCAGGGTCGTGGAGGCCATATCCAACTCTTCCTTGGCATCACTGAGCTTCTTGCGGGCATCATCGTCGATAAAGCGGCCGAACGCCGGCTGCGTGGCTATATTTTCGTCAAGATAATGCACTAATTCACTGATGGTGAGGAGGGTATCGTTATCTTTCCACTTGCGGCAGCCGGCATACATATAGAGCAAATCCATATCGTCCTGGTTCACCGGGACGCCTGCTGCGGCAAGCGCGTTGCGAACGACACGGGAAGAGTATTTTCTCCCTGAGAACGCCATCTCCGCAAGCCTTTCGACAGGAGTGACTACCACGGGTTCATCGTCGTCTTCCTCCACTGCCGGAGCCTCGGCAGAACGGACTTCAGCTTCTGCTGCTACTATATCGTCTGAAGAAACAGCATTCGCAAGGCTGTCCGACGCTGCCGGCATGTCATCCGGAACTTCAGCGCCTTCGACCTGAGCCAGCAATACGGCAGGAGTAGGTCCTGCCACGAACGCGGAGTCCAGCTGACGGTAAATATCTTTGAACAAGGCAGTCTGCTCGGCATTTACGAAGCCTGAATAGCGCTTGTCGTTTAGCAGCTTGTTGTTAACGAAAGTGGCCATTTCGTGGGGCGACATCGTAGCCGGCTTGCGGGTACGTCCAGCCATACGGAAAATGGTATTCAGGTAAGAACGTTCTATACCATAGCGCGCAGACATTTCCTTGGCGGTCAACTGCTCGGTGGCCATTTCATAAGTTATCCGGGGAATCCCGGCTGAAACAAGCTCATCCTGCCGGTCGGGCTTGTCCTCCACTGCTATGGTGTCCGTCCTCCCGGCGACAAGGACAGTATCTGCAACTGAATGTGGCGGCAAACTGCTATCCACTTTAGCTTCAGCGATATAGGAAGTATCGGCGACAGCAGTCCCGACGGAAGGTGTTTCCGGCTGCATTTCTACTTTGGGGGCGGAGCGCACCGGTGCCGGAGCCGGAACGGTAAACTTGGCTGCAAGGGCTTTTACATCAAATCCATCCGGAATCAAGCCCTCTCGCGAAAGATCCTCGGCAAGATCCTGTATTTCATTGATACTCAGCCTCTCGTTACGTTCGGGATGGGTATATGAATAATAGACAATACGTACCAGTTCCTCCGTAATCAATGGAGACATCTGTGCGAACTGCCCTGCCATCTCTGCTGCAGTATAGCTCTTCTTCGTGAAACCGGGATAGCTCATGCATGACTCCACCATAGGATCCCTCTGGAGCGTATCCAGAATACCCGGAATCGCGTCTTCCTCTTCTGTATCATACATCAGGACCATGGGATTCTGCGGCGGGAAATGCTTGGCTATTTCAGTCTCCCAGATAGCTGAGAAAGAAATCTCAGTCCGCTTCTGGAGCAGGAAGGCAGCTACGAAAATGCCGACGAAGAGCACCGAAAGCACTATCCTGTAGCGAACCTCGAACCGGGCCAGTTTCTTGAACGGAATCCTCGGAATCTTCTTTTCCGTCTTCACAATGGCCTTGTCGAAAATAAGAATCAACGCCGGCAGCACTGTAAAATTGCAGATAAAGCTGCACAAAACTCCCTTCGAGAGCACCACGCCCATATCGACGCCCAGTTTCAAGTGCATGAACATGAGCATCAGCAGACTGGCGATAGTAGTAACGGCGCTGCTCAACACAGACGGCGCAGCCCTCCCCAGAGCCACTTCCATGGCTTTTGGATTATTCCCCGGAAAATGCAGCTTTTCCTGGCGATAGCGGTTCATGATAATGATGGAATAGTCCATAGACAATATCATCTGCAACACCGCTACCATAGTATTGGTAAGGTAAGATACGCTTCCAAGCAGAATATTGCTGCCCATGTTGATTGCCACTGCCAGCAGGGTCGTAAACAAGAACAGCAGTACCTCCACAAAGGAAGAACACATTACGAAAAGCACCAGGAAAACCAGCAGAGCGCCGGAAATCAGCATCGGTATGATGTCTGCCGGCATATTTTTGTCCAGGTCCACTTCTACCACTGCATTCCCGCCGTAGTGTTGAGTTATATCTTTCCGGCGGGCCTGGTAATCGCAGTCTTTAGTAAGCAGGAACTGGTATAAAGTATAATTGCCGCTGTCCTTGACGGACATACAGACAAGCCCACCTGTCAATTCGGTGAGCGTTTTTTCCTCCGCCTCCTTGTCCTCTACATCCTCGAGCATGACGCTGAGCATGCTCATCTGGCCCCGCATACCGGGAAAATCTTCTTCCAATTGATTAAGACCGATTTTCATGGGAGAATCATCGGGAAGGAAGAAGGTAATCTCCAGGATAACATTGAGCTTTGGTATCATCAAAGCGCACAACACCGCCAACGCAGTCATGGCTGCCAGCAGGATATTGCGTCGTTTGACGAGAAAGCCCATTAAGTTCATAGCCTGCAAAGATACGAATAATACTGCTAATTTGGAATTTCCAGGCAATAGTTTTATCTTGCAAAAAATACTGACGTATGAAAAGCATCGCAGCTCTCACAATGGTTCGGAACGGGGAGTTCTACCTAAGCAGATGGGTGGGCTACTACGGAGACCTGCTGGGTAAAGAAAATCTGTACATATACTTCGACGGAACCGACCAGACTGTCCCGGATTTTGCGAAAGGCTGCAATACTGAAATCCTGCCGCGCACGGCGGGAAATGTCCGCGAGGCCGACAAGGGACGAATCAAGATTCTCTCGGACAAAGCGGCCGGTTTATTCAAGCGATACGATTATGTAATAGGGACCGATGTGGATGAATTCCTGGTTCCGGATCCTAAGCTGGGTGTTAGCCTGCCCGAGTTCCTTTCATCGCTGGACAGCGCCGGCAGGACCTCTTTCTCCGGACTTGGCTGCGATGTAATACAGCATCTGAAATATGAGCAGGCTCTTGACCGCAGCAAAGCTTTGCTGCAGCAGCGTTCCTTTGCCTGCCTTTCAACCCGCTACACCAAAACCAGCGTACTCTGCAAGCCGGTGCCCTGGGGAAGCGGTTTCCACCGCACGAAGAGTGGTGACTTCCACATAGTTCCAGACCTGTACCTTTTTCACTTCGGCTGCGCGGATGTTCCGGATAACGAGTTGAAGCTAATGGACAAAGATCTTGCCCAAAGGGGCTGGGGACGACACCTGAACAAACGTATGAGACTAATCCTCACGGCAGCGGAGCTCCCGGTAAGCGACTGGGACAAATGGACCGGGAAGGCCCGGCTGCTGCAAAGCTGGATACGCCGCCCTTTCACATGGAACAAGCCGGCAATGCTGAACCTCAAGGTACTGGTACGCATCCCGGAGCGTTTCCGGGATTTGGTATAAAACAAAGAACCGACTGAAAATCAGCCGGTTCTTTGTTTAGTTCGAGTCGAACTAAAATCTGTCTTCGGAAGAAACGGTGAGTTTCTTACGGCCATGACGGCGGCGTGCCGCAAGGACGCGACGTCCGTTGGGAGTGCTCATGCGCTCACGGAATCCGTGCTTGTTGACTCTCTTGCGGTTGGAGGGTTGGAATGTACGTTTCATTATCTAATATTTTTGATTATTCAGATTTGGGAGGACAAAGGTAATCTTTTCCAATTTCAATTACAAATTTTTCTTTAAAATATTCATCTTTCAGCCAATCTTCTATGCTCCAGACCCTCACCCGGCCGGGTGCGACACCGCATTTCCGCCCCAATTCCGCTATCTCGGCGAGCACATCTCCCCCCTTCAAGCACAATATGCTCCTCCGGAAGCGGCCTGCCACCCAGGGATAAAGTTTGTCCAAGCTCGCGACCGCGCGGGTCACAACCCAGTCGAAACTCCCGGGAAGGTCCTCCACTCTTGAGTTCACGCACTCCACGTTCTTCAGGCCCATGCCGTCGGCAACCGCCCGGGCCACTTTAAGTTTCTTGCCTACGGAATCACATAAAGTAAAAGCGGCTTCGGGATACTCGAAGGCAAGCGGAATGCCCGGAAAACCTCCTCCCGTGCCCAGGTCCAGCACTTTTGCCCCTTCCATCACCTGTGCGGGGTAATGCAGCCCAAGGTAGCGGGCAATCGCAAGCGAATGCAGTATATGGTGCCCGTAAAGATTGTCTATGTCTTTACGGGACACCACGTTGATCTTGGTATTCCATTCCCGGTAAAGCTCCAGAGCGGGAGCGAAATCAGCCTCGGTGCTTCTCATTCGGCTTCCAGCATGATGACGGCACTCTGATATGGCTTCTTGAGATCCATATTGAGTCCGAAATTCATAAGATAATCACCGCCGAAGCTCTTTCCGTCGCCCCAATACGAGCTGCGGGTACCGCCTGAAACAGGCTCCGGGCATAGCTCCTTCAACTTATACCGTGTCCCCGGCATAAGCCCGTCCAGGCGGAACTGCGGTACTACGCTGCGGTTCCGGTAATCCAGGCAGAATGCGAAGAAAACCGCCTTCTTCTGGTCTTTGCTGACATACATCAAGGCATAATAACCTCCCTCATAAGGCGAGGAGATGCGGTAAAGGTCCCCGTCAAAAACTATGTCGCGGTATTGCTTGTACGTTGCCAGGTACTCGCGGACGTACTGCTTTTCGCCGTCATTGAGGAGTTTAGGCTGAATTTCCATACCCAGGCGCGCAGTTGCGGCCATGTCGCAGCGGAACTTAAGGGGGATAACCCTGGCAGTCTGATGGTTGGGAACGGCCGAAATATGGGAGCCGAATATCTGCATGGGATAGATGAAACTGCCGCCGTACTGCATGTATGCCCGGCAGTGGGCGTCCGTATTGTCGCTGGTCCACACCTCGTTGGCCCACCTGAGCACGCCATAGTCCACACGGCCTCCTCCTGAAGAGCAAGACTGCAGGATTACCTTGGGATATTTGGCGCGTATGCGTTCCAGCACGCTGTAGAGGCCCTCGATGTAGTCAACCCAGAAATTGGCCTGATTTGTTTCGTAGCTGGAGCCAACGTTGTAAACGTGACGGTTGCAGTCCCACTTGATATAATCGATGTCGCCGAGCTTCATCGTGCGGTCGAACACGCCGAACACGAAATCCTGCACTTTAGGATTGCTGAGGTCGAGCAGCAACTGGTTGCGGGCGGGATAAGCCTCCCTGTCCTTCTCTACAACCACCCACTCCGGGTGCTGCCTGTACAGGTTGGACTTGGGGTTAACCATCTCCGGCTCTATCCAGATACCGAACTTGAGGCCCTTCGAGTGTGCGTAATCCGCCAGGAAACCTATTCCTTCCGGAATCTTCTCCATATTGGGTTCCCAGTCACCGAGACCACTCTGGTCGGAATTGCGTGCGTTCTCGCCGCTGGCGAACCAGCCGTCGTCCAGCACGAACATCTCCAATCCCATCGAGGCGGCGTCGTCTATCATATCGGTAAGGGTCTTGGTATTGAACGAAAAGTATGCTCCCTCCCAGCTGTTTAGCAAGGTGGGGCAGCGCATGGTGGAGTCGTACATGCCGCTGCGTCTCGCCCAGTCGTGCAGGTTACGGCTGGCCCGGCCGGCTCCGTCGCAGCTGTAAGTCCATATCATGTCAGGGGTTATGAAGGTACTGCCCTTAGCAAGGGTGTATTCGGCACCGGTAGGATGGATGCCGGCCGTGATATACAGGCGCCCGCCCTCGTTGACCTGGAAGTTCAGCTTGTAGTTGCCGCTCCAGCGAAGGGCTCCGGCAATCACTTCCGTGCCGCGCTCGCAAAGCTCGCCGCAGTCCAGGGAAAGCAGGAAAGAGGGGTTGGAACGTTGGGTCGTACGCACGCCGTCCCTGCATTCTATGGTCTTCACGCCATGGGTAAGCACCTCGGTCTCCATATAATTCTCGTGCGCCCAAGCGCCGTAGAAATGAGTCAGAGTATATTTTGGGGCCATCAGGGGCATGCACGAAGAATAATAATTCCTCAGCACAACGCCCTTCTTGCAGTTGTTGGTTATCTCGGCATGCGTAAGAATAACATCCTCTTCCTGATAAGCATCGAAAACCAGGCACAGTTTCAGAGGCTGCTTGGAATCGCGAAGGAAAACCTTGGTCCGGACAACGCCCGGGGTGGGATTCTCGACCGTATAGCGCTCGAAAACCAGTTCGGTGTTCAGGCTTCCGTCGGGATATGAAACTGCAAGCGCAGGTTCGTACACGAATCTCCCGCCTGCGGTGGGATACATCTGTACATCTCCTACGGAGTGGGAATCGGTATATGTCCGGTAGCCTGCAAAATCCGTAGGAGCAGCCACACGCGGGCCGTAATGACGGTAGGTGAGCGCGCCGCCTTCCTTCCCCACCATGACCAGCGAACTGCCCTTGGTGTCGACGGAAATGTAGTGATAATCTGAGGCTATGCCCTGCAATGAGAAGCCCAGGGCGGCCAGGATGATGATTACAAGATTTTTCATTTTGTCTAGCATTAGTTTAGCGCGGCGGATACGGGTCCGGACCGTATTCAATTCCATTCCAGTCTCTTCCGCTATTTCTTTATATTGCATTCCTTCTATCAAACGTTTGTGCGCTATGTCCCTGTAGAGCTCCGGCAGGCCTTCCACCATCTGCTCGGTTTCTTCGCGGGCTTCAGTCTTGATGATTCCCTCGAGGGCATCTTCCTCGCCGTCGCCTATAGTATCGGCCACGTTCAGGGTACGGCTTTCATCGTCGATGGATACATATCCTCTCTGGCGGCGCGTTTCCTGATCTATCACGTCGAGCGCCGTATTGTGAGCAATGCGTTTGAGCCACACCTCGAAACGCCCCAGGGAGGGGTCATAGCTGCTGATCTGACGGAAAGCTTTTTCAAAGGTCTTGGAGCACACATCTTCCACGTAAAAGTGGTCAAGGCCCTTCATGAATTTGCGCAGATACGCACGGATAGAGCTGATATTGGCGTCCCAGAGCGCAGTGAAGGCAGTACCGTCACCTATTATAGCCCTGCGGACCAGTTCATCAATGGGCTTCAAGCCAGTTTGTACCATAATTACATTCTACAGTCAGTGGAACATTCAGTTTGATTACTCCCTGCATTTCCTCAATGAGCAAACTGCGTACCGGCTCAAGCTCTTCAAGCGGAACTTCCAGCAGCAGTTCATCGTGGATCTGCAAGACCATACGGGCCTTCAAGTTCTTGCTTCTCAAGCCTTTATCCACGGCTACCATGGCCAGTTTGATAATATCGGCGCTGGTGCCCTGGATGGGAGCGTTGATTGCATTCCGTTCCGCAAACGCCCGCACTGTAGCATTGCCGCTGTTGACATCCGGAACATAGCGGCGCCGGCCCATCAAGGTCTGCACATAAGTGTTGCGGCGGGCATACGCCAGCGTGGCGTCTATCCAGGAGCGTATGCTGGGGAAAGATTCGAAATAATCGTCGATGAGCTTTTTGGCTTCGGTTCTGGAACAGCCGAGGTTCTGGCTCAGGCCGAAAGCGGAAATGCCGTACATAATACCGAAATTGGCCGTTTTGGCTATGCGGCGTTGATCCGGACTCACTTCTGCGACAGGGATGCGGAATATCTTCGCAGCCGTCGCAGCATGCACGTCGATACCGTCCCGGAAGGCCTGGCAAAGGTGCTCGTCGCCGCTCAGGTGCGCCATTATCCTCAACTCTATCTGGGAATAGTCGGCGCTCATTATGACATACTCGGGAGAACGGGGCACGAAGGCCCTGCGTATCTCCCTGCCCTGCTCTGTGCGAATGGGGATATTCTGAAGGTTAGGAGCCGAACTGGAAAGCCTGCCGGTGGCAGTAAGAGCCTGGTTGAAAGTAGTATGTACCCTGCCGTCGCGGGGACTTACGTAACTGGGGAACGGCTCGATGTAAGTTCCGAGCAGCTTGCGCAGGCCCCTGTAATCCAATATCTTGGTAATAATTGGATTGCGTTCGGCAAGTTCCTGCAGGGTTTTCTCGTCGGTTGGCCAGTTGCCTTTCTTTGGCTTCTTCGCCTTGGGGTCCACTTTCAGTTTTTCAAACAAGACTTCACCGACCTGTTTTGGGGAATTGATGTTCAGGGTTGGCTCGCCGGCAAGGGAGCGGATTTCTGTTTCCAGGCTGTCCGTCTGAGCCCGGAGGCCGTCGGCGAAGGATTGAAGCGCCTGCAGGTCCACTTTCACACCCTCCATCTCCATGCGGCCGAGCACCCGGAGCAACGGCTCTTCGATCTCATCGTATAACTGGCGCAAACGGGAATCGACACGGTCCATTTCCCTCTTCAGAGCATCTGCAAGCGGCAGCAGCACTGCCGTTTCTTTCAAGCGGTCCGGACCTGGAGCCTCATCGAAAAGGGACGCCTGGACCGCTTCTCCGCCTGCCTCCAGATCCACTCCAAGATACGTTGAAGCAAGCGCTTCCAACTTATGGCTGCTCTCCGGATTTAGCAGGTAATGCAGCAGTTCCACATCTTCCAGCGGGCCGTTCACTTCCAGACCCAGCAAGCCGAGGGCGTTCAGCTGACCCTTGAGGGCAACTCCGGTCTTGGTGCGGGAAGCGTCTTCCAGGAGAGTTTTGAATTCCTCCGGGGCGCCAGAGGCAACCCCATGGGAATCAGCAACATAAAGCGTCCCGTCGACATAATTGAGCGCCACCCTGTCACCACTTATCTCAGAAGGGGCCAGCACCATCACATTAATCTCGGCGGCGGAGTCCTTAGCAGATACGCCCAAGCCCTTGCCGCCGGCGGAAACAGTACCTGCTATCTTGCGCACCAGGCGTATCAGGGAAGGAAACTCGAATTCTTTGAACAAGGCTTCCACTTCAGGCGTCCAGGCCAGATCCAGCAGCATGTCATCGGCTGTGGTTTCCAAGGGTATATCGGTCTTAATCGTTACAAGCTCACGGGAAAGGGCTATATGGTCTCCGGCCGCCCGGAAAAGTTCTTGCTGACGAGGCGTCAACTCGGAGATGTGGGTATAAATGCCATCCACGCTGCCATACTTTCCAAGGAGTTTGGACGCCCCGACCGGGCCGACTCCCTGCACTCCGGGCACATTGTCCGAAGCGTCACCGCAGATAGTCAGCACATCTATGACCTGCTCAGTACGCTCTATACCCCACTTTTCGCATATCTCATGAGGGCCGAGTATTTCATTGTCCGTACCGGACTTGCCTGGCTTGTACTGCAGTATATTAGGTTCCACAAGCTGCCCGTAGTCTTTGTCCGGAGTCACCATATACACCTCGAAACCTTCCGAAGCGCTGCGCTTGGCCATGGAACCAATGACGTCGTCGGCCTCAAAACCGGGAATCATCAGCACGGGTATATCCAGGGCTTTGACAATCGCCGTGAGGGGCTCCAGTGCATCGATGACCAGCTGGGGGGTCTCGCTGCGGTTGGCTTTGTATGCAGGATACATTTTGTTGCGGAAGGTGCCCCCGGGAGGATCGAAACTGACCGCTATGTGACTAGGCTGCTCGCGGTCAATCAGTTCCAGCAAATACTTCGTGAAACCGAAGAGGATAGAAGTATCCACCCCCTTGGAATTCACCATAGGGCGCCCCAGAAAGGCATAATACATCTTGAAAACGAGCGCGTGGCCGTCAATCAGAAAAAGTTTCATATTGAAACACAAATATGGGAAAGTTTTTGAAAGTTTCAAACATATTAACTACATTTGAGCATTATGAAAAAGACCTTCACTCTATTTATCGCACTTTGCCTCGCCGCAAGCGCTTTAGCCCAGACACAGACCATACGCGCATTCTCCCACAGAGGCGGGCGCATGGAGCGTGACGAGAATACCGCCCAGGCGTTCCAGGACAGCTGGGATGCAGGTTATACCGGCTTCGAAACCGATATCCGACGCACCGCTGACGGGGTCTTGTATCTTACTCACGACTGCACGCTGGACCGCACCACCAACGGCACCGGCATATTCGAGCGCAAGACCTCCGCAGAAATTGACCGGCTTCTCACCAAAAAGGGGAACAAGATGATGCGCTTCGACGATTTCATTGAATTCCTCCAGGACAAAGATAATCTGTACGTTGAATTCGAGCTGAAGACCAAGCCGGATTCCCTGTACACCCAGGAACTGGTAGAAGAGGTTGCCGAAAGGGTGTATCAGGCGGCCAAAACCATACGTACCAAAAACTCCATACTGCGTTTCACTTCTTCCGATATAAGGGGCCTGCGCTACCTGAAACGGGCTCACCCCGAAATGAAGTCGCGCGGACCGGAATCGGAACTGCTCATTATCTTCAACTCCGGCGTAAACGACAAATGCATAGAGGTATGCAAGCAGGAAGATATTTGGGTAATGGGGTGCAAGACCAACGGTACCACCAGGGATATGGTGAAGAAGGCCCACAAGGAAGGGATGATCGTAAGCCTGTGGCCCACCCACGAGATCCGGGATTTCGTCCTTGCGGCCTACCTTGGAGCGGACGCCCTGTGCACGGACATTCCATTTTCCATGAAACCCTGGCTCGAAACCAACATGCCCTGGCTGAATGTCATCTACTAAGATGGACCCGGACGAATTCTTTATGAAGGAGGCCCTGCGGGAAGCTGAGGCCGCCGGAAGCGAAGGCGAGGTGCCCATAGGTGCCGTGGTCGTGGCAAAAGGAAAAATCATCAGCCGCGGCCACAATATGACCGAACGCCTGCACGACCCTACAGCACACGCCGAGATGATAGCGTTGACCGCCGCTACCGAAGCGCTCGGAGGGAAGTACCTTTCCGGATGCACCCTGTATGTAACGGTAGAACCCTGCCCGATGTGCGCCGCCGCCCTGAACTGGGCGCAAGTGGGGCGAATAGTGTACGGCGCGGCCGACCCTAGGCGAGGCTATTCCCTGTTCTCCCCTTCCCTTCTCCATCCAAAGACTGAAGTAAGCTCCGGCGTACTAGCGGACAGCTGCAGCCGGCTCGTAGCCGCATTCTTCAAAGAAAAACGCGCCTGAGCGCTGCCGCCGGACAGGTTAGAACACCATATTCCAGGCCGCACGCTGCGCCCGCTGGCTATGGGCGGCATTCATTTTTCCGAAGTTCCACTTCACTCCGAACAAGATATACCGGCCCATAATGAGACGGTATGTGTCTTCTTTATAGTTAGCCGTCACCGTATGGGTAAGGTTACGCGTCTGGTTGAGTATATCATATACCTTGACGCTCAGGTTGAAGGCCCCTATGTTCTTGGAAATCTCGGCATTCCACTGCCATTCCGGCCGCCCGTAGCCTTCCGAGTAGCCGTTGTAGAACACGTAAGACAGGTCGGTCCCGAACTCGAACTCATGCGTCGAGGTATAGGAACCGCGGGCTGTCAGTTTGGTTTCAAGGGTATTCAAGTCGGCATTGGGATTCAAGGAATAGCGCGCAATACGTCCGTAGGTATCGGCCTCGGCGCTGAACGACCAGCGTTCAGGATTGTATTTTAAGGCCAGGCCGGCCGAAGGACCGAACACTCCTGTCCTGCTCTCCCCGAAGCCGCTCTGGCCGCTGAAAAAGCGGTCTCCGTTTTCATTCCCCCAGAAATCAGTCATGAATGCTGAATAGTCAAAAGCGTCCTCATCCAGGCCGGGGAGCGTTCCCTTTGCCTGGTAGCTGAGAGAGGAAGAATAAGATAGTGAACCGTCGACGCTCAGGGACCAGAGCTTGGAGGCGTCGAGCGGAGTGGTGTAATACACTGACAAACTGACAGATACACTCGGCTTTGGAGAATTCACGGGTATGGAGTACAGGATGCCGTTATTATCATACCAAAGTGCAGAGCTGATGGAATTGAAGCCGACTTGGCCGAACAAATACACCATCAGGTTGGAGAACCTCTCCCTGTTGTTCCGGGTCCAGTTGGCGTTGAAGTAAGATTGGGAATATGGCTTCAAGTAAACATTTCCCAGGCCCAGGCGTGAGGGATCGCTGATATTCAGCACCGGCAACATACGGGAAACCGAAGGCCGCTGGGTGTAGCCGGACGCGGTAATCCTGATCCTGTCGTTGCCTTTGCTATGGCCAAAACGGAGCATAGGAGTCAAGAACCATATCCACTCGTCTTTACCCGTAATCTCTTCTATGCCATAAGATTTGGAGTAGGTTTCGTTAAGAAGGCCAGACAAAGTGCCTCCAAAAGTGATCCAGCTATCCTTTCCGAACTTGTACTGGGCAGTCATTTCATATTCCTGCGACAGCGAGTTGGAATTACTCTCGGAAGAGTAGTATTCGTTTTTTCCGTATTCATCAAAGGCATTCCGGATATTTCCCCTTTCAGCCCAGGTAAAATCCGCCGAAGCCGAGACGCTCCACTTTTCGCCTAAGGGTTCCGTGTACTGCAGGCCGCCGGACAAGCGCTTCCTGACGGCATCCGAGTCGTATGTCATTGTGCGGGAGTCCGTTCCCATCTTCGTAGTCAAGGCTGAATACTCTGTACTTTCTCCTGTTTCCGCGTCATAGCTGCCATCGAAACTCAGGCGTATACTCCGGTCTTTCTTGCCCCATAGCTCACGGAAGGACACGTCCCCATCAAATGCGACATACTTACTGTCGGAGGTGCTGCGCAACGAATTCTCGGAACTGTTTACGTGCTCTGCTTCCCTAAAAGTCTCCGAAGTGCCGTTAGAAAGATTGTAGGTATTGTAATAGCGGAACGACGGCCTCAAATGGAACCATACCTTACCTTTTTCTTTCTCCATTTCAAGGCCTGCGGTAAGGCTGTTGGCAAAGGACTTACCGCCGTTGTTGCTGGAAGAGTGCAAGTCTCCGTCATCCTGGTACGTTGTCCTTTCCGACCGTGTTCCCGAGTCCGTATCGGTATATTTGTAATTGGCGCTGACTGTTGTCTCCACATCCTTGATTCGCGAAGTGTTGGCATTCACGCCGAACTGAGCGGCAGCAGATATTCCCGGGGTAAGCCTGTTCCGTTCTCCGTCTTCATCGTACAACACCACCACCATATTGTTGGAATCGCTGACATTCTGGGCATTAGCTATTACGGTCACCTGGTCCTTCTCAGTATAAGCCGCAACCAATGCATTTCCGTTCCACAGGACTCCCCTGTTGTCGCGCAATTGGTCGTCATTATCCTTCTTTCCCAGGGTATAGCCGGCTTTCGCGCCTACATTTCCGAACCAGCCTTTTTCGTATTCTTTTTTGAGAGCCACATCCAAAATCTTTTCACGCGCCCCGTCCTGAATGCCGGAAGCCCGGGTCTGCTCGCTTTCCCTGTCTATCACCCTTATCTTGTCCACTACCGATGCCGGCAGGTTGTTCAGCGCAGTGCTCTGGTCGTTGAAGAAGAAAGTCTTGCCGCCGATGGTAAGCTGGTCTATCTCTTCCCCGTTGAACTTTACTTTTCCTTCATCGGTTATCTCCATGCCGGGCATACGCTGCAGCAGGTCCTTCAGCATGGCGTTTGCGCCTACACGGAATGAAGAAGCGTTGAATTCCACCGTATCCTGCTTGATTACAATGGGATTGCCCACATCGCTGACAACTGCGGCCTGGAGAAACTGTTCGTCTATCTGGAGCTTGACTACCCCCATGTCAACCTGCCTTTCCCGGAAATACTGCTCTTTCACGAAGGGCTTGTAGCCCATCATCTCCACATGAAAGACATAGCTGCCGTAAGGTACCTCCTCCAGCTTCGCCTCACCCTTTACGTCCGACAGAGTAAAGTTAGTGATAGTGGTATCCTTTGCAGGCACTACGTAAACCGAAGCGAAGCCCACGGGTTCGTTGGTCAGAGAATCCAGGACCGTGGTCCTGATTTCACTCATCCGGGACTGAAACAAATTGTCATTAAGTATAATTACCTGCGCCTTTGCAGACAGGCAAAGGCAAAGGCCAAACGAGAGTGCAGTTAATAGCTTTTTCATCATTCTACATTCGGAGGCATGTCTGGGTGCATAACGGATAAACACCTGAACAGCGGCCAGTTAACGGGCTCAATTTTGCTTCAATAATCACGCCAAAAAGTTGACCGGATCGGACTCTGTGACATGACGGCTGCGGTCCCCTGGGGGTGCAGGGGAATGGTGTACGTAAGTGCCGCAGGGACCAGGTCGTAAACGGCAGGGGTTAGCCGCAAGGCGGCGCAAGGGGGAACGCCCCCTTGTCCCCTGGGGGTGCAGGGGGATGGTGTACGTAAGTGCCGCAGGGACCAGGTCGTAAACGGCAGGGGTTAGCCGCAGGGCGGCGCAAGGGGGTGCAGGGGGATGGTGTACGTAAGTGCCGCAGGGACCCTGCGGCACTTACGTACCTCAACTGAAAAAGCAGCCGTGAGGCTGCTTTTTCAGTTGAGGTACCAGGATTCGAACCTGGGCAGACAGAACCAAAATCTGTAGTGCTACCATTACACCATACCTCAATTCCGGGTGCAAAGATAAAATAATTTTGGCTAAAAAGAGAATAATTGCTACTTTTAAGTTCATTTTTGAAAACTATTATTTCTATTAAATTATAATGGATACACAAAATGTAATTAAGCAAGCCCTTGAGGTTTCTGTAGCAACCAAGGCTCTTGAATTCGGAGAAGACATCCTGGACCGCGTTCCGGGTCTGTTCAACAAATTCTTTCCCGGACAGAAAGCAATTGTTTTTGCCGACAAGATTACCTGGAAAGTAGCCGGTGAAAAAGTGTTTTATGAACTGGCAAAAGCCGGAGTTCCCGCCACCACCTTTATCATCACCGAAGACCGCTTCCACCCCGACTGGAAGTATGTGGAGACTATGGATAAAGTGGTGGAAGAAAACCAGGGCATCCTGGTAGCCGTAGGAGCAGGCGTCATCAACGACCTGGCTAAACTTGCTTCATTCCGTCATAACCAGCAGTACATTTGCGTAGCAACTACTGCATCCGTAGATGGTTACACTTCGTCTTCAGCAATCGTAAACGACGAGCGCGGAGCGAAAATCAACATCAAGTCAAACGCCCCCCTGGTAATCGTGGCCGACTCCAAGGTGCTGGCGTCCGCGCCTTGGTTCCTCACTGCCGCAGGTTACGCAGACCTTGCCGCAAAGGTAAGCTCCGGCGCCGAGTGGATGATTGCCGACCTTTTCGGCACCGAACCCATAGACCCGCCGAGCTGGCACATCACCCAGGATTCCCTAAAAGACATGCTGGACGACCCTGACGGCATCCGCACGGGCAAGCCTGAATCGGTGGAGAAGCTTTTCCTCGGCCTTACCCTTGCGGGCATAGGTATGGAGGTAGCCGGATCCAGCCGTCCCGCCTCCTGCGCAGAGCACCTCTACGGACACTACTGGGACATGACTCACCACACCAACAACGGCCGTCCCGTATCCCACGGATTCCAGGTGGCCATAGGCGAACTTACCCTCTGCGCATTCTTCGACGCATTGTTCCAGATGGACCTCAGCAAACTCGACGTAGATAAATGCGTGGAAGCCTGGCCCAGCCTCGAGGAAGAACAGGAACGCGCCCGCAAGATTTACGCGGATTTCCCCGTCCCCACCCTCGGAGTAGAAGAAATCACCAAGAAATGGCAGCCTAAGGAAGAAGTTCGCATTCAGCTTCAGAAGGTTAAGGACAACTGGCCGGAACTCAAAGCCAAGTTGCAGGCCCAGGTGTGGAGTTTCGAAAAGATGCGTGATATGTTCAAGCGTGCAGGCGCTCCCACTTCTCCGGAAGAAATCGGGTCAAGCCGTGCAGAGCTCCGCAAAATCACAGATTACGTGCAACTGATGCGCTGGAGAATCAATCTCCTGGACCTTGCGAAGCGCGGATGCTTCTACGATGAATTAATGGATAAAGTTTTCGGCAAAGGAGGCGTATGGGAAATTCAGTAAATCCGATGCTCGGTATCATTAAACTCAGGCAGGAAGGAATACCCGTGGGCATTCCTTCTTATTGCACTGCAAATGAGATAGTTATCGAGGCCGTCCTGGAGCAGGCAAAGCGTTTTGGCGATACTGTCCTGGTGGAAGCCACCAGCAATCAGGTAAACCAGTTCGGCGGCTACACAGGCATGAAGCCCGCCGACTACCGCGACTACGTATGGGCAATTGCAGACCGTATAGGATTCCCTCGCGAACGTATCATACTTGCCGGAGACCACCTGGGGCCGCAGCCCTTCCAGCATCTGAAAGAAGCGGAAGCTATGGAGTGCGCAAAAGAGATGGTGCGCCAGTATGCAGCCGCCGGCTACAAGAAGATTCATCTGGACACCAGTATGCGCGTGGCCGACGACGACCGCAACCAGGTTCTGAGCGACTACACTATAGCCCGCCGGGGTGCGGAGCTCATGAGGGTAGCCGAAGACGCCTGGCAGGAGCTGCATAAAACGAACCCGGAAGCAGTACATCCCGTCTTCATCATAGGAAGCGAGGTACCGATTCCTGGCGGCGCCCAGGTCAAAGAGGAAATGCAGGTTACCGATCCGGACGCCTTCGCGGCAACCGTAAAAGCATACAAGGAAGTGTTCGCCGAGAAAGGCCTGTCGGACCAGTGGAAGCACGTGATCGCCGTTGTAGTCCAGCCCGGTGTCGAATTCGGCGACGCCGACGTGCATCAGTATGACCGCAGTGACGCACATTCTCTCTGTGCACGGCTGAAAGATTATCCCGAACTGATGTTCGAAGGGCACTCCACAGACTATCAGTCTCCCGCCTCTCTGAAGCAGATGGTCGAGGACGGGGTAGGCATACTAAAAGTAGGTCCCGCCCTGACTTTCGCCGCACGCGAAGCGCTGTTTGCCCTGAATCACATCGAAAATGAACTGATAGAGGACCCGGACAAGCGCTCGCACTACATTGAGACGGTGGAACAGGTCATGCTGGAAGATCCGAAAAACTGGCAGAAATACTACCACGGAACGCCCGGCGAGCAAGCGCTCAAGCGTGCTTACAGCTACTCTGACCGCAGCCGCTACTACATGCCCGACCCTCGCATCGAAGCGGCCATGCAGAAGCTTTTCGCTAACCTGGAGCAGGCCGATATCCCCATGGGCCTGCTGCATCAGTATATGCCCCTGCAGTACATCAGCGTGCGGAACAAGCGCCTGGGGATGAATCCACGGGCTCTCGTAAAAGATGCCGTACGAATAGTCTGCGACGACTACAACTACGCCACCCGTCCGAATTTCGTGACAGGCAGTATCTTCATTTAACCGGCAACCGGCGGCGGACTCGTATGCTCACTCGATGTGCATGAGCCCGCCGCCTGCTATCAATCCCCCTTTTGGTTCAACGCACCAAGTTGAGCCAATCGTAGAAAAAGGAATAAGAAAACAGATACAGCAACAACAAGCCTGCCGCCGCCAGCGGGGGGAGCAGCAGGAAGGCGAGTATGCCCCATATCACCATAAAGAGGGGTTCGCCGACGAGTCGCACCAGAAAACGGATGGAGTTGCAGAACGCCTTATCCTTTATCTTGAAACGGCAGATTGACTCGGCGGCGAGCCACAGCGGCAAAGCCAGTATGGCGCTGAGCACGAACAAAGGCGACAGCAGCACAGCCAGAGGCAGTTTCCACCATGGACGGGGTTTGGGCGGACGGAGTTCCGCAAGGCGGGCCTCATAGTTCTCGTCGTCCGGAATATAGAGAATCAGTTCCGAGATTCGTCTCCGCAGTTCCTCACTGAGATGCTCGTACAACTCAGGCTTGGACAATTCCTTATGCTCGCTGACATAGCGGTTCACGTCTATAGGCTCGCCGTAGCGGAGAGTACAGGTACCCCTGAAATTAAAGAAGTCGCTGTAATTCAAGCCGGCAGGGACAATCAGCGTAGGCTGGTCGACTGCATTTTTCAAGGCTATCCTGACCACTCCCTTATGAATGGGCAGCAAGGAGTACATAGGCCTGTGCCTGCCTTCCGGGAAAATGCAGAACGGAACATTGTGGTGCAGCACATCCATAATGACCGGAATTATTTCCAGATTCTGCGCAACGCTGCGCAGGCCGTCACGCTTGCGGGCAATAGGAAGTATCTTCAAGAAGTTCAGGGCTTTGGCAGCCGCCGGTTTGCGGAAAATGTCGGCCCTTGCTCCAAAGCCCATGGGCTCCCGGCGGCTCTGCAGCACCACCAGTGCATCCATCAGGGTATTGCAGTGATTGGGCGCCACTATTACTGCCCTTCCGTCATCCGGCAAAGAGCCCTCAACTTTCAGAGACGTGAAACTCCTCCTTGTACAACAATCCACCCAGGGACGCAGGAAAGAATAAAGCCGGTTTTTTTCCCAGATTTTGGCCATCAGCACACTTTGATTTTTCAAATGTAGCCAAAAATATTTATTTTTAACCAAAATTATCAGGAAATTATGTCGAGACCAATCCTGCTGTTCCTGGCGACCCTGCTCTGCACCATGTCTAGCGAGTGTATTGCAGTTGCAAGCGCGGAGGGCTATTTCTGCACCCGCGAAGGCACGAAGCTGAAATATGAGAGACGCTCCCCGGGCGGAAACAAACTATGGTGGATTCACACCGAGAGCATTGACTCCGTGAATCCCGGGCCGGACGGAAGCACGGAAGCGGTTTGTACCATCTCCATAGTGGGAGTTGAAGAAAAATCAATACTGAAGAAGCCGGTAACTTCCAAGGCCCTAATCCATACCGACGGCACGGTGGAGCTGAATGTAGCAACAGCTGCAGAAGAAGCCGCCAAACAGAGGTTCTCCGCTGTCAATTTCGTTTCCACCGGAGGCACATCTCTTTTGCCGGCTTCCCTACAGCCCGGGGCAAAGCTTGAAGATGTTGCTGCATCGGTCTCCTGGGCCGGAATCAAATACATTCTGAAAGTTTCTGAGCGCAGCGTGCTGCGGACAGAAAGAATTACCGTCCCAGCAGGCACTTTCGACTGTATTGTGGTAAAAGAGAAAAAGCTGGAGAAGGCTCCCTTGTACAAGCGGGAACGCATTACCTATACCTGGTACGCCCCCGGGGTCGGAATGGTTCGTCACGATACCTATTTCACGTCCGGCGTCCAGGAGTGCAGCGAGACACTGGTCAGCATAGATTAGCGTTTGCGGAAAAACTGGGATTTCTGGGCACGTTTGCGCTCAGGGTCGCGCTCCACGAAGACCGGCTTCATGGTACGCGGGTCTATGCCGGAATAGAACATGACCGATGAAGTAGTCATCGGAGTGGGCATGAAATCCTGAACCTGATCCATCCATATACCCTTCAGCGCCGGGTGACGGGCCAGGTCCTGCATATCCCGGAGAGTGCATCCAGGGTGTGACGAAATGAAGTATGGCACCAGTTCCACATGTGTACCGGCACGACGGTTCACTCCGTCAAACTCCTTACGGAGCCTCTCAAACAGGCGGAACGATGGCTTGGCCATATATCCCAAAACCTTGTCGGAGGTGTGTTCCGGAGCCACTTTTAAACGTCCCGACGTATGCTTCAACACTACGGTCTCCAGATAAGGACGGGAGCTGGAATCCACAAATCCGTCTTCGTTAAGGAAAAGGTCGTAACGTATTCCGCTGCCTATGTATGAATGGCGGACGCCTTTGACGGCATCTATACGCTCATACAGGCGAAGGAGCCTCTCATGGCTGCGGTCCAGGTTTACGCACGGAGCCGGATAGAGGCAGGATTTGCGACGGCACTTTTCGCATCTTGAGCGGTCGGTTCCAGTCATTCCGTACATATTGGCGGTAGGCGCACCTACATCGGAGATGTTTCCGTGGAATTCCGGCATGGCGGCCAGCTTCTTAACCTCCTTGATTATGCTTTCCTCGCTGCGGCTCTGGATGAATTTCCCCTGATGGGCCGCGATTGTGCAGAA
>CAMKQN010000027.1:0-23005 GCA_946414935.1 uncultured Bacteroidales bacterium
ATAATGCCGAGACCTACAAATTCCTCCGCACCGAGGACAAGCCCGCAGATCCGGTAGATTAAAGGTCTCACGGTTGATATCTGCTAATCGACACAATAACACCATATTCCATGAAAAGAACCATTCTTCTTCTTGCTACACTGCTGCTGGCATGCGGTGCCATCAATGCTCAGAATCTGGTTTTCCACGACGTGCGGGGAGTGGTATAATCTGCGCATCTGTGCTAACAAGGCTAAGGATTCGTTTGACTGCCAAAAATACGAAAAAAAAGAATTCGTCCTTTATGTTGCATTCAATATTCATTGTTTACAGGCCCCGACCTTGCCGAGGAGCTTGAGGATACCCTGTTGATTGACTGTTTTCGTGTGCAAAGAGGGGGTGTTTTGCTCACGGGAGGGATTAGCCCCGCTGCGCTGGCCTTTTCCCTGGATTTCCGCGAGGAATGCTGAAGCAGGCTGGTGGCGGAGCCACCTTGAGTTTGTATTAAGGGGCAGCCTTACGCGAGCGGGCTCGCGACGGCTGTCCCTTAATACAAACGCCGCACTTTCGTGCGGCGCCTGCTTTAGTATTCCATTGCGCGGAAAGACAGGGATTCGAACCCTGGAACCGCTTTGGGCGGTCACACGCTTTCCAGACGTGCCTCTTCAGCCACTCGAGCATCTTTCCATTTCTGCGGCAAAGGTAATAACTTTTTTTTAATTCTCAGCCTTGTCGGAGAAAAATGTTATTTGTTTCCGTTTATCATACGTATTCTGGCTTCAAGCTCCCAGGTGCGCAGACGATCTTTATAGAGGTTGTTACGGTTCACGGCCTCTACGTCAAGGGCGGCGTCCGAGTTGCCAGTCCAGCGCCTGCAGTTGTACATTACCTCATAGATGCGTCCGATGCGGTACTCCCTGCTCACCCTAAGTGCCACTGCATAGTCTTCCCCATACTTCGTGGTGGGGAAATTGATTTCACGCAGCATAGGGGTCCAGAAACCGCGCGGAGCCCCGAAGCCATTCACCCGCAAAGCATTGTTGCGTCCGTTGTCCGGAGTCCACTCACGGTGGTCTATCACCCCGGGCGGCAGCTCTCGCATCTCGAAATCGGTAATCCGGTAGGTTCCTACCACCATCGCGCAGTCCTGCTCACGGAACGCATCCACAAAGCGCTGTACGGTATTTTCATCGGAGTACACGTCATCGGAGTCCAGTTGCAGGGCGAAACGGCCGCACTGCGGATGGTGCACTGCGGCATTCCAGTTGCCCCCTATCGCATGATAGCTCATGTCCTGGGCAATGTAAACCAGACGCGGATCGCCGGCGAAGCCACGAATCACATCCACCGTTCCGTCGTCGCTGTTATCGTCCACCACTATCACATTGTACGCGAACGAAGTCTTCTGGGAAAGTGCCGAGCGGATAGCGTCGCCAATGGTCTTCACCCTGTTCTTGCAGGGTATCACCACGCTTGCTTCCACAGGGAACTCCCCTACCGTCAGATCTACATCCTTAAATACCGGCTCCAGCCACCCTCCAATACGTTTCAAGTGGGCGGTACAAGCTTTTTCCATTTCCAGCTGGACTGCACGGTTTCTCGGATCCACATAGTCGAAAAGCTTCTCCCCGGAGCTCCTGCGGTCCATCTCTATCTCATAGTACAACAGCTCATTGGCGTGCACCAGAGGCCCCATAGCGGATACCCTCAGTCGCAGGTCGTATAGGCCGGCGAACTCATAGTCTTCGTCCATCTCGGCCACTGCCTTCTTGAGCAGCGAAGTCCTGTACAACTGCACTCCGCCGAAGTCGAAATCGTCCCGCAGCGAGCCTTTCTGGTAATCTATCACAGGCGATGGAGCGTTCCCGTCAAAGTGGTCGGCATAAGCCATCGCCGCTCCCGAATCGTCGGCTATCTGAAGCAGGCGCTCCAAGCCCCAGTTCACCCAGTCCAGACGAGTGCTGCGAGTATATATCAAGGTGTATTCAGTATCTGCGGCCGCAGCCACTTTCCTCACGTTCTCGGAAGAAGACCTCAGAGGAAGGTCGAATCTTTTAACTCTCATTACTATAATTTCAATTTTGCCTTACGTCTCACAGAAATTACCATCAAAGACAACAGCGCTACGGCGATTATGCTCCATACCACGGCGAAACAGGGAGTCCACTCCACGGGCAGTCCCAGGCAGGTCTTGTCCACACAGAAGAAAGTGAGGCACACGGCAAACATGAAAGCAGCGGGAACGGCTCCTATAAGGAACTGCCAGCCGTTGGGATACTTCTTAAGAAGCCACATAGTGATAGTGAAAAACATGAACACCGACAGGGTCTGGTTGGACAGCCCGAAGTAGCGCCATATAATGTTGAAACCGTCTTCATTGCTCACGTTGAACCATAGCAGCAATGCCACGGCGGCGAAAATAGGCAGACTGATAATCAATCGTTTGCCTATTTTGTCCTGCTTAATGTGGAAAAAGTCGGCAATATTGAGGCGTGCACCGCGCAGAGCCGTGTCGCCCGAGGTGATGGGAGCGGCGACGACACCGAGGACGGCCAGTATGCTCCCCACGACACCGAGCCAGTGCTTGCTCACCGCCGTCACTACCTGTGGAGCGGAGGCGGAGGACAAGCCGCATTCCTGCAGGCCTCCGTCGAAGAAGAAATACGAACTCACGGCCGCCCATACAAGAGCCACAATACCTTCGGTAATCATGGCGCCGTAGAACACCGGCCGGGCCATCCTTTCGGTTTTGATGCAGCGGGCCATAAGCGGGCTCTGGGTGGCATGGAAGCCGCTCACGGCACCGCAGGCCACCGTAATGAACAGGCAAGGGAAGATGCTCTGGGCCTTGACTCCGACGCTTGGCGCGAGATTCTTTAGCCCGTCCCAGAATTCGGGTATTGCCGGCCACTTAACGAAGAGGCATACCATCATGGACACGGCCATGAACAACAGCGCAAAGGCGAACAAGGGGTAAATCTTGCCTATCAGCTTGTCGATGGGCAGCAAGGTGGCCACAATGTAGTACACCAGGATACCGAGAGCCCAGATCAGCACCACCCTGGAGCTGCCGTTACCGGCAATGTCTCCCAGTATCAATGCGGGACTGTACACGAAAACGGTACCCACCATAAGCAAGAGTATGGTAGTGAAAACCATCACTATGGTGCCGCTGCCATGACGCAGTTCGCTGCCGACTATCTCAGGGAAAGTGGCGCCGTCTTTGCGTATCGACAACATCCCCGTAAAGAAATCGTGGACGGCTCCCGCAAAGATGCACCCGAACACTATCCATAAATAGCATGACGGGCCGAATTTCGCACCCATTATGGCACCGAAGATGGGCCCCGTCCCCGCTATGTTAAGGAACTGTATCATATACACTTTCCAGTTCGGCATTGGCACGAAGTCCACTCCGTCGGCTTTGGAAATGGCAGGAGTCACCCTCGAAGGGTCCACGCCGAACACCCTCTCCACAAAACGGCCGTACAGAAAGTACCCCAGGAAAAGGGCCGCGATACTTATGATGAATGAGAACATAGGCTACTTTTCAACGCTGAACGCAAAAACAATGGCTTCGTGGAACAGTCTCCCGGGTTTCAGCACCACAGGAGGATAATCCTTGTGGTTGGGGCTGTCCGGATAATGCTGGCACTCTATGGCAACACCGTCATAATCGTGGTAGATCCGGCCTTTCTTGCCCTTGGGGCAGCCGTTCAGCCAATTGCCGGTATAAATCTGCACGCCGGGCTGGGTGGTATGTACGGTAAGCACGCGTCCGCTGCGAGCCGCCTTCAACACGGCAGCTTTCTGCAGTTGTCCGGGCATATAGCCGTCTATAAGCCAGCAGGCATCATATCCCTTTCCTATGCGTAAAGCCGGGAAATCTTTGCGGATATCCCTGCCCAGCCGCTTGGGATTCAAGAAATCCATTGGTGTACGGGCCACCGGTTCAGACTCTCCGAGAGGAATCAAAGTGTCATCGGTAGGCAGATACTCCGATGCGTTGAGCTGCAGGCTGTGGCGCAGTACGGAACCTTTGCAGTCCAGGTTGAAATAAGCGTGATTGGTAAGATTGATTACCGTAGGGGCGTCGGATTTTGCGGTAAAGCTCAAACTCAGCACATTATCCTCGCTCCACTCATAATGGGCCACCACCACTACCCTTCCGGGATAACCCATCTCGCCGTCGGCGGAAACATATTTAAACTCCACGGCACCGCGCTTCTTGCGGGAATCCCAAACCTGGTTCTGGAAGCCGTCAGGACCACCGTGAAGATGGTTTGGGCCATTGTTTACCGGCAACTCATACACTTTTCCGCCCAACTCGAAGCGGCCGCGTGCAATCCTGTTGGCATACCGTCCGGGACACTTGCCGAAGCAAGGACCATCATGGAAATAATTCTCAGCCTTGCCGTAACCCAACACCACATCCCCCAGCTTCCCCTCACGGTCGGGCACGTTTACGGAGACTATTGCCGCACCATAATTGGACAGCACCACGGAGGCCCCTGATTCGTTGGTAATAGTGTAGCGGTAAATCGCTTTCCCATCTTCGGTGCGGGACCAGAGTTTTCTTGAAACAGACATGATAATTATATGATTAGATTAAAAAACAAAGGTTCAGAGGATAGCGCCCAGTTTCCGGAGTTCGGAAACAAGCAGTTCAATATCGGCGTTCTGCACATCCACTCCGGTTCTCAGCGTCTGGGCGGCAGCTACGCCGGCAGCCTGCCCTATCCCCATACAGCTCGCCTGCACCCGGAGCGAGGCCAGAGCTTTGCGGTCCGCGGAAATGCAGCGCCCCGCTACGATAAGGTTGGGATAATCACTGGCAATCATGGCCCGGAACGGCACGTAAGCGGCCTGCTTCAGCTTGATGAGGACCTGTCCGGAGCCCTTGCTCGCATGCATGTCGATCTGGTGGGCTCCGCGGGACACGCTGTCTGGATAACGTTCCCCCGCTACGTACTCTCCGGCCGTTACTGTGTGCACCCCGAGTATTCTCCTGGATTCCCGTATGCCGGCCTGCGGTGCAGTGGAAGCCACATAGCAGTTCCGGAATTCCGGCACAAACTTCCGCAGTGCGTCCGTAAACCTGAAGATATCTTCCCGCAAGCGGCACTCCGCTTCCGTGAAATTGCGGTTGTCGCAGGAATCGGCGGCGCTGCGGGTTATGTTCACCGCCACGCTCCCCTCATGCATCACGCTGTTGAACCATGGGCCGCCGAAGTCCGGCAGATCCAGGCCTTTACGCTTGAGTTCCAGCAGCTTCTCCCTCACGGGAGTGCACTGGCTCGAACCCTTGCGGCCGCTGTGATACATATAGCGGCGGAGCAGTTCGCTGCCGGTATCCACGCCGGACAGCACAAAGCAGAAGGACGACGGCTGCACCTCTCCGTCAGGGTTTGCCTGCATAGGCACGCCCGCCATCCAGGCCAGGTCACCGTCGCCTGTAGCATCAATCACCCTGCCCGCACGCAGCAATTCCAGCCCGTTTTTGTTCTCGATAATCACACCGGCGATGCGTTTGCCTTCCATCTCGCAGCCTATCAGCGAAGAGCGCATAAACATATCCACACCGGCCTCCAGCACCATTCTCTGCGCACAAAGCTTATACAGCTCGATATCGAAGTCCACGTTGCCCTTGGGCCACTCCACGAAAGCGCCGCCCATAGATTCCAGACGCTGGACAAACTCCCACGGGATACCTCCTATCACTCTTTCACCGTTGAAAGCGAATTCGCTGATGGGGGCTACGTAGCCCATCGTAGCCATTCCTCCGAGAAAACCGTAGCGTTCCACAATTGCGACCCTGCCCCCCTGGCGCGCGGCTGCAACAGCCGCGATGAAGCCAGCTGGTCCTCCGCCACATACCAGCACATCATAAGTTCCTGCGTCGCGCAAGCGTCCTTCCAATGCGGCGGACGGCAGCTCGCCGGTTCTAACTGCACTATTATCAGCCGCAAGGGTAGAAACTCCCGGGATGGATGCCAAGGCCAGCGCTGCTGCACTGCGCTTGAAAAAATACCGTCTGTCCATAATTGCACCCCGAAGATACAAAAAATTCCCCAAGAGCTATTGTTTTTTTGTTTTTCTTTCTATATTTGCAGCAGTATGTGTAGGCAAAGCAACAAGTTTTATTGGTGGCGTCTGAACGATATTTCCGGTCAGACTCGTTAATTGCGTACACATAGGCGGGCACAAGCCTGCCGCGAAGTTACAGAGAGGCTGTCCGGACTAGGACGGCCGTTTTTTTTGTATTTATCTTTTTAATACCATACTATTATGAGACAGAAAAAATTCATTCTTCCGGAATCTGAGATTCCTTCTCATTACTTCAACATCCAGGCGGTCATGCCCAACAAGCCACTGCCCTTCCTGCATCCGGCTACAAAGGAACCGTTGAAGGCTGAAGACCTTTACCCCATCTTCTGCAAGGCCTGCGCCGACCAGGAGCTCAACCAGAAGGATGAATGGATACCCATCCCGGAGAAGGTCCGCGAGCAGTATGCCGCCTACCGCTGCACCCCGCTCGTCCGCGCTTACGAACTGGAGGAAGCCCTGGGCACTCCTGCCCACATATACTTCAAGAACGAGAGCGTATCCCCTGCCGGCTCACACAAGCTCAACTCCGCTCTCGCCCAAGCCTATTATGCTAAGGAACAAGGAATTACCAACCTTACCACAGAGACCGGAGCCGGCCAGTGGGGAGGTGCTCTCAGTTATGCAACCAAGAAGTTCGGCATCGAGTGCGCCGTATATATGGTAAAACTCAGCTATGAGCAGAAGCCCTACCGCCGCAGCATAATGCAGACCTTCGGAGCCGCCATCACTCCCTCCCCGTCCATGTCCACCCGCGCCGGAAAAGATATCCTCACCCGCAACCCCAACGACCACGGCTCCCTCGGCTGCGCCATCTCGGAGGCCATCGAACTCGCGGTCAGCACGCCCAACTGCAAATACGCTCTCGGCTCCGTGCTCAACCATGTCTGCCTGCACCAGACCATTATAGGACTGGAGGCTGAAAAGCAGATGGAACTGGCCGGAGAGTATCCTGACATAGTGATTGCCTGCTTCGGCGGCGGTTCCAACTTCTCCGGCATTGCCTATCCGTTCATGAGACACAACATCAAGGAGGGCAAAAAGACCCGCTTCATAGCGGCCGAGCCATTCTCCTGCCCCAAACTCACCCGAGGCAAATTCGAGTACGATTTCGGCGACGAAGCGGGAATGACTCCCCTGCTGCCCATGTACACTCTCGGGCACAGCTTCAAGCCCGCATCCATCCATGCCGGCGGCCTCCGTTATCACGGCGCTGGCGTCATCATGTCCCAACTGATGAAGGACGGCTTCATGGAAGCAGTTGATATCGAGCAACTTGATTCTTTCCGTGCCGGCGTCCTCTTCGCCCGCACCGAAGGCATCATCCCTGCTCCCGAAAGCTGCCACGCCATCGCCGCCACCATCAAAGAAGCGCTCAAGTGCAAAGAAACCGGCGAGGCCAAGACCATACTGTTCAACCTCTCAGGACACGGTTTCGTGGATATGAGTGCATACGACCAGTACTTCAGCGGCGAGATGCAGAACTATCACGTGTCCGAAGCCGATCTTGCAGAATTCATCAAGAGCGCCGACGCATTGAACAAATAACCGGGGGCAATCTCCCCTGCACAAGAAAAGGGCCGGCAGAAAGCAAAGCCTGCCGGCCCTTTGAAATCCCAAGTAATAAAACTATATTTGCATCTATTAATTTTTACAGGAAAATGAAGTACGTTTGCACAGTTTGCGGCTATGTCCACGACGAGGACGCCGAAGGAGTAAAGTTCGACCAGCTTCCCGAGGACTACATTTGTCCGGTCTGCGGCGTGGGCAAAGAGATGTTCGAGCCCGAGCAGTAAGAGAATAAATATGAACGAATTGGAAGAAGCTCGGCTGGGCATTGCATCAGTCGACAAGGAGTTCGCTGCCCTGTTTGAGCGGCGTATGCGTTATGTGGAGAAGGTGCTGGATTATAAGAAAGGCAACGGACTTCCCATACTCGACGCCAGGCAGGAAGAACGGGTAATAGCACGCAATATCGGAAACATAGAAGATCCTGCGATTCAGGAGTATTATGTCCTGTTTCTCAAGGATATGATGAAGATCTCCAAAGCCTTTCAGGGTCGCTTGATGCACGGGATGCGCATAGCCTACTGCGGGGTACCCGGTGCCTTTGCGCACATTGCGGCCTCTAAGGCTTTCCCCGAAGCCAAGCCTGAGTCGTACCAGGACTTCGGCAGTGCCTACCATGCCTGCGAGGCCGGCGAAGCCGACGTGGCCATCCTCCCCGTAGAGAACAGCTTTGCAGGAGACGTGGGCGGCGTAATGGACCTTTGCTTCGGAGGCAGCCTGTATATCAATCTGATGCTGGAACTCGACGTATCCCAGAACCTGCTGGGCGTACCCGGGGCCAAGGCGTCCGACATCAAAAGCGTCGTCAGCCATCCCCAGGCCCTGGCCCAATGCGCCAAGTTCATCACCGACCGCGGACTGGAATCCCGTGAGTTCGGCAATACGGCTCAGGCCGCAAAATTCGTGGCTGACAACGGGGATAAGAGCGTAGGAGCCATTGCCTCCCGCGAAACCGCTTCCCTTTACGGACTGGAAATTCTGGAGCCCAACATCAACTCCCAGATAGCCAACACCACTCGTTTCGCAGTGTTCTCCCGCGCCCTCAACAAAGCCACCCTGCCAGGTACCGGAGGAGAGCACTTCATTCTTATCTTCACTGTACGCAACGAAGCGGGCGCGCTGGCTAAGATACTGAATATCATAGGTTCTCACGGGTTCAACATGAGCAGCCTCCACAGCCGTCCCGTGGCCGGCCCCCTTTGGAACCACTACTTCTTCGCGGAGTTGGAAGGCAGCGTTGACAGCGAAAACGGACAAGACCTCCTGCGTCAATTAGAAACCGTGTGCGACCGGCTCAAAATGGTGGGCGCCTACAATTCGCTGTCTTTATGACCCTGCATTTCCGGGAAGGCCCACACGCCTACGACATCACCATAGCCAGGGGGGCGCTCTCCCTGGCCTCAGGCTTATTCAGTCTAAAGCGTAAAGTTCTGGTAGTCACCGGAGACGGAGTGCCGCAGGCATACTCTCAAGCCATTCTCGTCCAGTGCAGTGAAGGTTTCCTCCTAAGCCTGCCCGACGGAGAGGATCACAAGACCCTTGCTTCCGTGGAGCTGATCCTGGAGGCTCTTATGGCCCACGGTTTTACCCGCAGCGATGCGATTGTAGCCGTTGGAGGCGGCGTAGTCGGCGACACGGCCGGATTCGCCGCCGCTTGCTATATGCGGGGCATAGACTGGTACAACGTGCCCACCACGCTCCTTTCCCAGGCGGACTCTTCGGTGGGCGGCAAGACAGGCGTCAATTTCCACGGAATCAAGAATTTAGTGGGTGCGTTCAAGCAACCGGCAGGAGTTCTCATCGACCCGGACACCCTGGACACGCTCAGCCCCCGCCTCTTCGCTGAAGGCTTGGCGGAAATAGTAAAAATGGCCGCTACCGGCGACGCCTCCCTGTTCCGCCTGCTCGAAAACACGGCCGACCCCCGCCAGGCAATGGAAGAGATACTCGCAGCTGCACTCAGCATAAAAATCGCTGTAGTCGAAGCCGATCCGCATGAATCCGGCCTGCGTGCCGTCCTGAATTTCGGGCACACCATAGGGCACGCCGTGGAAAGTGCAGGTAAAGGGAAGTATTATCATGGCGAAGCGGTAGCCATCGGGATGCTGTACATGTCGTACGGAGAGGCCGCCGTCCGCATCGAAGCCCTGCTGAAAAAGTTCGGACTTCCCACGAAGGATCCCTTCAGCACAGATGAATTGATGGCCTTTGCCGCTCACGACAAAAAGCAGCGGGGAGGAATATTCAAGTTGGTCAAAGTTAAAGAGATAGGCAGCTTCATATTCGAATCGGCAGAGCCCGGAGAATTGAGAAGCATAATCCAGGCACGCAAGATATGAAAAACACCATAGGTACCAGCGTACGCCTCACTCTCGCAGGCGAATCCCACGGCGAAATGATAGTCGCCGTGCTCGACGGCATGGCTCCCGGCATCCCCGTAGATGAGAGCTTCATAGCAGCCCAGCTGTCCCGTCGCCGGCCCCGGGGACCGGCAGATACGGCCCGCCGCGAACCCGATGAATACCGCATAGTGAGCGGCTGCTTCGAGGGCTGCACCACCGGTGCCCCCCTCACCATACTTATACCAAACGTCAACGTGCGCAGCGCCGACTACTCCCCTACCCACACTCTGGCACGACCTTCCCACGCCGATTATACCGCCCACGTCAAGTATGACGGCTACGAAGACTGGCGCGGAGGAGGACATTTCAGCGGCCGGGTAACTGTGGGAATCGTAGCCGCAGGAGCCATCGCCCTGAGCGCTCTCAGGCGGAAAGGAATAGTGATAGGTACACACATACTCGAATGTGCCGGCGTCAAGGACACCCCTTTCAGCGGAAGCGACCCCGAAATCGCAGCCGAGGAAGCGGCGCGAGTAGCGGCAATGGATTTTCCAGTACTCGCCGATGTGCGCGCAGCCATGGAAGAAGCCATACTTGCCGCCAAAGCCGACGGCGACTCTGCCGGAGGCATAATCCAGACAGCCGTATGCGGCCTGCCTGCCGGTGTAGGCGAACCCTGGTTCAGTTCGCTTGACGGGGAAATAGCTTCCGCCCTTTTCTCCATCGGAGGTATCAAGGGCGTGGAATTCGGCAGCGGCTTCGCTCTCGCAGGAATGCGCGGCTCCCAGGCAAACGACACTTTCTATATACGGGATGGGAAAATCCTCACGCGGAGCAACTGCAACGGTGGCGTAAACGGTGGGATCTCAAATGGCATGCCACTGATAATCAATGCAGTAGTCAAACCCACCCCGTCAATTGCCAAAGCCCAGGAAACCATTGATATGAGCAGCAACTCCCCTGCTGTACTCGAACTGAAGGGACGTCACGACCCGGCCATCGTACGCCGTGTCTGCGTAGTAGCCAGCAGCCTGCTCGCCATAGTCATCTGCGACCAGCTCGCCCTCCGCTTCGGCACAAACTATTTAAGGTAATGGAATTCGGACTTATAGGCGAACATCTGGGGCATAGCTTCTCCCGCGAGATTCACGGGATGCTCTCCGGGGCATCCTACGAACTGCGCGAACTAAGCCCCGAGGAGCTGCCAAAGTTCCTGAAAGACAGGGACTTCCTTGGAATTAACGTAACCATCCCGTACAAACGTGCGGTAATGCCTCACCTGGACGAGATAAGTCCTTCCGCCAGGCTGAGCGGCGCCGTCAATACAATAGTAAACAGAGACGGCAGGCTCTGCGGATACAACACCGACTTCGACGGCTTCATCGCCCTTTCGCGCCATGCGGGCGTGGATTTCAATGGAGCCAAAGTGGTAATACTTGGTGCCGGAGGAGCCGCCGGAGCCGTTGCTGCTGCAGCCCTCAGTATGGGAGCCGCCAGCGTAAGGAATGCAGTCCGCACCATACGTACCCCGGAGCAACTTCCCCTACATGACCCCTCAGTTTGGGCTGACTGCCAAATACTTGTGAACGCCACCCCTGTCGGAATGTATCCGGACTGGGATTCATGCCCGGTAGATCTGGATGCCCTGCCTAATCTTCAGGGGGTACTGGATTGCGTTTACAATCCCCTCCGCACCAGCCTTGTACTGCAAGCTCAGGAGCGCGTAATCCCTTCTGATGGAGGTAACTACATGCTTGTAGGTCAGGCAGTTCGCGCACGTGAACTGTTCGATGGGACCAGCTTTCCGGAAAGCAGTTCGGAGGCCGTTTATTCCCGCATCCTGAAAAGCAAACGCAATCTGGTGCTCATAGGAATGCCCTCCTGCGGAAAAAGCAGCACCGGCCGTCTATTAGCCGCAAGAACCGGCCGGGCTTTCATCGACATAGACGAAATCATCTCCCTCCAGGCCGGGATGGAAATTCCGGAGATTTTCTCCCGGGAGGGAGAAGCCGGCTTCCGTCTCCGGGAAACTGCGGCTATCGAATCTGTAGCTACGGAGCAGGGTGCCATAATCGCCACCGGCGGAGGAGCCGTCTTGAACGACGGAAACGTACGGATGCTCAAGCACAACGGCATCATCTGCCTGATTCAGAGGGACCTTGCTCTCCTGACCCCCACTGCAGACCGGCCCCTCTCCAGCGGCAGGACCGCCCTGGAGGCATTGTACACCAAACGCCTTCCCTTCTACCGGAAGGCAGCGGAGGTATGTGTCAGCAACAACGGCCCGCTGGAGCAGACAATAACACAACTGACTCAGTATGTTGACTAAAGACAATAAGATACTAATCGTCGGACTGGGACTCATAGGCGGCAGTTACGCCCAGGCTCTCAAGGCCCGGGGATTCGAGGTGGGCGCTGTGACACGCTCCCCCGGGACTATCAGTTACGCCCTCGAAAACGGTATGATAGACTCCGGCACCACCCTCCCCGATGCCGCTTTCGTAGGCCGGTACGACATCATCGTATTTGCCCTATATCCCCATGTGATGCTGGAGTGGATTGCTGATTACCAGCAGTTTATCAAGCCCGGGGCCCTGCTCACGGACGTCACCGGCATAAAGTGCGCGGTAGTGTACAAAGTACAGGAAATGCTGCGTCCGGGACTGGAGTTTGTAGGCGCTCACCCTATGGCCGGCCGGGAAGTCTATGGCATACGCAATGCCGACAGCCGCATCTTCAAGGGCGCCAACTACATAGTGACTCCCACCGAAGCCAACAGCGAGGCGGCGGTCCGCACCGTGGAGCAACTAGGAGAGGCTCTTGGTTTCGCCAGGATATCCAGGCTGAGCCCTGAACGCCACGACGAGATGATAGGCTTCCTTAGCCAGCTCACCCACTGCATCGCGGTAGCCCTTATGACTTGCAAGGATGTAGAGCACCTCTCCGCCTACACAGGCGACTCCTTCCGGGATCTGACCCGCATCGCCAAGATAAACGACGAAATGTGGAGCGAGCTTTTCCTGCTCAACAGCAAGGAGTTGCTGAATCAGATAGACCTGTTTTCACAAACTCTCAGCAAGCTTCGTGAAGCCATTGCCGGCGGAGATGCCGAAACCCTCCGCACTCTCATGAGGCTATCTACCGAACGTAGAACTTTATTTGACAAGTAGTGTATGAATATGCGTTTTAACCGCGAGCTCTTCAGCCCGCAGGAACTCAAGCGGATGTATGGCCTCACTTCTGATGCCGCATCCCGCAAAGCCGAAAACGACCGTCAGGTCAAAGCCGTACTGGACGGTAGCTCAGACAAGCTGCTGCTGGTCATAGGACCCTGCTCCGCCGACCGTGAAGACTCCGTAATCGACTATATTTCAAGGCTCAGGCCCCTACAGGAGAAGGTCGCCGACAAAATACTCATTGTTCCACGCATCTACACCAACAAGCCCCGCACCACCGGCGCCGGATATAAAGGAATGCTGCATCAGCCGGACCCCATCGCCGATCCGGACCTTTTCAAGGGACTCGTATCCATACGCAAACTGCACCTGCGAGCCCTCGAGCAGACTGGTTTCTCCTGCGCCGACGAGATGCTGTACCCGGAAAACCACCAGTTCCTCTCCGACCTCCTGTCCTATGTGGCGGTAGGAGCCCGCAGCGTAGAAGACCAGCAGCACCGCCTGGTAGCCAGCGGCCTGGACATCCCCGTCGGCATGAAAAATCCCACTGGAGGCGACCTCAGCGTGATGATGAACTCCATCAACGCCGCACAACACGGTCACTCTTTCATTTACCGCAACTGGGACGTGCAGAGCAGCGGCAACCCGTATGCCCACGCCATACTCCGAGGCTACGTTGACAGCCACGGCACCAGCCATCCCAATTACCACTACGAAGACCTTCGCCGTCTGGCCGACCTGTACGCCGCCGGCAACTATGCCAACCCCGGAGTCATTGTGGACTGCAACCACTCCAACTCAGGGAAAAAGCACCTTGAGCAGGGCCGTATAGCCAAGGAAGTTCTCCACAGCACCCGCGAATGCGAGGTTGTAGGAAAACTCGTAAAAGGCTTGATGATAGAATCTTACATCGAAGACGGCAGTCAGAAGTCCGGGGAGCACATCTACGGTTGCTCCATCACTGACCCGTGCCTGGGATGGGAAAAGACAGAACGACTGGTCCTCGAACTTGCGGAACTCCGCTAATAGGCGAAAGAGAATTCGTCCACATAAAGGACGCTGCCTGAGGCTCCGGTCTGGAAGCCTCCGAATCTGCTGGGCGTTATGGTGAACACGGCATAGCGAGGGGTCTTGCCGTTGCGATAGACGACCGGGATTTCAAATGGGACATAGCCCGACGTAGATTTCTTCAAAAGAAGATACGCCCGTCCGACTATATGCGGGTCCTTCTCCGCATCCAGAAAGCCGTCTTTATGGCTGATCTGGGTATAAGGCTTATCCCAGTCCATAAACAACACCTCTATCAAGCCCTCGTCCATACGCCCCTCCATGTTATCCATGGGAGCCTTGGCATGATTGATCCTTTTTGGAATATAGTGGTAATAGCCCTTCAGGGACTTCGGTCTTGCCGTAAACGGAGCGCCCAATACCGTCTCTACGCCCTGCAATTCCACGGCGCGCACAAAATGTCCGTTATACAGATTGCCAGCCACGAAAGCCCAGGCCAGTTTACGGCTCTCTATACGTGCGGCCGCCTTGCCCGGCCCGGGAACCGCAACATGCTCATACTCAGGAGTAGTACTGTTTATTCCCAACTTGCTCGTGCCGGGATTGGGGGTATCCCAGATACGCTGGGACACCGGAGCATTCTTGGAATACGGATACCACGCTCCCCCGATTTTCGACCAGGTATCAAAACCGGAATTGTACAACTGGGGCCCGCCCTGCGCAAAAGCCGATGCGGAAGCCAAAAGTGCAAACAGCAACAATAAACGTCTCATTCAAAACTATGTTTACTCAAATAGTCCTTTAAATCCTGCCTGTAGATATCTCCCACCGGCAGCACCGTTCCATCCTCCAGCACCACTTCGTTTTTTCCTACTTCCTTCAGGCATGCCAGAGGTATTATGTACGAGCGATGGATACGCATAAACCGTTCCAAAGGCAGCTTTTCCATCAAATGTTTCATTCCCAGCAGTACCACCAGCGGGGTCAGGCTCCATTTTACATAGACTTTTATATACTCGCTCATCCCCTCCACATACCGTATATCGTCCAATTTCACCTTTACCGACTTGTAATCCGTACGGAAGAACAAGGAATCGTCGGCCGGAGCGGAACTCACCGCAGGGGCGGCTGCCGGTGAGGCGGCAGCTGCAAGCAATACGTACCTTGCTTTCAACTTTTCCGCCGCCTTCATGAAGTCTCCGAGGCTGAAAGGTTTCAGCAGATAGTCAACCGCATCCACCTTGAACCCCTCCACGGCATATTCCGAATAAGCTGTAGTGAACACAATCATCGGAGCCGCGCTCAGGGAGCGCGCAAAATCCAGGCCTGAAAGGTCCGGCATATTGATATCCAGGAACATAGCATCGACGACACTGTCTTCCAGGACGGCCATGGCCTCTATTGCGCTGGAGCAGGAAGCTACCAGGCTGAAAAAAGGTACCTTGGCTATATAACTCTCCAGCTGACGCAAAGCCAGCGGCTCATCATCTACGGCAATTACTCTTATCATACTCTATTTAAAGGAGTTGCAGGAAGCACCAGCAAAAGGTCATACTCATCGGGCTTCTCCTCTATATGGAGGGTGTACGCACCGGCATACAGGAGTTGGAAACGGTTCCGAGCGTTGTCCAGCCCCACGCCCCCTGAAGAAGCCGCCTTTCCGGGGACACGGCTGTTGGTACAGCGGAAAATAATCTTGCCTCCTTCCACATCTACTCCGAAACGTATAAAACAATCGTTCTGGAAACTCAATCCATGTTTGAATGCATTTTCCACGAACGAAGCGAAAGCCAGCGGAGGCACCTCGGCGCCCTCGGCAGTCTGAGGCCTGTGGAACTCAATCTTTACCTTGTCTTCCGGGTATCTCAGACGCATAAGGGATACATAGTGCTCCAGCAGGTCAAGTTCCTGGGACAGGGGGATGGTTGCCTTGTCCGAGTCGTACAGCACGTGACGCATAAACTTGGAAAACTCCACTATACTCTCCTTCGCCTTCTCCGGGTCAATATCCACGAGCGCGTGGATATTGTTCAATGTATTCATAAAGAAGTGAGGGTTAATCTGATAGCGCAGATACTCCAGCTGAAAGCGCAGATTCTCCTTTTCCAGCCGCTGCATCTCGGACTTCTCCCGTTCGGAATGGAAAAAAGCCTTCAGGCCAAGATTGGCGGCTACCATCGTGATGCCGACAAGCACACGCAACGCGTCCGGATTCATAGGACGCGCTTTCATCTTGTCAGGAAATGAGAAGTCAGGCTCTCCGCCCCATTCCGGCGGTTCCGGAGGAATCATCCCGGGTTCAGGCCCGTCTTTCATCCAAAAGAACCAGGCGACAAAAACCATCAACAGCAATATCGCAAACGCAATGTACTCCCCTGGACGTTTCTTGTATATCATTATGGGGGCTACCAGATAGTTATGTACCAAGAACAAGACCAGAAAAGGGACTGCCCTTAGCCATGAAGAAAAGATGGCGGCAAAATCTATGGCGTTCTCTTTCCGCACTATACACTCCAGCACTATGCGCAGTGCAAGGAACACGAAGACCAATGCCCAGGCAAAGAAATAAAAGCGGTTTTCACGCCTCTCCTCTTCTCGGAATACTTTCATATCTGCAAAAATAACCATTAAAACATAAAGCTATATCCGGTTCACTGAAAAAAAAGCCCCGTTCACTGATATTTCTAAAACGCGGCCGGAATCTTGTTTATCTTGGCCGTAAAAGATTATTATTATGGAACGTGTACTTCTACTCATGTTGTCGGTACTGCTGCTTATTACAGGGTGTAACCCGGACAGCATAGACATCACCACAGACCCGGTGGACACTTCCCACACCGGAAACGACGACGACCAGGATCCGGAAGAAGCCCAAGGCGATTTTGACGACATTTCGCTTGTAAGCTTCGGACGCACTATCAGCATCAAATGGAACGGCGACAGCGCCAGCGTAAGCGGGGATGACAACGGAATCGTAAGCATCAAGGGGGCCGATGTTACCATAGACAACCGCGGACACGACGAAATCGTGCGCTATGAGCTCTCCGGTAGTTCATCTGACGGCTTCCTCAAAATCTATAGTCTGCGCAAACTCGCCCTGGAGCTAAACAGCCTGGAGCTCACCAACCCCGGCGGTGCCGCCATCAACATCCAGACCCACAAGCGCACCTTCGTCATCCTGAACGGCAGCAGCAAACTGGCGGACGGCTCCGTCAACGCCTCCGGCAACTACGCGGACGAGATTTCCTCTGAAGATATGAAAGCCGCCTTCTTCAGCGAAGCGCAGCTGGTATTCAGCGGCAGCGGGTCTCTTACCGTCAACGCCAGCGGCAAGGCGGCCATCACTTCCGACGACTACCTCCGCTTCCTGGGTCCGCAAAGTGTCACTGCCAGTTCCACCGCCGGCCATGCCCTGCGGGGAAAAGACGCAATCATCGTTGACGATGGAACGATTGCCGCCAGCAGCACCGCCGCAGGCAAGAAGGGCATGACCACCGACGGCGCCTGCACCATCAACGGCGGCAGCATCAGCATAAAAGTGTCCGGAGGCACCGTGGCTGAACAAGTCAGCTCGAACGGCGTCACTACCACAGAATACAGCGGTTCAGCCGGCATCAAGGCCGACTCCTGCTTTGTCATGAACGGCGGAGTACTGGACGTCGTCAACACTGGACAGGGCGGAAAAGGCATAAGCGGCGATATGGAAGCCTACTTCAAGGGTGGCACCGTAACGGTAAAGGTAAGCGGCGCGAACCTCAGTTCCGGCGGCACCAAAGGCCCCGGAGGCGGTCCCGGAGGTTTTGGAGGAGGAGGCAACGGGGGCGGCAACCTCAAATCGGCCAAAGGCATCAAATTCGACGGCGACATCAACATCAGCGGCGGCTCCATTTCCGTCACCGCGGCAAGCCACGAAGCCATCGAGACCAAAGGCAAGCTGAACATGACAGGAGGATACGTGTATGGCTACTCAGCATCGGACGACGGCATCAACAGCGCAGGCGACATGAACCTTAGCGGCGGATGCATCTGCGGCTGGTCGGCCGGGAACGACGCCATAGACGCCAACGGTAACCTTTATGTAAAAGGAGCCTGCGTGTATGCTGTGTGCACCAAGGGCAGCCCCGAGCTTGCCGTCGACGCCAACACCGAAGGGGGAAAGAAACTATACCTCCAAAGCGGAACATTGATTGCCGTGGGAGGCCTGGAATCCGGTTCCAGCATCACCGGAAGCGCATACAGCACCAGTTCCTGGAGCAAAAACGCCTGGCACGCCGTGTACGACAAAAACGGAGATGCGATATTCGCTTTCAAAACTCCTTCTTCCAGCAGCAACTCCACTATGGTAGTTTACAGCGGCGGAAACAGCGTAAGCCTAAAGTCCGGGGTCACAGTCAGCGGAGGCACGGGCATCTGGAACGGGCTGGGTGCAGTATCCGGCAACTTCAGCGGCGGCAGCGAACTCAAGCTTTCTACATATTCGGGCGGCAATGGCCGCAGGTAAACTTAGCGGAAACCATGAAAAAGATACTTACCCTGGCAGCCGCGGCGCTGCTACTCCTGCCGGCAGCAAGTGCCCAGGAGAACCAGAAGATAAACAAGAAAAACCTGGTAATCAAGGAGTGGAATACCGACGCCAGGAGCAATGCCCGTTCCCTGGATCACCAGACCACATACAATGCCGACGGCAAAAAGATAGATGAGATAGAATACGGCAGCAAGGGCCAGAAATGGCGCAAGCGCTATGAATACGGAGCCAACGGCAAAGTCGCCCGCGAGCTGGTTTACGACGAGCGCAACAAGCTCCACAGCGTAAAAAAGTTCGAATACAACGAATTCGGGCGTAAAAAGACTCAATATACCTATGACCGCAAAGGCAAGCTGATTACGATAAAGGTTTTTGAATATATCACGGAAGATGCTTGAAACCAGACATATAGACCTTGATTCCTTACCCGTTCTCGAAGCCCTGCCGCCCATCTCTCTGGAAGAGATGGATTCCGTGAAGCTGCTCAACCGCATAGACAGCAAGTATGTCACGGACGAGGATACCCTGACCGGGATACTGGAGGAGGCTCTGGCCTGCGGATACCGGGCATTGGTAACGGAGGGCGGCAAGCTGGCATCGTATGACACCCTGTACTTCGACACCCCAGAGCTGCGCATGTTTCTGGACCACCACAACAAGCGGTTAATACGCCAGAAGGTACGCACGAGGGTGTATGTGGCTTCCGGGCTCTGCTTTCTGGAAATCAAGCGGAAAGACAACCATGGACGCACCCGTAAAAAACGCATTTCCATATCGCCAGCCGAATTCAAAGATTTCTCATCCGATGCGGCGGCATGCGAATTCCTGTCCGGGAAATCCTGGTTCACGGCAGAGCAGTTGAGTCCCTCGCTGGAGACTATATTCCGCCGCATCACTCTGGTTAATCCGGCCATGACCGAGCGCCTTACAATAGACACTAGCCTGGGATTCAGCAACTTCCGCAGCGGTCTGGAGGCTTCTCTCCGGAACGGGGTAGTGATTGAACTCAAGCAGGACGGCCGGGCCGACAGCCAGATGAAACGCATACTGCTCAATCACAGGGTAAAGCCATTACGCGTGAGCAAGTACTGCATAGGCGTCACGCTCACTTTTCCAGGCATCAAGAGCAACCGCTTCAAGCTTAAGATACGCACAATCGAAAAACAAATAAACAACAAACTGATATGATTGATATTGACATTGACGAAGAAGTCCTGGATGTGCAGACCATCACGGACGCTATGATGACAACGTCGCAGAGCCTCACTGAACTTGGCATACGCTTTCTGCTAAATCTTGCAGTGTGCTGGATCCTGGTGCATTTCTTCTATTACCGGAAAAGCCGCAGGCACGACTATTATTTTACTTTCATGGTGTTCTCCTCCGCCATGCTCCTGCTCCTGTTCATGATGGGCAACGCAGAAGTAGGCGTGGGGCTCACCCTCGGGCTGTTCGCCATATTCGGCGTTATACGTTACCGCACGGAGACCGTCCCCATACGGGAAATGACTTATCTTTTCATTATCATTGCGATAGCGGCGGTAAACGGGCTGTCCCCCCTCTACAAGCTTGCAGGTGCAAGCGGTGACTCCCCTCACTTCGAGCTGTCCTGCGGCTCATTGGCGGTACTGGTCATATCCAACTTACTGGCACTGGGGCTGGTGTGCATTCTGGAGAGCAACCGGGCCCTTAAACGCAGCGCTGCCAGACTGGTACTCTACGACCGTATCGAACTCATAGTGCCAGAGAGGCGCGGGGAACTCATCGCCGACCTGGAAAAGCGCATCGGAGTAAAGGTGGACAACTTGGAAATAGGCCATGTGGACTTCCTGCGGGATGCAGCTTTCATCAAAGTATATTACACCCCGGCCGAGGGCGCAAGCTCTACTATAGGAGAGCTCACCAAAGCTAAAAACTATACTGAATAATATGAAGCGCCTGATATCAGTCATCCTGCTTGCTGCAGCTGCAGCTTATGGGCTAAAGGCCCAGGAAACGGTGAACGCCTTGACCAGCGACCTGCGCACCCGCACGTCCGTCGGCCTGGACTGGAAAATCGCCAAGGGGTTCCATCTGGAGGCCGACTATGAGCTCCGTACCGGCAGCGCGCTCTACAGCCTCGACAGGCACCAGGCTACGGTAGGCCTGAGTTACAAAATCACTCCATGGCTAAAGGCGGGGGCAAGCTACACCTACATATACCATCACCGTACTTCGGACTGGACACCCCGTCACCGCCTGAGCACCGACCTTACCTTCTCCTGGAAGAGCAGAGACTGGCGTTTTTCCGTGAAGGAACAGTTACGCCTCACCCACAAGACAGAGAGCCTGAACTACTGTCAGGAGGTCGCCAACCCGCTCACCTTGAAATCCAGATTTAAAGTGCAGTATAAAGGGTTTAAGAACATAGAGCCATACGCTTTTCTGGAAGCCCGCAACATATTTAACGACCCTTCCTGCACCGCCACCTGGAGCACTACCAGCCAGGCTTATGCCGACTATAAGTTCACTGGGTACAATCACTGCTATTATAACAGGGGCAGGGCGGCTTTGGGCATGGAATGGAAACTCTCCAAGAGCAGCGCCATTGATTTCTGCGCTATGGCGGATTATTGCTATGACAAGCAACTGGACGTGGACAAGACCCATACTTATTTGAAATCCTATACCTGGGACCAGGCCCTGAACGGTATTCTTTCCGTTTCCTATAGATTCTCATTCTGAGCATTCAGAATTATTGGCATTTCCCCCGAATATTGCTATATTTGGGGGATTAAACGTATATAAAACCTATGAAATTAACCTTAGCTCAGCGCCTTCAAAAGCGCATGGTTCACAAGCCTAATCCTGTGTTATACACGCTCTTGTACGGTACACTGATTAGATTTTTCCGGGCTAAACTTCACACCAATTTCATCTTCAAAGCCCGCCCCGGCAAAGAAAAAGGCCCCATAGTGCTGGTGAGCAATCACGCCGCCCGTATGGACTATGTATTCTGCAGCCCCGCAGTCTGGCCGAAACGCCTTAATTACGTAGTCGGATACAACGAGTTTTTCGTCACCCCCACTACTATCCTGCTTCATTGGCTTCAAGTCATTCCAAAGCGCAATTTTGTACCCGACCCCTATACCATAATGTCCATACGCCGGATAATCAAGCAAGGCGGCAACGTATGCTTCATGCCTTCCGGCATGAGTTCCATCACCGGCATGCAGCAGTCGGTGATGCCAGGTACGGGCAAGCTGCTTAAACATTTGGGTGTTCCTGTTTACTACACTAAGATCAGGGGCGGCTACCTGTTCAACCCCAAGCATTGCCTGGACCAGCGCCCGGGGCGTGTAGATATAGTCGTGGACCGTATGTTCACCCCCGAACAGATGGCTCAGATGACAGCTGCCGAAATCGAAGACGAAATGAACCGTCTGCTTGCGCAGGATGACTATATTTGGAATGCCGAAGAGCATGTGAAGTTCAAGAACAAGGGCAATCTGGCGGAAGGTCTTGACACCCTGTTGTATATGTGCCCCAAATGCGGCAAGATCGCCGACATGAGCACCGAAGGCAACACCATGCGCTGCAATGCCTGCGGCAATACCATAGAAATGGACGACGAATATGCCATCCATCCCGTCGGCCCCGGGTCCGTCTGCCCTCCTATAGTCTCCGACTGGGTGATGATGGAGCGCGAAAAGGCGAAAGAGGACGTAAAAGCGCCCGGCTTCTGCTTCTCCGAGCACTGCAAGTTGGGGACCCTGCCCGACTACAAGTACGTTCCGGTGTCCCGTTCTTCGGAAATTACCGGCGACGGCATCCTTACCCTGAAGCCGGACGGTATATATTTTGACGGCACCAACAAGGGAGAGCCCTTCAGTTTCTTCCTCCCCATAGACCGCACTCCTACATTCGGCATGGTGACCGACATCACCCACATAGCGCTGTACATAAACGACGTCTTCTACGAATTCTTCCCCGACAGCCGGGATGCCCTCCGCTGGGATTTCCTGCTGGAAGAGATGCACCGCTACCAAGGAGGAGTCTGGAAAGAGAATCCCTACAGGCACACCAAGTAGATGAGAAAGCTTATCCTTGCCGCCGTCCTGCTTGCCGCCGGGCATTTCGCCGTGGCGCAGAATGCAGGGCGGCCTTTGCGTTTTGCATTCCTGACCGATACTCACCTCCGTTCTGCTTCAGCCGCCATACAAGACCTGCGCCGCTGCATAGCCGACATCAATTCCCAGGATTCGCTCGACTTCGTCATAGTCGGCGGAGATATAACCGACTTCGGAACGGACGAAGAGATT
>CAMKQN010000028.1:0-22958 GCA_946414935.1 uncultured Bacteroidales bacterium
GTCCGCTCAGGGCACGGGCGAACTCAGGGGCGAAGTCGCGTGTACGGGTGTAGAGGTGCGGCTGGAATACTCCCGTTATCTTGCGCCCGGGGAAAATGCCCCGCAGGGATGAGATAGCGCTTTCGAGCTCGGCAGGATGGTGCGCGTAGTCGTCGATATAGGTAAGGCCGGGGCGGTTGACGTGCTCGTCAAGGCGTCTTTGTACGCCCTGGAAACTGCCTATCGCCTTGCGCAGCTTTTGCCCGTCCATACCGTAGCACAGGCATACGGCTGCCGCTGCGATGCTGTTTTCTACGTTAATCCAGCCAAGGGTGCCCACCCGTATGTCGCTGAGAGTGCCTCCGGGATATACGAGGTCGAAGGTATAGTGTCCGTCGGAGCCCAGGCGCAGGCGGGTGCTGTGGAAGTCTGCGGAGGGATTGTCAAAATGGTAGGTGAAGATGCGGGCGCCCACCTGCCCCTGGCTTATGGGGAGGCCGTACTTCAATATCAGGGCCTCGTGTACTTGGGATGCGAATTCCACGAAAGCTTCCTGCACGTGTGCGAGGTCTCCGTAGATATCGAGGTGGTCGGCGTCCATTGCCGTGATTACCGCGATGTCGGGGTGCAGCTGGAGGAAAGAACGGTCGAACTCATCAGCCTCGGCTACTACTGTGGAGGAACTGCTCATCAGCAGGTTGGTGCCGTAGTTCTTGGATATTCCTCCCAGAAAAGCCGAGCAGCCTTCGCCGCCCTCAGTGAGAATGTGGGCAATCAGGGTTGAAGTGGTGGTCTTCCCGTGGGTGCCGGCGACAGCCAGGCAGCTTTGGTCGCGGGTTATTTCTCCCAGGGCAAGGGACCTTTTTACCACCCTATAGCCGTGTTCCCTCACGTAGCACAACTCTCCCAGATCGGCAGGAACCGCCGGAGTGTATATCACGAGGGTGGATGCAGGATCGGCCGGGATGCGTGAGCAATCGTCGTCGTAGTGCACGGCGATGCCTTCTTTCTCCAGGCTGGCGGTGAGAGCTGAAGGGGTGCGGTCGTAGCCGGCCACTTCATAGCCCTTGAACTTGTACCAGCGGGCTATGGCGCTCATTCCAATTCCGCCTATACCGATAAAATAGACGTATTTCAGATGATTAGCTTTCATGCTCCCAAAAGTTTGTAAATTTCATCCACTATTGTGTGCGCGGCATCAGGCAGGGCCATAGCTGCGGCATTCTTTCCTATTGCTGCGAGGCGTCCGCTGTCCCTGACTAGTTCCAAAGCAAGCGGCATCAGTTTCTCTGCTGCCTCTGCATCCTTTACCAGTACTGCGGCGTCTTTGCGTACCAGCGCCATTGCATTATGTGTCTGATGGTCTTCGGCTACGTTGGGGGAAGGTACGAAGACTGCGGCTTTCGCGGTGGCGCATATCTCCGACACGGAAGATGCTCCGCTGCGGCTTATGATAAGGTCCGCCATTGCGTAAGCAAGGTCCATGCGGGCTATGAAGTCGCTGTGACGTACGCCGGGCAGCTGCCTTCCTGCCATGAATTCGTCAATGCTATTCTTGTAGTACTTCCCGCACTGCCATAGTATCTCTACACCTTCTCCTCCCGGGCATCCGGCCTCTATCCACGCCTTCATCGCATTGTTGAGGGTGCCGCTGCCGAGGCTTCCTCCTATTATCAGGATGTGACGTTTCGCTTGGTCGAAGCCGTAGTATTTCAGGCCTTCGAGCCTGTCTTCCTCGCTGTACGGATGCATAGAGGGGCGTATGGGATTGCCGCTCAAAACAATCTTTTCGGCAGGGAAGAAACGCTCCATTCCTTCGTAGGCAACGCAAATCTTCTGCACCTTCGGCCCGAGCAGCTTGTTGGTAAGGCCGGCGAAACCGTTCTGTTCCTGTATGAGCGCAGGGATGCGTTTCTGTACCGCCGCCCTGAGCAGGGGAGCGCTCGCATAGCCGCCCACTCCTACAGCAATGTCCGGCTTGAATCCGCTGATTATCTTCCGGGCCTTCAATATGCTGGCGAGGTATTTGAACGGAACTGCCATGTCGCCTATGATGTTGTGCAGGGTAAGCTGGCGTTGCAGGCCGGCGATGGGCAGGCCGACGATGCGGAAACCCTCGGCAGGCACTTTCTCCATTTCCATCTTGCCTTCGGCGCCCACGAAGAGGATCTCGGTGGCGGGATTCACCCTCATAAGCTCCTTGGCGATGGAAACGGCCGGGAAGATGTGCCCTCCGGTGCCGCCGCCGCTGATAATTACCCTAAGTTTCCTATAAGTCATATTCGTTCAGTTCCTCCGTTAAATCTATATGCTCGTGTGAAGCGGTACCGCTCTCGAAGGCTTCAAGGTCTTCGAGCCCGTTCTGCACGTTCTCCTTCAGCTCCAGAAGCGGCTTCGCCTCCCGCTGTTCCTTTTCTATCCTGCGCTGGGCTATGCGGCTGAATGAAAGTATGATGCCGAATGCCAGGCTGAAGCACAGGAAAGCACTGTTGCCGTGGCTGATAAGCGGCAGTGTCTGGCCGGTCATAGGGCCGATGTCCGCGTTTACGAACATATGCAGGAATGCCTGGCCGGTAATCAGCAGGCACAACCCTGCCACCGTAATCTTTGCGTACAGATCTTTGCCGCAGTTGCGTACTATTATGGATGCCCTTGCGAGCAGGGATACATAAAGGAAGATGACGATAAGCGCGCCCCAGAGGCCGTACTCCTCTACAATGAAGCTGTACATGTAGTCTTCCGATATGTCCGGTACCACGTAGCGCTGGGTGCTCTGACCGGGGCCCTTGCCCAGCAGGCCGCCTTCCTTGATTGCAATCTTGGCGCTGTAGGGCTGGCGGATCTTGTCGAGCGCCTTGTAGTATTCATCGGAACCTTTAGGTGCGTCCAGCACTTTCTGCTCCCAGTTATCGCTTTCGGAAATACGGCTGAGGGCTGTGCCTATGCGCCCGAATGCTTTGTGGCCGCTGATTTCATATATGCCCCAGCAGCTGCCCAGTATCACTATCGCAGCAGCGGCCAGTATGGCCATGTCGCGCAGGTTGCCTCCGCCTAAAAGTATAACGATGAACATTATGCCGCCGATGAAAAGAGCCGCCGAGTTGGAGCCGGGGACTATCATCAGCAAGGTTATAAGGAACGGGGCATAGATGTAGATGAGCTTCTTCCAGATCTCCTTCTGCGGCCCTCTCAATTCCCCTTTCTTCAGGGCGTCCATAGCCCAGGCAAGGTAAAGCACCATGGCTACCTTAACGACTTCGAACACGTGTACCTGGAGCTTGTACAGCTGGAGGATACGTCTTGCTCCGTTGAGCTCTATAGACCTCACGATTGGCGTGTCAATCTTGGACAAGAGCAGCGCCAGAAGTGCCAGGGAAATCAGGAATCCCCACTGTGACAGCCAACGGAACAACTTGATATTCTTTATGTTGTAGCAGACGATAATGAGCACGAGACCGGCGGCCACCACGAAGAGCTGGCTCTTCACGATGTCCAGTCGGGTCTGGCTGCCTTCGAGCAGGCGCGAAGTGGAGGAGAAAATACACACGATGGAAATGAGGATCAGCATCAGCGCGATGATCCACACCACCTTGTCTCCTTCAATGCGGTCGAAGAAATTCCAGACTGTGCGTTTCTTGGAAGTCATGCTACAATTTTCTTACTGCGTTCTTAAACTGTCTGCCGCGGTCCTCGTAATTCTGGAAAAGGTCGAAACTGGCGCAGCAGGGGCTGAGCAGGACCACGTCTCCGGGCGCTGCCAGCTTACTGGACACTTGTACGGCCTCTTCTGCGCTGAGAGTATCTGTTATGTTCTCTTCTCCTACTATTCCGGCGAAGGCCTCATGTATTTTCTTGTTGTCCACCCCGAGGCACACTATCGCTTTGACTTTTTCACGTACCAGTTCGTTCAGGACGCTGTAGTCGTTGCCTTTATCGGTGCCGCCAACTATCCACACCACAGGCCTGGTCTGGCACTCCAGGGCGTACCAGGCGGAATCTACGTTCGTGGCTTTGGAGTCATTGATGTACATGACGTCCCGTATGCTCAGCACCGGCTCCAGCCTGTGCTCGATGGGGGAGAAACTCTTCAGGGAATTGCGGATTACCTCGTCTTCGATGCCCGATGCCTTAGCAGCCAGAGCTGCCGCCATGGAGTTATAAACGTTGTGGCGTCCGCCGAGGGCAAGCTCCTGCAGGTAAAGCTCGCTTTCACTTTGCTCGTAGCGTACCACGATGCGGTTTCCGTCCAGCCAGGCGCCTTGGGGCAGATCCTTCTTCTCCTGACTGAAGGGGAGCATCTTTGCCTGCAGGACTATTTTGCTGAGGTGCTCGATGGTGATGGCGTCGTCGGAGTCGAATATGAAGCAGTCTTCCGGCCGCAGGTTGCGGACAATCTTGAACTTGGCGCGTACGTAGTTCTCCATCTTGTGGTCATAGCGGTCCAGATGGTCCGGCGTAATGTTGGTGATGATGGCGATATCAGGCCTGAAGTCATACGTGTCATCCAGCTGGAAGCTGCTGATTTCCAGTACATAATAGTCGTGTTTTTCGGTGGCCACCTGCATGGCGTAGCTCTTCCCGATATTGCCTCCTAATCCTACGTTGAGCCCTGCTTCCTTAAGCAGGTAGTGAATAAGGGATGTGGTGGTCGTCTTGCCGTTGGAACCGGTAATGCAGATTTTCTTGGCGCTGTCGTAGCGGGAAGCGAATTCGATTTCGGATACTATATGCGTGCCTTGCATGGCCAGGGCGCGTACCATCGGGGCCGTGGACGGAATGCCGGGACTCTTCACCACCTCGTCTGCGTTGAGGATACGCTCGGGCGTATGACCTCCCTGCTCGAACGGAATATCCCATTCGCGCAGGGTGCGGGCGTAGTCTTCCTTGATAGTCCCGTTGTCGGACAGGAATACGTCGAATCCCTTTACTTTCGCGAGCACTGCGGCTCCGATGCCGCTCTCTGCTCCTCCCAAAACCACTATTCTTGACATAATACTATCTAATCTTCATTATGGCCAGCGTTGAAACCGCCAGTATAATTCCTATAATCCAGAAGCGGGTTACGATTCTCGGCTCCGGAATACCTTTTTTCTGATAATGATGATGGAGAGGTGCCATCAGGAATACCCTGCGGCCTTCTCCGTACTTCTTTTTCGTGCGTTTGAAATGTGTTCTCTGGATAATCACGGAGAGGCTCTCCATGACAAAGATGCCGCATAGCAGGGGCAGGATGAGCTCTTTGCGCACGAGCACCGCGCTTACTCCTATGATGCCGCCTATGGTCAGGCTTCCGGAATCGCCCATAAATACCTGGGCCGGGAAAGTGTTGTACCATAGGAAGCCTATAAGCGCCCCGACGAACGCCGCCATATAGATGGCTACTTCGCCTGCGCCCGGTATGTACATGATATTGAGGTACTTTGCATCCAGTACGTCGCCGCTCAGCCAGGCCATTACGCCTATAACCACACCCACTATGGCTGATGTTCCGGAGGCCAGTCCGTCCATTCCGTCGGTGAGGTTGGTCCCGTTGGAACAGGCTATGATTACCAAAATAATCATAGTCATGTATATGCCCCAGGAGCAGTAAACTCCGAGCTGGCCGTGGAACGGGGAAAGCCAGGAATAGTCGAATTCGTGAGCTTTTACGAACGGTATGGTGGTAACCAGATGGTCCGTAGGGATGTCGGGGCTGATGCAGACCGTGAGGGCTATGAACAGGCCGAGCCCGAACTGCAATATGAGCTTGCCTTTCTCGCTCATTCCCTCTTTCTTGTGCTTGAATACCTTGATGTAGTCGTCGGTAAAGCCGATGGCTCCGCACCAGAGTGTGGTGACCATCAGGAGTATGGTGTAAATGCTGTTCAGCTTGCACACCAGCAGGGATGAACCGATCAGGGCAACGATAATGATAAGTCCGCCCATCGTAGGGGTACCCTTTTTCTGCATCTGTCCTTCCAGACCAAGGTCCCGTATAGTCTCGCCGATCTGGTGTTTGCGGAGCCACTTGATGATTTTGCCTCCGGCGAAGAACGCGATGAGCATACTAAACACGGCTGCCAGCATTGCCCTGAATGAAAGGTAATGCATCAAACCCATACCGGGTGCATGTATTCCAAGGCTCTCAAGCCAATCTACAAGATGGTACAGCATTGCTTAAATATCTCCGTAACTATTTCTGTTTCATCAAAATGGCGCTTCTCAGTTCCGATTATCTGATAATTCTCGTGCCCTTTGCCGGCAAGCAGTACGGTGCTCCCGTCGGGGGAGAACATGAGGGCTGTGCGTATGGCTTCTTTGCGGTCTGCGATGAAGACGGCCTTGGCCAAGCCGGCAGGACTGAAACCGGCGCGTATGTCCTCCATGATATCTTCCGTTTTTTCCGTGCGGGAGTTGTCGGAAGTGACGAATATGCGGTCCGCCCACTTTTCGGCGACTGCCGCCATTTCCGGGCGCTTGGTGCGGTCACGGTCGCCTCCGCAGCCGAAAAGGCAGACGAGCTGCTTTTCCGGGGCGACATCCCTCAAAGTCTTGAGCACGTTCTCCATGGCATCCGGGGTGTGGGCGTAATCTATGACCGCACATAGACCCCTGGGACCGTGGATGGTCTGAAGGCGGCCCGGAGCGGATTCCAATTTGGATAGCGCGAGCAGCACTTCTTCCTTGCCCGCTCCAAGTTCAACGGCAGTGGAATAGATTGCCAGCAGGTTGTATGCGTTGTGCGCCCCTATCAGCCGGCTCCATACTTCGGTACCGTCTATTCGGAGCAGCATTCCCTCGAAACTCTCCTCCAGGATGCGGCAGTTGTGGTCTGCGGCGCTGCGGCATGAGTAGCTCACCTTGCGTGCCGCCGTATTCTGCAGCATCACTTCGCCGTGCTTGTCGTCGATGTTCGTTATGGCTATGGCGTCGGAACCGAGGCGGTCGAAGAATAACTTCTTGCAGCGCAGATATTCGGCGAAACTGCCATGGTAATCCAGGTGGTCGTGGGTAAGGTTGGAGAAAATGCCCACGTTGAAGTCCAGGCCGCTTACCCTTTCCTGCTCCACACCTATGGAACTGACTTCCATGAAGCAATACTCGCAGCCCGCCTCCACCATCTGCGACATGAGGGAGTTGATGGTTACCGGATCAGATGTGGTGTTGGCGGTCTCAAGCCGCTTGGACCCTACGTAATTGGCTATAGTAGAAAGCAATCCGCACTCGTAGCCCATGCTGCGGAACAGATGGTACAGCAGGGTGACGGTAGTGGTCTTTCCATTAGTGCCGGTGATGCCTACGAGTTTGAGCTTGCTGCTGGGATGTCCGTAGAAGCAGTCTGCCTCATAGGCTACCGCGCTCCGGCTGTCCTGCACGAAAACGAAAGTGGCCCCTGACTCCGGATTGTGAAGCTCAGGTCTGCCGTCATCTTCGCAGAGGATAGCAGAGGCACCGGCTTCCAATGCCTTGGAAATATATGCACGCCCGTCGTTGCCGCAACCGTTTACGGCTACGAACAGGCTGCCTTGGCAGACCTTCCGTGAATCGTTGGTTACGGAAGTGATTTCCAGGTCCAGAGGACCCCGGACGGCGGTGACGCCGCAATTTTTTATGAGTTCAGCCAGTTTCATTTCGCAGCGCTTAATTTGGGCCTGAATGCAGGGTCAATACTATATAATTCGTTTACCAGGTTCTTTATCGTCCTGGCAGGGATGCCGCCGCCCTGGAACTGCTTAGAGGTGGGACGGCTGAATACGGTGCAAATCACGCTGTATTTGGGAGTGCTTTCCGGATCTGCGGGGAAGAAGCCTACGAAGGTGCCCTGGTACTTGCGCCGGCCCAGTTCATCTCTGTAGGAACCTCCGCTGTAGGTACCGAAGGAGGTGCCGGTTTTTCCGGCCACGCGGCATTTTGCATCCTTAAGACGGCGGGCCGTTCCTTCTTCCGTAACTGCGCGGAGTGCCCTTGTAATGGTGTCGGCAACCGCTTTGCTGCATATCGTGGACATGAGGGCTGGACCGCGTTTGCTGCTCACTATCCCGTTCTGCTCTATATCTTCCACCAGGTAAGGCTTCATCATCTTGCCCTTGTTGGCGATGGCGTTGTAGAAGCACAGAATGTGCATTGGAGTCTCACGTGTGCCGTATCCATATCCCATTACCGCAAGGTCGGAAAGGCTCCAGTAGCGGTTTTTGTCGCCTGGGGAAGGAATGACGGGAGACGCCAGGCCCTCAAGGTCGAAGTCGAACACTTCTCCCAACTTGTAGCTATGTATGTTCTCGATGAAGCGGGTCGGCTTTTTGGCGTAGTTTGAAACTGCCAGGGTGCCGAATACGTAGTTGGACGATATGCGGAAGCCTTCGAGTATGGAAATGCTGTTGATGCCTTGCAGGCGTTCGTGATCCAGGATATGGACATCCTGGGGCACTCCCTTGGCATTTTTGATGACGCCGTGGTTGGTGGGGATGGTCTCTTCCAGGCTCTTGATGTAGCCGTCTGAAAGCACCTGCATCAGTGTCACGGTCTTGAATACGGAGCCGGGCTCTATAGCCCTTCCTATCGCCAGGTTGCTCACTTCCTCGAAGTCGGTGGTGCTGTCTTCGCGGTAGAGGTTGACCATTGCCCTGATGGCACCTGTTGCGGCCTCCATGAGTACCAGGCAGGCACCTTCCAAGTCGGTCTCTTCCTTTATCTCATCGTAGAGCGAACGCCATGCGATGTCTTGGTAATCTATGTTCAGGGTGGTGCGGATGTCTTTGCCGTCCTCCGGGCGTACCTTGGTGCTGTCGTTGTCGAGCACGCGGCCGTAGTCGGTCACCTTGAGCCATTCCTTGCCTTCGCGTCCGTGAAGTACATGGTCGAATTTGCCTTCCAGGCCTACGTGGGTGTTGCCTACGCCGCTGCTGTTGTCGCGGACGAAGCCTATGGTGCGGCGGGCAAGCTTTCCGTAAGGGTAGATACGGATGTTCTTCTGTTCGGCGATGAATCCGCCTCTGTAGCGTCCCTCCCTGAACAAGGGAAAAGCGGCGATACGGTTGTAAACATGGCGGTCAACCGGCTTTCCCAACCTCAGGTAGCGCCTGCCGGACTGCCTGCCGGTCTTTATCAGCCGGTAGTACTCGTCCGCGCTCTTCTCCGGAAATACTTTTGCCAGCTCTACGCTCAAATCTTTCGCTTTCTCGAGCCACTGTTGTTCCTTCAGATCTCCGTCCTTCTTGTTGCCGGCAAACTCCTCCCGGCGCACCGTACAGTCCATCGCTATCTGGTAGGTAGGGCACGACATGGCGAGCAGCCTGCCTTCGCAGTCGATGATGTTTCCCCGCACCGGCTCCACTGACCGGGCTATGCTTCTGGGGGTAAGGGCGGTCTGTATCTTGGGATCGGGCTTGAAAAATATCTGTATGTAGATGAGTTTCGCGAACAATAATGCCGATGCTAGCAGCAACAGCACGTAGAACACGTACAGGATTACTCCTATACGGTCCCGGTTCTTTTTTATGCTGCTGCTTCCTTCCATCGTTACTTTACCAAAACGGTTGCGGGGTTCAGCGGTTCGGTTACCTTGGACCCCATTTCCCGGAGCATCTCGTTCACTGAAGAACGCTTGCTGATGCTCACTACGTCAAAAGTCTTCTGCGTATGCACTATCTCCAGCTCGTGGAGTATCGCCTTGTTCCGCTCCACCTTGTTCATCGTATTCTCAATCATAAGTGAGATCCAGATAATCATGGCCAGCAGGAAGAAGGTGTACACTATGTGGATGAAATAGCGCCCGATATCGAGGCGGAGCAAAAACTCGCCTTTCAGGATGGCCCTGAAGCTGTTCTTGAACCACAGGCCAATGTCTTGTATTTTCCAGGTCTTGTCCATGTCAGTTCTTTTCGGCTACCCTCAGCTTGGCGCTGCGGGCGCGGGTGTTGCTTCCTATTTCATCTTCCTCCGGCAGCACCGGCTTGCGGTTTACCGCCTTGAGGGGGGCGTAGCTGCGGCCGTACACGTCTTTGCTTTCGCTTCCGTCGGCGTTGCCGCTGCGTATATAGTTTTTTACCATCCGGTCTTCCAGTGAATGGTAGGTGATTACTGCGAGCCTTCCGCCCTTTTTCAGCGAGGCGGCGGCGCCTTCCAGGAATTTCCCGAGGGAACGCATCTCGTCGTTCACTTCAATCCTGAGGGCCTGGTACACTTTGGCCAGGTACTTATGCTCCGCGAAAGAAGGCAGGGCTCCCGCAATGGCATTGCCGAGGTCGCCGGTGGAGAGGATCTGCGCCCTGGAGCGCGAGGAGACGATGAGTCCTGCCAGCTTCCGGGCGTTTTCCACCTCACCGTAGATTTTGAAGATCCTTTCCAATTCTTCTTGCGTATAAGAATTGACAATGTCAGCAGCGGTTTTAGCGCCCTGCACATTCATTCGCATATCGAGGGGAGCGTCGAAGCGGAAAGAGAAGCCCCTGTCCGCCGTGTCGAACTGGTGGGAACTCACGCCAAGGTCGGCGAGAATGCCGTCCAGTCCGTCGGGCGCCTCGATTAGAGCATAGTTATGGATAAACCTGAAGTTGTTGTGTATCAGCTTGAAACGCTTGTCGTCCGGGGCGTTGCAAGCCGCATCTGAATCTCTGTCGAAGGCTATCAGGCGACCCTTGGGGGAGAGCGCCTGAAGGATTGCGCGGGAGTGCCCGCCGCCTCCGAAGGTGGCATCGGCATACACTCCGCCCGGATTGAGGACGAGGGCGTCGATGCTGGGGTGCAGTAGTACCGGATTGTGATATTCGCTCATTGCCTGCTTCTCCTATTTCTTGGAGAGGCTCTTGGCAATTGAGATGAAACTGTCGTTCGTGATGCGGGAGTTCTCGAATGAGTCTTTCGCCCAAACTTCCAATTTGAAACCAACGCCAAAGAATACCACTTCCTTAGTAATACCTATTGCGTCAAGAAGTTCACGCGAGATGGAGATACGTCCCAGTTTGGAGTCTGGCTCTACAATGTCCACGTCACGCATATACTCTCTCCAGAAGAGTACGTGATCGGGATTGAAGAAGTCGAGCTCTTCTTTGATCTTGTCGGTCTGACGTGTCCACTCTTCAAACGTGTACATCTCCAGACAAGGATCATAGATGCTCTTTTTGATTACAAACCTCATATCGCCACCCGCCGGCATATCCCTGCGGATGGCGGCAGGGAAGACCAATCTTCCCTTGTCGTCAATCTTGGCAGGATATTTTCCGTAAAAAGTGACCATAATAATTCTTATACGCAGTCGCAAAGATAAGCAAAATTTTCCATTTTATTCCATTTGTTTACAATTTTTTCCACAAAGTTTTCAACAATACCTTCGAATAGCTTCGGGTGGGCATTTCTGCCCTGTCTCGTGCATTGTTCGTAAATTTGATTATATTTGCGGTGTGAAGAAGCGAATAACCATATTGTTGACCCTTGTGGTGACAGCCTTGTTGCTGGTTTCATGCACCGGATCTTTCAAGGATATCAAAGTGACGTCCTGCGATTTTGTTTCCCTTACTCCGCGCGGCTTGTCGTCGTTCGACGCCGTAATGGATATAGGTGTGGATAATCCTGCGCCCCAGCTCACTTTGTCTAAAATGTATGCGTTGGTGAAAATGGACCAGCAGCCATGTCTCCATCTTTATGCAGACGATGTCACCATCTCTTCCCGTACCGAATTTGTATATCCTGTGTCTTTCCACGGAACCATAGATGAAAGTTTCAACCCTTTCACTATCTTCAGCATTCTCAAAGGGGAGAATCTGGAGTCACTTACTGTGGATATCAGTTTCCGGGGCGCCCTCAAGAGCGGTCTCGGCAAGAATTTTGAATACAAGGATATACCCATAAAAGACTTGATAGAAAACAAATGAAACGAGTAGCGTTGTTATTGACTGCAGTTTTGCTGGCTTCGGGGCTGTTTGCCCAGGAGCGGAAAGACAGCGTTGCCGTATATGATGTATTCAAGACTCTGTCCGGGAATCTTTCGGTCAACCAGAGCCGGGAACTGCACGATGCCGTAAGCGCTCACATAGAACGTAACGAACGGAGAGCTGCATCGGGACTCACCGGCCAGATGTACCGAATCAGGATTTTCTTCGACAGCGGTCAGAACGCCCGCGGTGCTTCCGAAGCTGCGGCTGCGCGTTTCCGTAACCTGCATCCCGGCGTGCCCGTCTCCCGTACGTTTACCGAACCGTTTTTCAAGGTTACAGTGGGCAATTATTCCTCCAAGGCAGATGCCGCCAGCGCGCTCAAATCAATCCAGCAGGAGTTTCCTGCCGCCTTTATAGTCAGAAACTGATGCTTAAGACAGGACTCGAACTCAAGCAGCAACAAAAGCTTTCCCCGCTCCAGATCCAGACTATCAAGCTGATTCAGATGCCTATTCAGGAGTTGGAACAGAAGATACGTGCAGAGCTGGAGAGCAATCCTGTGCTCGATGACGAACCCGGTCCGGACAGCGACCAGCAGAGCAAAGATTTGTCCATTGACGCCATCAAAGAAGACGGGGACATCCCTGCTTACCGCCTGAAAGTGAATAACTGGGGGAAGGACCCTCGTCCGGAGTACAATACTTTCTCTGTACAGGAGGGCTTTACCCAAAGCCTTCAGCGTCAGTTAGGTTACCGTAACCTTACTCCCCACCAGCAGGAAATCGCCTCCTTTATAATTGGCAGCCTGGACGATGACGGCTACCTTCGCAGGGACCTTGAAACTCTGGTGGACGACCTTGCTTTCCGGGCCAATATCCAGACCGATCCTGCCGAGGTAGAGCAGATGCTCCGGGTTGTCCAGGAATTCGAGCCTTCCGGAGTGGGCGCCAGGGATCTGCAGGAATGTCTGCTGATTCAGCTTAGGAGTTTGAAGCAAACCCCGGAAGTGAAGACTGCCATTCGCATAATGGACGAATGCTTTCAGGATTTTTCCAACAAGCATTTCCAGAAAATATGCAACCGCTTGAATATAAGCGAGGAACAGTTGAAGGCCGCGTATGGTAAAATAGTCAAGCTGAATCCGTCTCCCGGTGGGCAGCTTGACGATTCCTATGTGGACCAGTCCCAGCAAATCGTGCCGGATTTCATCCTGGACGAGCACGACGGGGTGCTGGATTTTTCAATGCCCCGCTTCAACGTCCCGGAAATCCGGGTAAACAAGAAATATGCTGACTTGCTGCTGGATGCCAAGGGCTCTTCCGAGCGCGCGCAGAAAGAGGCCGCGGCTTTTGTAAAGCAGAAACTGGATTCGGCGAAGTGGTTCGTGGAGGCACTCAAACAGCGCCAGAACACCCTGTCCAAGACCATGAGGGCAATCCTGGATTATCAGCACGATTACTTTGTGGACGGAGACGAAAGCAACCTGCGTCCTATGGTGCTCAAGGACATTGCCGAGATAACCGGCTTTGATATTTCCACCATCAGCCGGGTGGTCAACAGCAAGTTCATAGAGACACACTTCGGCATTTTCCCGCTTAAATACTTCTTTTCCGAAGGTATGGAAAACAAAGACGGGGAAGAGGTCTCTACCCGGGAGCTTAAGAAGGTGCTTCAGGAATGTGTAGATACGGAAAACAAGCAGAAGCCTCTCACCGACGAGCAGCTCGTGGTGGAGATGGCTAAGAGGGGCTACAAACTTGCCCGCCGTACCATTGCCAAGTACCGCGACCTTCTGGGCATTCCGCATGCCCGCTGGAGAAAAGAAATCTAGGGCAGTATTTCCACTTTCACAGCCTCCACGGCGGCTTTTTCGGGCAAGTTGATGCTTACCCGTCCACCGCCTGTGCATACTGCATCCTCCGGGAGGGGAGAGCCGTTTACAAGTACCGTTGACGGAGCAGTATGCTGGCCTTCGAGAAGAATACTGATGCGCCGTGTTGCAGGGGCGCCGGCATAGCTGCCTTCGCGGGCGCCTATGTTCAGTATGGTCTTCCGGCCGGAAACTGTCTTGCTTATTTTCGTCACCGCATAATCGCGCTCGTAACTCTGCGAGATGCCGTCGTCTTCGTAATGCTCTATGCTGCAGGCGCTTTTGCCCGGGACAATCATGAGCTTCAGTACATTGGAGGCATCTTGCAGATTGCGTATTCCTTCTTCGGCCATGGGAATCACGGCTCCGGAACGTACGAACCAGGGGTTCTGCTCTATGCTGTATTCAAGGGCGTACACCTTCCCGCCTTTCAGCAACTGCCTGTGGGCTATGTCATACCATTCCCCGGCGGGCAGCCACAATTTGCGGGAGGCCGTGCCGCCTGCGCCGACCGGTTCACAGATAACGGTGGCCAGAATATTGTCACCGAAGAAATACTCTTCGTTCCAGTCGTATGCTTCTTTTGCTTCCGGGTAGTAATAATACAGAGGCCGGCACAACGAGATGCCTGTATTGTATGCCTGCCTGGCAGCATCATAAATGTAAGGGCTAAGTGCGTAGCGCAAGTCGATAGCTGCCTTAAGGTATTCATAATGAGTGGGATAAGACCAGATACGGCAGTCCAGGTTGGGACTGTTGGTGGAGTGGGTCTTGAAAATGGGGGTAAATACTCCGAACTGCATCCAGCGGGTATAGAGTTCGGGGTCTTTCAGGCGCTGGTGATCCCTGAGCTGCATGTGGCCTCCAATGTCGTGCCCCCAGTAACCATAGCCTACATTGGATGCCGTAGCCGTGAAATACGGCAGGAACTGGAGCACGCACCATTCGTCATAAGTGTCCCCAGAGAAGCCGAGCTGGTAGCGGTGGCTTCCGAGCCCTCCCCACCTGTGATAAATGAGAGGACGGTCGGCCTGCAGGCCTTGCGAGCGTGTGCGGCGTACTTTGTCATTCCAGAATGCGTAATTGCACCAGAAGGTGTTGGACAGGTCTTTTACATATTTGCTTTCACGCCATTGCTGCCAGTCCAGCCACCAGAAGTCCACGCCCTGCTCTTCGAGAGGGTGGATAACCGAGTTGAAGTAGGCGTCCGCCCATGCCTGCTGGTCCAGGCGGAAAGGGACGGGTGCCCTGTAACCGGCTTTCCCGCTCGGCCCGCTGTTGCCTGCAAATGTGTAACCGCCTTCGGGATAAACGAAGCCGGCTGGCCCATCGTAGTCGGAAGTGCGTGATAGATAGTCTTTTACGAAGTCGTCGTAAGCATCTTCATAAGGTCTTATGCCGGATGCGGGGTGGAGGTTGAGGGAGGTCTTGAAGCCCAGCTTGTGCAATTCGGAGAGCAAACCCTCAGGGTCGGGAATCAGTTCGTGGTTCCAGCTGTAGCCTGTCCATCCGCGCCTCTGGCCGAATTCATCTTTCCCGAGGCGTTCGCTCATCTGCGGCCAGGTGAGATGCCAGTCCATGTCGATGATGAAGACATCGGCCGGAATGTCTCTGGCTCTCATTTCCCGTGCGAGCTCTAGAAACTCCTCGTCGGTGTATGCCCAGTAGCGGCTCCACCAATACCCGAATACATATTTGGGAGGCAGGGGGATTCTGCCGGCTATTTTTGTAAAGTCTTGAATGGCTGATAGATAGTCGTGTCCATAGGCGAATATATACCAGTCTTTCCGTTCTCCCTCGGGACGCTCGCAGACCCACTCCTGCCAGTCGGAACCGTCGGCCTGCAGCAGGTGACGTTCACTTTCATCGACTATGGCCCATCCGTCCCTGGAGATGATTCCGTTTTCCAGTTCGGTCTCCAGCTTGCTCAGCCGCTTGAAACCGAGATTGCCGTCCAAGGTGCGGGTGGTGCCTTTGAGGTTGCCGCCTGAACCGTCTCCGGGATGCCACACCACGGTCTTGCCGTTCAGCTTGAAACTTACCGAGAGAGTGCCCGGCTCAAACTTGCCGCCCTTGTAGTCCAGACAGATCTTGTCTGTCTTGATGATAACGCCTTCGCCCTTGCGGGTTACTTTCAGGGAAGGCACGGGGAGCTGGCGGTTCACTATAGCAAGGCTTGCCCTGTCTTCAAACCGGGCATCTTCGGCCCATTCCATCCGGACCAGCCGGTCGGTGAGAACCGTGAAACGGGCGTTGCCGCAGCAAATGGTAGCCTCTTCTTTGGCTACGGGGTTATTGGGCTGGGCGATAATGGCCAGCAGGGTGGTTAACAGTGATAGTATCATTATTTGCAGGTTTTACCGTTTTTGATTGCTTCATTGATCCGGCTCTGAATATCCGTCAGGCGGTAATAAGTTCCTTCCGAGGCATCCAGGCCCTTGATTGTAAGCGGATAGCTCATCGGAGGGTTTTCCAGGTCATAGGCAGGCACTTCTCTCAGCTGCTCCCAGCCGGGATATACGAGACGCAGACGGACAAATTGTTCGGAGTCCTTGGAGTAGCGCTCGAAGAGCAGCTTTCCTCCGATGGGAGTCATTTTCTCAAGTGAGCCGGGAAGGGTATAGGGCTCTACCTGAAGGGAATACAGGACACCCATCAGAGTCGAGTCGTGTCCGCAAAGGAAGGTAAACTTGCGGCCTGGCCGTCCGAGCTCCCGTTTTATTTCCTTCATAGCGCCCATACTTACGTTGCAACAGACTACCCTGGGAGAAAACAGAAGCTTTTCATAATAGCAGACCAGGCCTGAAATCAGTTTCCAGTCAGCTTCGCTCAGCTCGTGCCCGAAAGCTGCCTTGCACAGGTCCGGCTCTTCGTAAGACTGCATTACGAGCGCGTCGCACATGGATGTAGCGTTGCGTAACATTCCCTTCATACGGGGTTCGTCGCCGGGGGCGTATGAAATGTCGAAATCCTCTGCGTTGAAACGGGTTCCGTGTACTTTGAAGTAGTCGGAATTCTCATAGTCCAGGATTTCGTCGAGAATCTTGAAAGTCTTGTCCAGGCTGTCCATTGCAGATTGGTCAAGAATGGTTTCCCATTGCCTCCGGGCCTCTTTGCTGAAGGTTTCGGACCCGGTGGAAAGCATGGCGAGGAAGGTCTTGTCGAGTTTACGGGGCTTGTACTTTATGTCCACGTTGGCGGCCGGCAGCATGCCGGAGGCGAAGTAACGTGCTGTAGCTACTGTCCGCTGGAGGGAATTGGCGTAGAACTTTGCTTCTTTCCGCGTGGGTTGCCAATTCGCGGGGATGAAGCCTTCATCCTCGAGCCATAGCCTGAAATACTGCCCCATAAGGGTCTCCGAAATGCCTCCTTTGAGCGTTAGTTCTCCGGGAAGCGAACTCCAATTGCACCAGCGGCCGGAGTGTGATTTGAGACTGTCGAGGACGGAGCCGTTGATAGTCAGGGGGGACCGTATATTGTGACGGCTTAGTACGATCACCTGCTCCAGCTTGTAGCCGCCCTGAGGGTCATTATTGCCAGGCTTTTCAAAGGAACGGTCGTGGCAAGCGGCCAGGATGGTCAAAAGCACAAGCAATACAGGAATTCTTTTCATGGCTTGATTTTTATCCAAATATGGAAATTTTCACCAAATAATGCAAAAAAACATTACCTTTGAGATTGCTAACTACAACACTGAAATGAAAGACATACTTAAGTACTTGGCCACTTTTAAGTTCTGGAAAGAACTGTTCATAATGACGGCTGGTATGATGATAGCTGCAGGGGCGGTTTATTTTTTCATGCTTCCAAGCAAGTTGGTCCTGGGCTCGATAACAGGTTTATCCATTGTCATTTCCAATCTTTTTTCCATGGCAGGCATTGAACTGAAGGTATCTCTGGTGGTTACTGTCATCAATGCAATCCTGCTTTTGCTTGCCTGGATTCTGATAGGCAAAGAGTTCGGTGCAAAGACTGTTTATACCGCATTGATTTTGGGCCCGTTGCTGGAGCTTTGGGAAAAAATCTTGCCGTACAGCGTCATTATGGAGCCGGGGGCAACTTCAGTGATGGGAGAGCCGCTGCTGGACCTCGTCTGCTTCGTTCTTCTGGTCAGTATCTCACAGACTATTTTGTTCAGTATCAATGCTTCTACCGGCGGTCTCGATATCCTTGCAAAGATTGTAAACAAGTATTTTCATCTGGATATAGGAGTCTCCGTCACGGTAGCGGGAGCGATAATTTGCTGTACGGCTTTCGCTATCCATCCTTTCCGTATGGTAGTGACCGGTCTTGTAGGTACGTGGATGAACGGCCTGGCGATAGACTATTTTACGGCCAGCCTGAACAAGCGCAAGCGCGTCTGCATTGTGGTGGATGACTATGAAAAGATACGTTCTTTTATAGTAGGTAAATTGCATCGAGGATGCAGCCTGTATGAATTAAGGGGCGGTTACAGCGGTGAGCATCATGTTGAGGTCCAGACCCTCCTGACCCAGGATGAATTCTCCAACCTTATGAGCTTTATCAAAAAGGAGAAGGTGCAGGCTTTCATCACTGCCGGAAACGTGAGTGAGATTTACGGCTTATGGAACAGGGAACGGCATACCAGAAACCTCGGAGGTATTTGAGTTTTGCCGTTATGAAAATATTCACTACTTTTGAAGGTTAATTATTAAAAAAATGATGATTAAACGTTTATTCAGTTTCGTAATGGCAGCCGTAGCCTTGGCAGCCTGCAAGCCTGCAGTGGATATTGATGCGCCTACCATCGCATGGTCCGGTAATACCCAGTTCTCCACGGTCGAATTGTCTTTTGATAAGTCCGAAATCATATCCGTGACAGCACCGGCCAAGATAGAGACTCTCACGCTTACCCTCGGACTTGGGAGCTACGGTCTGCTTGCCAATCCATATATCAGCATCAGCAACAACAAAGGGGTTTCCGGCAAATCTCCGGTATTTGACCTCATAAATGACGCTGCCACGGCCGCTTTCATGTCCGGACTGGACATTCCCGCCGGCCAGAACCTGAGAGGCCAGACCGTGCTTGATCTGGACCTTGTCGCCATTCTCAAGTCGCTGATTCAAGGGCAGGTCGTAGAGAACAATTCCACCTTCTCAATAGACATCAACCTAACTGACCAGGCGGGAAAAGCCATCACCAAGGTGGCTAAATTCCATTATACTGCTGCCCCATCCTTCACCTGGACGGACAATCCCGGTTTTGAAACGGTTGACCTGAATGGCGCTACGATTCCTTCCAAACTGAAAATATCAGCCCCCGGCAAGGTGGCGGAACTTACGGTTACGCTTGAGTACGGTGCGGATCCTATACTCGCCGATTACGTGAAAAACCGGACCACTTCCTCGTCCATGGTAATTGACCTGATCAATGATACTATGGTGGCTGATTCGTTCAAGGAATTCTTCCCTACGGGCAAGTCGGTGCAGGACAAGACTGACGTGACATTGAATTTCGGCTTCATGAAGGACCGCAGTTATGACATGAGTTCATCCCTTAATGTATTTACCGTCCGCGTCGTGGACAAGAACGGCAAGGAAGGAGTGGCTCAGCTCAAGTTCAAGAAGAACTGACATGCTTCGGATAGAACCTTACGTCCATGAGGTCAAATACTACGAGTGCGACCGTATGGGCGTCACCCATCATTCCAATTATGTGCGCTTCATGGAAGAGGCGCGCATTTGGTGGATGGACCGTCTGGGATACGGATACGAGCGCATGGAAGCGGAGGGGATAGTATCCCCTGTAGTGTCCGTGAGTTGTAACTACAAGCATACCACTACTTTCAAGGACCAGATAGAAATCGAGGTCAAAGTGGCCGAGATGACTGAACTCAAGCTCGGTTTCTCGTATGTCATGAAGGTTAAGGGTGCTGTAGTATGTACTGCGGCTAGTACGCATTGCTTCCTTCAGGGCGGCCGGCCGGTGGCGCTCGCGTCCCGTTTCCCCGCGCTGTACGAAGCAATTGTAAGCACCCTGAAGCCTTGACTCTTGCTTTTTGCGGTTTTTTGTGTACCTTTGCGCCGCGATGCGGGTGCATCAAGTGTAACAGGTACCACTATAAAAACTGCAAATGAAATACAAATTTTCCACCATTTTTCTGCTGATGGCAGTACTGTTTGTAGTCTGCCTCATTACGTCCAATCTTTTTGCTACCAAGGTAATATCGCTCTGGGGCGTAAATTTGCCCGGAGCGGTTATGATTTTCCCCATTTCGTACATTCTCAACGACTGTATCTGTGAGGTATGGGGGTACCGCAAGGCACGCCTGGTTATCTGGACGGCATTCGCCATGAACTTTTTCGTGGTCATTGCCGGACAGCTCTTGGTATATATGCCTGCAGCCTCTTTCTGGGATGGAGCACCCCATTTTGATTACGTGTTTGCTATGGCTCCCCGTGTGGCCGGCGCATCGCTCCTTGCCTTTCTTGTGGGCTCCACTCTGAACTCATTGGTAATCAGTAAGATGAAGATAGCCGACAAGGGGCGCCGTTTCGGCGTACGTGCAATTCTGTCTTCGCTGGCAGGGGAGGTCTCAGATTCGCTTATTTTCATGCCGATTGCCTTTATCGGTACGCCTGTAAAGATTCTTGCGTCCATGATGCTGGCCCAAGTCACCTTCAAAGTATGCTACGAGATTATTGTGCTGCCGCTTACTGCGTTCGTAGTGCGTAAGGTTAAAGCATTCGAAGGCGTGGATACTTTCGATAATGGAATTTCTTACAACCCGTTTAAAATCAACGATATTTAATGGAGAATCGTAAAACTGAAGGGCTGCATGCGCTAGGCAGCAAGTCCGAGTACAAGCAGGATTATGCCCCGGAAGTGCTCGAAACGTTCGAGAACAAGCACCAGGAAAACGACTACTGGGTTCGTTTCAATTGCCCTGAGTTCACCAGTCTGTGCCCTATTACCGGCCAGCCGGATTTTGCGGAAATCCGCATATCCTACATTCCGGATGTGCGTATGGTAGAAAGCAAAAGTCTCAAGCTGTATCTTTTCAGTTTCCGTAGCTGCGGCGCTTTCCATGAGGATTGTGTGAACATCATTATGAAGGATCTCATCGCCCTGATGGATCCCAGGTATATAGAAGTTACCGGGCTATTTACTGCGCGCGGTGGTATAAGTATCTACCCTTATGCTAATTACGGCCGTCCTGGTACCAAATATGAAACACTTGCCGCAAAGCGGCTTGAAATCCACGAATAAGATGAAGACACTGCGTATTCCACTGCTCCGTAGCTTGGAGACCAACGATTTGGATACTGCCCTCGAACTTGAGGGCGAGCGTTTTTCCGTAGAAGAGTGCAACTGGCCGTCACAGTTCCCCTACAGCCCTTTCTGCCATGGTCGCATAGCCCGTACCGAGGATGCGCTGGTGGTGGATTTCAGGGTGAGCGGACTGGATTTGCGGGTTCAAAACCTTGAGGACGGCGGACGCAGCTGGGAAGACAGTTGCTGTGAACTCTTCCTGCAGGTTCCCGGCAGCAAAGAATACTTCAATTTTGAAACCAATGCCGCCGGCAAGCTGGTGGTGGCTCGCGGAGAGGGCAGGGGAGACCGCAAAGCACTGCCTGCCGAGGCTTTGGAACAGATTGTCCGCATGACTACGGTAGAGGGCGCTCAGGATTACTCGGGCGGTGTCTGGTCCTGGAGGGTAATCCTTCTTATTCCTTTCGAATTGATGGGTCTCGATGCCGGTGAGCTGCCGGAAAGACTGCTAGGGAATATCTACAAATGCGGCGACAAGACGGCTCACCCTCATTACCTCAGCTGGTCTCCGGTGGGAACCCCGTCCCCCGATTTTCACAGGCCGGAATTCTTCGGTGAATTCTTGATGGGCTCCATGTGAATCGTCACGAAGGTATCTTTGCCAAAGTGCTCCTTCAATTTTGACTCAATCTCGCTCACTTTGTCGTGAGCCAGGTACAACGGCATATTACCGTCCATCCTTACGTGGACTTCTATAGCCGTCTGCTTCCCTATCCTGCGGGTCCTCAGGTTGTGCGGATCGGTGATTCCGGGGCAAGAGCAGATAATCTCGTTTATCTGTTGCTCCGCTTCATTGGAAAGGGAACTGTCCGTAAGTTCCTGTATGCTGCCCTTGATGATGTCGAAGGCGACTTTGACCAGCATCGCGCCCACGATTATGGACGCAATAGGATCCATAACCGCCCATTTGTCGCCCAGTATTATGGCGAAAGCTATGCCGGCTGCCGCTGCTACCGAGGACAAGGCGTCGCTGCGGTGATGCCAGGCGTTTCCGATTACCGCCTTTGAATCCAGTTTGCGTCCGCATCGGATGGTATATTGATACAAGGCTTCTTTGACGGCGATGGAGACCAATGCCGCCCAGAGGGCAAGCTTGCCTGGTACGGGTAGCAATTCCCCGGAAAGTGCTCTGGAGAGCAATACACTGCCGTTTACAATAATACCGATGGCAGCTGCTATCAGCGCCAAGCCTATGAAAAGCGTGGCTAGAGTTTCGAATTTCCCGTGCCCGTAGTCATGCGACTCGTCCTGCGGCTTGCCGCTGATGTGTACGAAAACCAATACGATAATGTCCGTAAGAAGATCCGAGAGCGAATGTACGGCATCGGCCAGCATGGCGGCGCTTCCTGCCACCCAGCCTGCAAAAAACTTGAATACGGTAAGCAGCACGTTTCCGGCACTGCCGACCAAAGTCACTTTCTGTATTTCCTTCGTCCTGTCCATTGCGACGTAAATATACAAAAATCTGCACAGAAAGGAAAACTGCATATATTTGCAAAGGGTACTAAACTGTTCGTAATGATGAAGAAAACCTATCAGGTTTTAGCGCTTTTGTGCTGCCTGTCGCTTGTACTTTCGTGTAAATCAGCCGGGACCTTAGTGGCGTGCGGCGAAATCCGTGCGGACCGTCTCGACGACCTGATCTGGGAAAACGAGTACAGCGGATACAGGGCTTTCGGTCCTGCGTTGCAGGCCAGGGGCGAAACGGCTTACGGCTACGATGTGTTTACCAAGAGCGTCGCCCGTCCCGTTATGCACGAGCGCTACGAGAAAGCCCTTGGCCCGGAGCGGCTTTCTTTTCACCACGACCACGGGGACGGAATGGATTCCTATGGCGTGGGCCCCACCCCGGGGTGCGGCACTGCCGCACTAGTAGATACGGCCGGTATCGTTTATCCCTGGTGCTGGGAATACTATGAGCCCGTCTTCAAGAAAGTGAAAAAGCCGGTCATCTTCCTCACCA
>CAMKQN010000029.1:0-22658 GCA_946414935.1 uncultured Bacteroidales bacterium
CTGTGGGTTATTATACTGTCCTTAATCATGTCGTATGCCGGGATGCGCTTTCCTTTGTAGCGGGGGTGCGGCAGCTTTGTAAACGGAAGGTCCCAGTAGGAGTCCATCTCCTCCGTCGTGGATGGTTCGCAGGTGGGATTTATCTGGACGTAGCCATCTCCGACGGGCTCTATGAGCACGGGGGGACGGAGCATGTTGGCATAAATCTCTATATGGTGGAAATTCTCGGCGAAGGCACGTTTATCCTTCAGGCACTCTTCGTATGAGTGCAGGATGAAAGCCTCAGTGAGGGTTTCGGCTTTTCCGGTACGTATGAAAGCTATTTGCGGGAGTTGCTCAATCTGGTGCTTGGACCAGCCTTTCTCTATGGCGCGGGTAAGCGCAAGCATAGGTTTCTCACCCATTCCGTAGCAAAGCCAGTCGGCGCCGCTGTCAACCAATATGGAAGGCATCAGTCTGTCCTCCCAGTAATCATAGTGGGTGAGACGGCGCAGAGAAGCCTCAACTCCTCCAATGATGAGCGGGACGTCGGGCCATAATTGCTTGAGAATCTTGGAGTAAACTGTCACCGCACGGTCCGGGCGGGCGCCGGCCCTGCCTTCCGGGGTATATGCATCGTCATGACGCAGGCGCTTGGCTGCCGTGTAGTGATTGACCATTGAGTCCATGGCTCCGGCATTCAGGCCGAAATAGAGCCTGGGCCTGCCGAGCTTGCGGAAGTCCCGGAGATCATCCCGCCAGTTGGGCTGGGGTACGACAGCAACCCGGTATCCGGCATGCTGCAGCCATCGCGCTATGCAGGCAGTACCGAAACTCGGATGGTCCACAAAGGCATCACCGCTAAAAAGGATGATGTCTATATAGTCCCATCCGAGAGCTTGCACTTCCTTGACGGAAGTGGGAAACATATAGTCTTGCCCGGGTGTCACATCCGTTCGGGAAGTTCGATTCCGAGCAGTCCCATAGCCTTGCGCAGAGTTGCGGCAAGGGTATCCAGCAGAGCAAGCCGCATGGACAGCAGCACTGCATCAGGCTCCTTCAGCACTTGCGTCTCGTGATAATACTGGTTGAATTCCTTGGCAAGGTCGTAAGCGTAGTTGGCTATGAGCGCCGGAGAATAAGCGGCGGCGGCTTCGGCCACCTTCTGAGGATAGCCGGAAAGCAGCTTCACAAGACGTATCTCCTTGGGGCTGAGCACGGCTGCGTCAGCTACCCCGGCTTTGACGCCGGCCTCGGCGGCCTTGCGCAAGATGCTGCAGATACGGGCATGAGTGTACTGTATGAAAGGCCCCGTATTGCCGTTGAAATCGATGGACTCCTTCGGGTTGAAGAGCATCTTCTTCTTGGGGTCCACCTTAAGTATGAAATACTTGAGGGCACCGAGACCAATCATGCGATAAAGGCGTTCCTTCTCATCTTCGGGTACGCCGTCCAGCTTTCCGGACTCTTCGCTTGTAGCCTTCGCCTCGTCGTACATCTTCTCGATAAGGTCGTCGGCATCTACGACAGTGCCTTCGCGGCTCTTCATTTTGCCCTCAGGCAACTCCACCATGCCGTAACTAAGATGGAAAATCTGGTCAGCCCAGGCGAAGCCGAGCTTTGAGAGCACCAGCTTCAGCACCTGGAAGTGGTAGTTCTGTTCGTCACCGACCACGTACACGTGGGAATCCAGTTCATATTCGGCAAAACGGCGCTCTGCTGTCCCGAGGTCCTGGGTCATATAAACCGAGGTGCCGTCGGAGCGGAGCAAAAGCTTGCGGTCCAGCCCGTCGGCGGTAAGGTCGCACCAGACGGAGCCGTCCGGATCCCTAACAAGTACGCCCATGTCCAAGCCTTTCTGCACGAGTTCCTTGCCCAGCAGATAAGTATCGTGCTCATAGTAGGTTCGGTCGAAACTGATGCCCAGGGCCTTGTAGGTCTGTTCGAAACCGTCGAAGACCCAGCCGTTCATCTTCTCCCAGAGAGCACGCACATGAGGCTCGCCTTCTTCCCACTGTACAAGCATCTTGTGAACATCGTCGATGACTTCGGGATGCTCCTTCTCCAGCTTTGCGTAGGCAACGTAGCAGTCGCCTACCAGATGGTCGCCCTTAATGCCGGTGCTCTGGGGAGTCGCTCCGTTGAAAAGCTTCTCCCAGGCGTACATCGACTTGCAGATGTGTACGCCGCGGTCGTTCACCAAAGTAGCCTTTATGACCTCGTCGCCGGCAGCTTTCAGCAAACGTGATACGCTGTCGCCCAGGAGGTTGTTGCGGATATGGCCGAGGTGGAGAGGCTTGTTCGTATTAGGAGAAGAGAACTCCACCATTACCCTGCGGCCGGTGGACGGCAGCTCTCCGAAGGAGGCATCTCCTATGATATCCTGAAGGTTCTCACGCCAGAATACATTGCTGAGACTGAGGTTGAGAAAACCCTGTACGGCGTTGTACCCGCTGAACTCAGGGCAATTCTCCATGAGCCATGTTCCTATCGCCTCCGCCGTTGCGGCAGGAGCCTGCCGGGAAGTACGAAGCAGAGGAAAAACGACCAGGGTATAATCGCCTTCGAAATCTTTGCGGGTCACGCCCACCTGCATCAAAGACTCGGGGACATCGGCTCCGTAGAGCGCTTTTACGGCCTCTACAGCCTTCCCAGCAATGAATTGTTCAGTTGTCATCAGCCGAGGTAGGATTTGAGAAGTTTGCTGGCAGACGGTTTCTTGAGCTTGCGTATGGCCTTTTCCTTGATCTGACGAACGCGCTCACGGGTAAGGTCCAGACGCTCGCCAATCTCTTCCAGGGTCATTTCCTGGCAACCTATTCCGAAGAAACTCTTGATGATCTCCCGCTCGCGGGGAGTGAGAATCTGGAGAGCTCGCTCGATTTCAGTGCTCAGGGACTCGTTGGTGAGTCCTTTGTCGGCACTCGGCGAATCATCGTTGGGAAGAATATCCAGCAGGGAGTTATCTTCACCCTCCACAAAGGGGTCGTCAACGCTGACATGGCGGCCGGAGACACGGAGGGTGTCCGCAATCTTGTCCTTCGGCACGTCAATCATCTCGGAAAGTTCCTCGGCTGACGGCTGACGCTCGTTCTCCTGCTCGAATTTTCCGAGAGCCTTGTTGATCTTGTTCAGGGAGCCCACCTGATTGAGCGGAAGGCGCACTATACGGCTTTGCTCGGCAAGCGCCTGAAGTATGCTCTGGCGAATCCACCAGACAGCATAGGATATAAACTTGAAGCCGCGGGTTTCGTCGAACTTTTCTGCAGCCTTGATGAGGCCGAGATTTCCTTCGTTGATAAGGTCAGGCAGGCTGAGGCCTTGGTTTTGGTACTGTTTTGCCACTGAAACCACGAAACGGAGATTTGCACGGGTGAGCTTTTCGAGGGCGACCTGGTCTCCTTTACGGATACGCTGGGCAAGTTCCACTTCTTCTTCCGGGCTCACAAGCTCTTCGCGGCCTATCTCCTGGAGGTACTTGTCCAAAGATGCACTTTCGCGATTTGTAATGGACTTTGTAATCTTAAGTTGTCGCATATTATTGTTTTGTACCTATTATACGGAAAAAACCGCCGCAAGTTTCATATTTGCGACGGTTTTTTGAAACTATTTTTCCGGAGTGTTTCACTCGTCCTTGCCGAAGGCGAAATAACCCTGGCGCCCGGTGGACGTTACACCTTCAATCACAATGGTACGGCGGGCCTTCTTCGCAATATCGATGACATCCTGGGGCTTGTTGACTTTCTGGTCGTTGACGAACTTTATTACGAATCCGTCTTCTCCGCCTGCCTGGGCAAGCTTGCCGCTGCCGGCGCTGATAATCTCAACTCCCCTGTCGGTAAGACCGATACGTGCTCCGTAGAAAGCGATGCTGCCATCTTCGGCAACCGTTCCGGTAGTTTCAGCAGTGCCCTGGAATTCAACATCCAGCACCTGCTGCCTGCCATCGCGGACTATTGTAAGCCGTGCCTTATCGCCGGGATGGAAAGCATTCACAAGCACCTGCAGGTCGGACGGGGTCTTGATGAGGGTGGAATCCACCATGGTAATGATGTCGCCCTTCTTCACGCCGGCCTTTTCGGCTGCGCTGCCTTTGCTGACTTCCTGCACGCATACGCCGTCCAGGCTGGAAAGCTTGGCATCTTTCGCAATCTTCTCATCCACGGGAGACATGGTGATGCCGAGCTTGGCACGTTTCACTGACCCGAAGTCGATGAGGTCGCTCACGATCTTGTTCACGATGTTGGAGGGCACTGCGAAAGAATAGCCGGTGTAGGAACCAGTGGTGGAAATGATGGCAGTATTGATACCCACAAGCTCACCTGCCTTGTTTACGAGAGCGCCGCCGGAGTTGCCGGGATTCACCGCCGCATCGGTCTGGATGAAAGACTCGATCTTGAATTCCCCGTTGCTGGGCATTGAACGGCCCTTGGCGCTGACGATGCCGGCAGTGATGGTGGAACGGAGTTCCTCTCCCAGAGGAGAGCCGATTGCAAGCACCCACTCGCCGAGTCGCAGTTTGTCGGAATCGGCAAAATTGAGGGTAGGCAGGCCTGCCGCATCAATCTTGATGAGTGCCACATCGGTAGCCGGGTCCGTGCCTATGAGGCTTGCAGTATAAGTCTTGTTGTTATTGAGTTTTACTTCAATCTTGGTGGCGTTTTGCACGACGTGGTTGTTGGTCACTATGTAACCGTCGGGGCGGATTATAACGCCTGAACCGCTGCCCTGCTGCTCCTGTTCCCTGGTCTGGGGCTGTCCTTCATCGCCGAAGAAGAAGCGGAAGAACGGGTCTATCATGTATTGCTGCTGATATTTCACAGTTACTTTTACATATACTACCGCTTCCACCGCGTGCTCTGCTGCGTATGTAAAATCGGGATAATCGGATAGTGACAAATTGACAGTCTTCACTGCCTCTCCATTCTCATTGTAAACTGTCGAGGTGGTTTCCGTGGGGGTGGCCGCTTTGACAATACCATAGGCTGTGAGGCCGCTTAGCAGCACAGAAGCCAGAACTGTAACGAAATTTTTACCCATATAGTTTGTTAAATTGTTTTTCCGGAGGATTAAAAAGTCAAAAGGTATGCCAAATGTCGCGAATAATTACTATTTTTGTGCGAATATATTATAATGGATTGTATGGAATTTATCGTATCTAGCGCAGAACTACTGAAGGGCGTTCTCAATGTCTCCAAGGCAATTCCCGCCAAGACATCCCTTCCTATATTGGAAAATTTCCGTTTCGTGCTCGGCGACGGCAGCCTTGAAATCACTGCTTCCGACCAGGAGCTTACGCTACAGACCAACGTCCCTGTAGAAGTTAAAGAGAGCGGCAGCATAGCAGTTCCCGCCCGTCAAATCATCGAGCTGCTGAAGGCCCTTCCGGATCAACCCCTTACAATCAAGACCAAGGGCGAAAGCTCCTTCGAGTGCTTGTGGAACAACGGTAACTCTTCGCTCCCCTTCTTCCCGGTTTCCGACTATCCGGAAATCAAGACCGTGGAACCGGATGCCCTGAAAGTGGTTTTCCCCGCTCAGTCGCTCGCAGACGGTATAAGCGGCACCATCTACGCCACTGCCGATGACGAGATGCGCCCGGCTATGAACGGCATTTTCTTCGACATAGACACTGCCAGTACGACACTCGTAGCTTCCGACTCCCACAAGCTGATCTGCTACACCACGGACGATGTCAAGGCGGAGCAGAAGGCCTCATTCATCCTGCACAAGAAGCCGGCCGGCGTGCTGCGTTCCCTGCTGGATAAGGGCGAGGAAGATGTAGAAATCCGTTTCGACGACCGAAATGTGGTATTCAACTATGGCGCCACTATGATGGTATGCCGCCTCATCACAGGCAAATACCCCAAGTACAGGGATGTGATTCCCCAGAACAATTCCAACATACTCCGCATCGACAGGGTTCAGTTGCTGAATACCGTACGCCGCGTTTCCGTATGCGCCAACAAGGCTTCCAACCACGTAAAGCTCAACCTTACGCCCGGCCAGCTGGAGATTACCGCACAGGATCTCGGCTTCGCACTTGCAGCTTACGAGAAACTGGAATGCGACTATGCCGGCGAAGACCTGGCCATAGGCTTCAAGTCTTCTTTCCTGGTGGAAATCTTGTCCAACATGAGCTGCGAGACCCTGGTGATGAAGTTCATGGACGCACGCCGCGCCGCCCTCATCATTCCTTCAGAAGAAGAGGCTTCAAGTGAAAAGATTTGCGGCATCTTGATGCCGATAATGATTTCCTAACGGTATGGATCTTATTCTTAAAAGGCCCCTCCTCTTCTTCGACATAGAGAGTACGGGGCTTTCTATTCCTGTCAATTCCATAATAGAACTCAGTTTCGTCAAGGTCTTTCCGGGAGGCGAAGAACGCATAAAAACCTGGAAGATAAAGCCTTGGGACTATGAAAAACAATGCCAGAGGCCCATCGAGCCGGAAGCCTCCAAGGTGAACGGCGTGACCGATGATATGGTCAGGGACTGTCCGACTTTTTACGAACTTGCAGAAGAAATAGCCTCCTGGCTGAAGGATAGCGACCTGGCCGGTTTCAACTCTCTGAAATTTGACCTTCCTATGCTGGCCGAAGAGTTCGAGCGGGTCGCGCTGGCCGGCAAGAGGCTGGATGTGGACCTGCACGGGCCGCGTATGGTGGATGTTCAGAACATTTTCCATACCCTGGAACCCCGGAATCTCAAAGCCGCCTACCGTTTCTATTGCGGCGGCGACGACTTCGAGAACGCCCATACTGCCGAAGCCGACACCATCGCCACCTACAAGGTGCTCAAAGCCCAGCTCGACCGCTACCCGGACCAGTTGAAGAATGATGTGGAACAGCTTTCCAGTTTCGCCGGGCGCAAGACAGTAGATTTCTCCGGCTGCATGGTATTCAACGATAAAGGCGAAGCTGTCATCAATTTCGGGAAGCACAAGGGCAAAACCGCAAGAGAAGTTTTCAATACAGACCCCTCGTACTTCTCATGGGTTCAGCAAGGCAGTTTCACCCTGGACACTAAACGGCAATTTGAAAAACTGGAAGAACAATTCAAGCTGGAAAAGCTTGCAAAAAAATGGCAAAACTGATTCCCGTGTACACTTGGAACAAAAGTGTGATTCAATTTAACAAGAGCAGCGACAAGCTTTCCAAGAAGCCATGGTTTCAAGGAGTTCTGCTCATGGTCTGCGTAGTGCTTGCCATGCTGTTGGCAAACCTGCCTTTTACCAGGCATCTGTACCACGCAGTCCTTCAGACCAACCTGCAGGTCCACCTGGCCAGCCCGGATTCCACTGTAAACATCCTCTTTCCCAGAGATCTCACCATAGAGAAATTCATCAACGATATCCTTATGGTGATATTTTTCTTCACCGTGGGGCTGGAAATACGGCGGGAAGTCGCCCATGGAGAGCTCTCCAGCGTAAAAAAGGCTATGCTTCCGGTTATCGCGGCATTCGGCGGGGTGATAGCCCCGGCGCTCATTTACATCCTGATCAATCACGGCACGGCCGCGTCCAGCGGATGGGGCATCCCCACGGCGACGGATATCGCTTTTGCGGTATGTATCCTGTCTATGCTGAACAAGAAGGTGCCGGTATCACTGAAGGTATTCCTGACCGCCCTGGCCATAGCCGACGACCTGATTGCCATCCTCGTAGTAGCTTTATTTTATGGAGGCAGCATCAATTTCCCTCTGCTGCTGATAGCTTTGATCGTGATATGTTTCACCCTGCTGCTGAGGAAGGTGGGCGAGAAGAGCATGTTCCCCTATATCTTCAACGCCATTATCGTGTGGGCCCTGTTCTACTACAGCGGCATCCATGCCACTATGTCGGGAGTCGTAATGGCCTTCCTCATTCCCTCGACTTCCCGGTACAACAAGGCCCAGTACATACGCAAGCGCAACCGCTATATCGCCAAGCTTGACGAGTACGACGGCATTGACAACGAACCCTTCCCCAACGGCCCGCAAAAACATTGCCTCCGCAAGCTCGAGAGCATCGCCCACGGTTCGATGGATATGAGCTACAGGGTGGAACACGCCCTGAACCCTTGGGTCAACTTTCTGATTATGCCTATCTTCGCCCTGGCGAATGCCGGCGTGGAGATTTCCGATGCTTCATATTTCAATGTCCTAGCTTACGATCCAGCCCTGGGCAGCGTGTCAATGGGTGTTTTCTTCGGCCTGCTGCTGGGCAAGCCCTTAGGCATTACCCTGTTCAGCTGGCTGGCAATCAAACTGAAGGTTGGAGCCATGCCGGAAAATGCATCTTGGAAAATGTTCTTCGCAGTAGCATGCCTTGGCGGTATAGGCTTCACTATGAGCATATTCGTGGACACTTTGTCATTCGGCGGACTGCTTCCGGAAGTGACCACACACCTCAGGGATGCAGGTAAGATTGCTGTGCTCCTCGGTTCTGTTTGCGCAGGCTTGCTTGGCAGCGTCCTGATTTCGATTGTTCACAAACTGGAAAAGAAGAAAGCTTGAAAATCAACTCTCTGATTGGCTCCCGTGCACATACACAAAAAAATCAGAGGCTGAACGCCTCTGATTTTTTTGGAGCCACTCATCAGGCTCGAACTGACGACCTGCGCGTTACGAATGCGCTGCTCTACCGACTGAGCTAAAGTGGCTTGGGAGTGCAAATATACGCTTTTTCAATGAAATTGCAAAAAAGACTCAATCGGAGTTGGAAATCTTCTTAAGCTCGTCACGGTAAGCCATCAGGAGGCGGGACCGGGAAATGAACCCTACATAGTGGCGATTGGAATCCACTACAGGAAGACGCCAGGCGCCGGTAGTATCGAACTTCTGCATTACGCTCTCCATCTTTTCATCTTCCGTGAGAATAGCCGGGGACTGCTCCATTACATTCACCACCTTCAAGCTGTCATACAAATCGGTACGCAACAGGTACTTGCGTATATTGCCTACATCAATCAGACCCTGGAAACGACCTTCGCCGTCAAGCACTGCCGCCACCGCCGCGTTATTGTCCTGCACCGCAGCCACTACATCCCTCAGATACCCTCCGATATCAATTCTGGGATACTTGTCCCGAATCAGGGTCCGTGTACTCATCAGCGTGAGCGCCGCCTGGTCGTTGTCATGCGTCAAAAGGTCGCCGCTCTGGGCAATGCGCTTAGTATAGATTGAGTACTTCTCGAAGATTCGAGTTGTGCCATAAGACACAGTGGACGCAATGATTAGCGGAATCAACAGCTCGTACCCGCCTGATATTTCGGCAATCAGGAAGATTGCTGTCATGGGAGCCTGCATGACCCCCGCCATAAGCGCAGCCATCCCGACAAGCACGAAATTCTGCTCCGGAACGCCGGCGCCCATAAGATTGAAGACTCTGGCCATTACAAGCCCCCCTATTGCACCGCAGAACAATGTGGGCCCAAAAGTACCGCCGTTGCCGCCTCCGGCGTTCGTCACCGTCATAGCCAGCACCTTTACCAGGAATACCAGCAGGAAAAACAGCGCAAGTCCCCATCCGGAACCGGTCAGAAAACTTAGTACGGACGAACTTCCTTCGGTAACGTCGCGGCCGTTCAGCAAATCCGAGAGTACGCCATAGCCCTCGCCATATAGTTGAGGAAAAAGGAAGATCATAAGACCCAGCGCAACTGCGCAAAGGGCCCAGCGCAAGTAGGCGTTCTTCAGCTTGCCCAACTTGTCCTCAAGCCACAAAGTGGTACCTGTGAAATATAAGGAGCCCAGTCCCAGCAGTATTCCCATAAGCACGTAAAACGGTATGTTCCACATGGAAAAGGGAGTGAGCGAGCAGGCGAACATGGGGGTGTGTCCCCTGAAAATATATGCCACCACCGTCGCCGAAATCGTTGAAATGAGCAACGGGAGCATGGAAGACATGGACAGGTTGAAGAGCAGGATTTCCATGGTGAACAGCACTCCGGCAAGAGGGGCCTTGAAGATACCTGCGATAGCCCCTGCGGCACCACAGCCAAGCAGCACCGTGATATTACGGTAGGACAAGCCGAAAACACGGCCCACATTGCTGCCGATAGCAGCTCCGGTATATACAATTGGCGCCTCTGCACCCACGGAACCGCCGAAACCTATGGTAATGGAGGACGTAAGCATGGAAGACCACATATTGTGCGGCTTGATCTTGGATTCACCCCGGCTGACCGCCAGCAGAACTTTCGTGACTCCGTGTCCTATATTATCAGGAATCAGGTACTTGAGGAGCAACAAAGAAAACAGCATGCCCACTCCGGGAAGAATGAGGTACTGAGTATTGTAGGGCAGGGATATACTGCCGTCCAGAAGATGCTTTATCGAGTCTATGCACCAGGTCAGCAATACTGCCGCAAGACCGGAGCAGAGACCTACCACAAAACTGAGCAGGAGCAGACGGCTCCTCTCAGGTACCCGCTGCAGGAAATTCTTATGAATCTGACGAATCGTCATCCCCTCCGTACTGGGAAATATTGTCATCCGGGAGCGTGTCGTCGCCCTCAGGTGCTGCGGAAGTTCCTGCGACCTCCTCGGCCTCGGCTTCTTCTTCGCCCTCAAGCCAGCGCTCGACATCCTCGGGATTGTCAATATCAACCTTTATCTTTACGAGATAAATATCCGCATCCGTTTCGATGGTAACTGCATAGAACGGCTCTATCAATTTGCCGGTACGGGGATTGACACCGGGAGAATACTTTACCAGGTCCGGAAGCAGATCGGTGAATCCTTTGGGATACTTCTCGTTGAAAAGCTGGGCGATGTCTGCAGGAAGGTTTTCCTGGCTGATAACGTGTCTGCGCTTGCTGTCTGAATTCATGTTCACAGGTTAATATGGTGCAATAATAAAGTAAATATTTCAATCAAACAAAAAAATGTGATTATCTTTGGGTATGGATAAGAAAAAGAATTTAGTGGTGCTCAGCGGGTCCGGCATAAGCGCCGAAAGCGGAATCTCCACATTCAGAGGAGGTAACGGCTTGTGGGACAATGTACCGGTAGAAGAAATATGCACTCCGGAAGGCTGGAGGCGCAACCCTGCCAAAGTTTTGCGCTTCTACAATGAACGCCGCGCCCAGCTTGCGCAAGTCGAGCCCAACGAAGCCCACCGCATAGTTTCGGAAATGGAGCGGGACTTCAACGTATGCGTCATTACCCAGAACGTGGACAACCTCCACGAACGCGCCGGCAGCAGCCGGGTGCTGCATCTGCATGGAGAGCTTACGAAGGTGCGCCCCGAGGACTGCTACAACGACATGGACGGCTATTCCGAAAAGTATGTCCAGGACATAGGCTACAAGCAGATTGAACTGGGCGATACGGGAGGACGCCACGGCAGGCAGTTGCGGCCCCATATAGTCTGGTTCGGAGAGGCCGTTCCAAATCTGGAAAAGGCAGCGGCCCTGGTGAGCGTTGCAGATATCCTGCTGATTATCGGAACCTCTATGCAAGTATATCCGGCAGCAAGCTTGTACCATTATGCCCCGGATTCGTGCCAGATATGGCTCATAGACCCGGACGCACGCCTGGGCCGCCAGATGGAAGCCTCAGGTATTCACGTGATAACTGATATCGCATCTTCAGGAATGCGGAGGTTCCGTGAGGCAATCAGCGGGAAATAAGCTTCAGCCCTATACGCTTACGTTCCAGATCGACGGAAATCACCCGGACCGTTACCTGCTGGTGCAACTTGACGATGCGGGTAGGGTCGACGCCCCGCGGTCCCATCTGGGAAACGTGAATGAGCCCGTTTTCATGGAGTCCTATATCCACGAAAGCACCGAAAGCAGTGATATTTGTCACTATTCCGGGCAATTCCATTCCGGACTTCAAGTCCTCCAGCTCATGAATATCGGAAGCGAATTCGAACTCGGAAGCCTGTTCCCGGGGATCGAGGCCGGGTTTCGCAAGTTCTTTCAGTATATCGTTTACGGTGGGCAGGCCTACTTCTCCCTCCACAAAATCCTCCGCCTTAATCCTGGAAATCAGTTCCGTATTCCCTACCAGTTCCTCGGTCCTAACTCCCAGGGAGCGTGCCATGGCATCAACGATATGGTATGACTCCGGATGCACAGCAGAGGCATCCAGAGGATTCTTTGACCCCCGTATGCGAAGAAAGCCTGCGCACTGCTCGAAAGCCTTGGGACCAAGCCTGGGCACGCCGAGCAAGTCCCGGCGGCTGGTGAACGCCCCGTTCTTCCTGCGCCATTCTGCTATATTCCCTGCCAGCACGGGCCCTATTCCTGAAACATAAGCCAGCAGATAAGGAGAAGCCGTATTCAAGTTCACTCCTACGCTGTTTACGCAAGACTCGACCGTATTGTCCAACTTTTCCTTGAGCATGGCCTGATCCACGTCGTGCTGGTACTGGCCGATACCAAGGTTCTTGGGATCTATCTTCACCAGCTCGGAAAGGGGGTCCATAAGCCTGCGGCCTATACTCACCGCGCCACGCACCGTAACATCCTCGTCCGGGAACTCTTCTCGCGCCACCTCGGAGGCGCTGTAAATTGAGGCTCCGTCTTCGCTTACCGTCCAAATCTTGCAGTCCTGCGGCAGATGTACTTTGCGCATAAACTCTTCCGTCTCTCGGGATGCGGTGCCGTTTCCAATGGCCACAGCCTGGATACGGTATTTCTCCAACATTCCCTGTACGGCCATCAGGGACTTGACTTTCTCGTTTTGAGGAGGATGAGGAAAGATAACGGTGTGATACAACAGGCCGCCCTGCTCGTCCAGGCAGGCTATTTTGCAGCCGTTCCGGAAGCCGGGGTCAATCGCCATGGTCCGTTTCTGGCCGACCGGAGCCTGCAGAAGAAGCTGGCGAAGATTCTCCCCGAACACCCTAATCGACTCTATGTCAGCTTTTTCCTTTGCTTCACGGAGAACTTCGCCACTTATGGAAGGCTCCAGGAGGCGTTTGAAAGAATCGGCCACAGCATCCTTGATCTGATTGGCAACGGCACCGGACGGATAGCCCTGTGCCTGACAGAAATCATAATATATCTTGTTTCCGCACTTTTCCGCATCGGCATCGATGGAAACAGTGAGGAATCCTTCTTTCTCCGCTCTCAACACGGCCAGCAGATTATGCGAAGGCATCCTGTCCAGAGGCATCTGAAAGTCGAAGTAATTGCGGTATTTTGCAGCCTCCGGATTGTCCTTGGCGGCCTTGGTAGCTTTGGACTCCAGACGGCGCTTACGGAAAATATCCCTTAAGTCCTGACGGATTGCGGCAGTTTCACTGAGACGTTCTGCAATGATATCCCGGGCTCCTGCCAGAGCGTTTTCCACACTGTCCGCACCAGCTTTCCCCTTTAATGCCGGCGAGCCCTTAAGGAAGGCCTTTGCAGATGACTCTGGGTCCCTGGTCTTTAGATTCCACAGGAGGTCGGCAAGCGGTTCTAGGCCGAGTTCCCTGGCCACTGTGGCACGCGTACGGCGCTTGGGCTTCCAGGGCAGATAAATATCTTCCAGTTCCGTGGAACTGATACAGTTGTCTATTTGGGCACGAAGCTCCGGAGTAAGTGCACCGGCATCTTCTATAGTCTTGAGAATGGTGGCCTTACGCTTCTCCATATCGTCGAACACGTCCACCCAGTGCTTGACTTCTGCAACTGTCGCGTCGTCAAGTCCTCCCGTCTTTTCCTTCCGGTATCGGCTGATAAAAGGAATGGTATCGCCGTCGGCAAACATATCGGCGCAGTTTTCCACTTGCCAGACTTTCAGGTTCAACTGGGCGGAAATCTGCTTCAGGTATATTTCTTTCATAATTCCGGGACGACTTAGTTCTTTAGGCTGAACTTACGGAACCTCAGCCTTATTACGCCCCAGAAAGCTTCTCCGAAAATGCTTCCTGACATCTTGGATGTGCCCTCCTTGCGGTTGATGAATATAACCGGGACTTCCTTAATCTTGAATCCCAGCCTATGCGTAGTGTACTTCATCTCTATCTGGAAACCATAGCCTTTCATCTGCACGCCATCCAGATCCAATGCTTCCAGCACTTTGCGGCTATAGCAAATAAACCCGGCAGTGCTGTCATAAATCTTGAAGCCCAGCACTTTACGCACATATACAGAAGCGAAGTATGAGATGAAAATACGCCCTATGGGCCAGTTTACAACGCTTACACCGTTGCAATAACGGGAGCCGATGGCCATATCGGCTCCGCCTTCGGCGCAGGCCTTAAGCAGGCGGGGCAGGTCGGAAGGAGCATGAGAAAAATCCGCATCCATCTCGAATACGTAGTCATAATCCCGCTCCAAAGCCCACTTGAAACCTGTCAGATACGCCGTACCCAAGCCCAATTTTCCGCTGCGCTCTACCAGATGGAGCCGGCCGGAGAATTCATTCTGAAGCCCCTTTACGATATTTGCGGTTCCATCAGGAGAAGCATCATCTATGATGAGTATCTCAAAACCCTCCGCCAAGGCGAAAACGGCGCGGATAATCTTCTCTGCATTCTCGACCTCGTTATAGGTCGGTATAATCACCAGATTCTTCATAATTTACAAATATAAAAAAATCCGTTTAAGATAGTATACCCCGCACCAATAAACAACAGAATCCGGAAACTATTCCATCAGTTTCTTATACTTGAAGCGCTTGGGTTCCTCGGAACCGAGGCGCATCTTCTTGTTCTGCTCGTACTCGGAGTAGCTGCCTTCGAAGAAATAGACCTGGGAATCTCCTTCGAACGCCAGGATATGCGTGGCGATGCGGTCCAGGAACCAGCGGTCGTGGGAAACCACCACAGCGCAACCGGCAAAGCCGTCAAGGCCCTCTTCCAATGCACGGATAGTATTCACATCCACATCGTTGGTAGGCTCGTCAAGCAATAAAACATTGCCTTCATCCTTCAGGGTGAGGGCCAGGTGGAGACGGTTGCGCTCGCCTCCTGAGAGTACGCCGCAGAGTTTTTCCTGGTCGGCGCCGGAGAAGTTGAAACGGCTCACCCAGCTGCGGGCATTTATCTCCTTGTTACCCAGACGTATCCATTCTGAATTGCCGGCTATTGTCTCATATACGGTAAGATCAGGATCTATGCTGCGGTGCTGCTGGTCCACGTACGCCAGCTTCACGGTATCGCCAATTTCTATGCTTCCGGAGTCGGGCTGTTCTATGCCCATTATTAGCCGGAAGAGGGTGGTCTTGCCGGCTCCGTTCGGACCTATCACGCCTACTATACCTGCCGGAGGCAATACGAAGCTAAGATGCTCGAACAACAGTTTGTCGCCATAGGCCTTGGATACGTCCTTGAACTCGATGACTTTGTTGCCGAGGTGAGGACCGTTGGGAATATATATCTCCAGATTGGCTTCCTTCTCCTTGGTATCGGCGGACGCCAGTTTCTCATAAGCCCCCAGACGGGCCTTCTGCTTTGCCTGACGGGCCCGGGGAGCCATACGCACCCACTCAAGTTCCCTTTCCAGGGTCTTGCGCCGCTTGCTCTCCTGCTTCTCTTCCATGGCCAGACGCTTGCTCTTCTGTTCCAGCCAGCCGGAATAATTACCCTTCCATGGAATACCCTCGCCGCGGTCCAGTTCCAGTATCCATCCCGCCACGTTATCCAGGAAATAGCGGTCGTGGGTAACTGCTATGACGGTACCCTTGTATTGCTGCAAGTGGGCCTCGAGCCACTGGATACTTTCCGTATCCAAGTGGTTGGTAGGCTCGTCGAGCAGAAGCACGTCGGGCTGGCGAAGCAGCAGGCGGCATAGGGCCACCCGACGGCGTTCACCGCCGGACAAAGTGGCCACCCGGGCGTCCGGAGGAGGGCACTGGAGTGCATCCATAGCTCTTTCCAGCTTAGAGTCTATTTCCCATCCGTCAGCGTGCTCGATGGCCTCGGTAAGCTCCCCCTGACGCTCGATGAGGGCGTTCATTTCATCATCCGACATGGGCTCGCAGAACTTCATGCCGATTTCATTGTACTCGGCAAGCATGTCCATCACCTCCTGAACCCCCTCCTGCACAACTTCCATAACTGTCTTTTCCGGATCCATGCGGGGTTCCTGCTCCAGGTACCCCACACTGTATCCGGGAGCCCAGACCACCTCTCCACTGGTAGGCTTTTCAACCCCGGCTATGATTTTCAGCACGGTAGATTTACCGGCTCCGTTAAGGCCTATGATGCCGATCTTGGCACCATAGAAGAAGCCCAGGTAAATGTTCTTGAGTATCACCTTGTTGTTGTGGGGGAGAATCTTGCTCACCCCGTTCATCGAGAAAATGATCTTGTCGTCTGCCATGTTTATGTGGTTTCGTAGTTACAGAGCCAGCGGCTGCACATACCTGCAAATATAGAGTTTTTTCTGAAATACCGAGTCTTTGCAGTCCAGCAACGTCCGTGGTGGTACAACTGGATGTACCCTTAAGCGCAAAAATCCTGCAAAACTGTCCGTGGGGGTCCAGGCGTTTGTACCTCTGAGCGCAGCAGCTTAAAAATCGTCAAGTAATTTGGCAGCTCTGGTGTACGGAATGCCAGTTACACGGCAAAGCTGGTTCAAATCGGTGCTGAACCTCCGACCCATCTGTCGTAACAGTTCCCCAGTTTGACTGTCCGAAAGCTCTTCGAGTGATTTTGCCCGGAACATAGAGAATACAAGGTTGCGACATGCTGAAATCAGTACATGGTCTTCAAAAGACGGTGCCGGGCTTTTCTCCAAATGCTTGCCAGCCTTGGAGGAATTATTGAGAAAGAGCAAGTATCTTTTGGCTGAACGGAAAAGGCCTTCCACGAACCGTACCGGCACATAAGATTGAGGAAGTATGTATCCGGCATCACCCACAAGGTAAGAGGCCGGAAGAGTAGTCCGGCTGTGAGTAAGCTCAAACTGGGAGCGTTTGGAAAGCGTTCCCAGCTTGTATCCACGTATATCCTCAGGGTTAAAGAATGCAGCCCCGGTTCCCCATCCATAAAGATTAGGATACGGGCATATATTGGCGGCAACGCTGTTCATTTGTACATACGCAATGGCACGGAGCAGGGATTCGTTCTCCGGACGCACCGGGCGTATATCTACCCCGACTCTTCTCAGGAACTCTACATAGCCATATTTTTTGTGCAGCCAGGCACCATTCAGCATCTTGAACCTGTCACAAAAGACCTTGGCTTTTTCATAATCACACTCTGTAACGAAATGTACGTGATTGGACATCAAGATAAAAGCCAGGACGTTAACGCCGGTAGTGGATGCCACCACGGCTACATAATTCATTGCAACCCGGAAATCTTCCGTATCCCTGAACCAGATACGGTCAGAGAGGGCCTTTGTTGTAATTAAATAGAAGTTAATCATAGCAAAACAGTTTATGGTTTCGCAAACATAACGATAATTGTCGTCAGATGCAACGACGAAGTGATTACACGTAAATCTAACGTAGGGGTACAACTGGATGTACCCCTAAGCGCAAAAATCCTGCAAAACTGCTCGCAGGGGTCCATAAAAATGTACCCTTACGAGCAGTCAAGCGGGGGTGGGAAGTCCGCGAGGACTCTGTAAGCCTGCTCAGGGGGTTCGGGGGGAACGCCACCCGTGCCCCTGGGGGCAGCAGCGAAGCTGCGGGGGTGGGAAGTCCGCGAGGACTCTGTAAGCCTGCACTGCAGGCTTACAGAGTCCTCTTGATTTCTACCACCTGGAAGGCCTCTATCATGTCGCCCTCCTTGATATCGTTGTAACCGGCTATGCTCATGCCGCACTCCTTACCTGCAAGAACTTCTTTCACGGAATCCTTGCCTATCTGGAGCGAGCCGAGTTCTCCGGTGTATATGACAATACCGTCACGGATGAGACGCACCTTGGACTTCTGCAGCATCTTGCCGTCCCGTACGATACAACCGGCAATGGTGCCGACTTTGCTGATACGGAAGGTCTGCTTGATTTCCGCGGTAGCGATGACCTCTTCCTTCTTCTCAGGCTCGAGCATACCCTCGATACCGTCCTTCACGTCGTTGATACAGTCGTAGATGACGGAATAGAGACGGATTTCGATACCTTCACGGTCGGCACTCTTCCTGGCTTCTACAGAAGGACGCACCTGGAAGCCGATGATAACGGCATCGGAGGCTTCGGCCAGCAGGACATCGGACTCGGATATGGCACCCACGGCCTTGTGAATCACGTTCACGCGAACCTCTTCGGTGCTGAGTTTGATGAGGGAATCGGAAAGGGCCTCCACGGAACCGTCCACATCACCCTTCACGATGACGTTGAGTTCCTTGAAGTTACCGATAGCGATACGGCGGCCGATTTCTTCGAGAGTCATGTGCTTCTGGGTCTTGATTCCCTGGATACGGATGAGCTGCTCGCGCTTGGCGGCGATGCTCTTGGCCTCCTTCTCGTCGGTAAGCACATTGAACTTTTCACCGGCGGCAGGAGCGCCGCTGAGACCGAGCACGGAAACAGGAGTGGAAGGACCGGCCTCCTGCACTTTCTGCCCACGTTCGTTGAACATACCCTTGATACGGCCGTAAAAGCTGCCGCAGAGCATGATGTCGCCCTGATGCAGGGTTCCGTCCTGCACGAGCACTGTGGCCAGGTAGCCGCGGCCCTTGTCCAGCGAAGACTCGATGACGGCGCCGCTGGCGAGCTTGTTGGGGTTGGCTTTGAGCTCCAGCAGGTCTGTCTCCAGCAGCACCTTGTCCAGAAGCTTGTCAACGTTAATGCCTTTCTTGGCGGAGATTTCCTGGCACTGGTACTTGCCGCCCCAGTCTTCCACCAGGATATTCATCTCTGAAAGCTGGCGGCGAATCTTTTCGGGGTCCGCACCCGGTTTGTCTATCTTATTGATAGCGAACACCATAGGCACGTTGGCCGCCTGCGCGTGGTTGATTGCCTCGATAGTCTGGGGCATCACCGCGTCATCCGCAGCGACTATGATGATCGCAAGGTCGGTCATCTGGGCACCGCGGGCACGCATTGCGGTAAAGGCCTCGTGTCCCGGGGTATCGAGGAAGGTAATCTTGCGTCCGTCCTCGAGCTTCACGCTGTAGGCGCCTATGTGCTGGGTGATACCGCCGGCCTCACCGGCAATCACGTTGGTCTTGCGGATATAGTCGAGCAAGGATGTCTTGCCGTGGTCGACGTGGCCCATAACGGTGATGATGGGCTCCCTGGGCACCAGGTCCTCGGGACGGTCGGGCTGTTCGCTGGAACTCAGTTCCTCGGAGAGCTCGGCAGTAACGAACTCCACCTTGTAGCCGAATTCTTCCGCCACCAGCACCAAAGTCTCGGCGTCGAGCCTCTGGTTGATGGACACCATGAGTCCAAGGCTCATGCAAGCGCCGATAACTTTCACCACCGGAGTGTTGTTCATGAGGGTAGCCAGGTCGTTCACGGTGACGAACTCGGTCACCTTGAGAATCTTCTTCTCGGCGGCGGCCTCCATCATTTCCTCCTGGCTGCGCTGGGCGGCTGCTTCGCGCTTCTCCTTGCGGTACTTGGCGCCGAAGTTGTTCTTCTTGCCCTCATTCATCTTGGCATAAGTCTCCTTGACCTGCTTCTGGATTTCTTTCTGCATCTCTTCCTGCTCGGCCTCCGTCATTGCAGGTTTGAAGCGGTCTCGGTCGCGTTTGCGCTTGCCCTGGCCCTGAGCGGGCTGCTGGGATGCGTTGTTCTTCTGCTTCTCCTTCTTGCCGGCGTTACGGTCAAGTCCGGCCCCGGCTTTGACCACATCCACTTTCTGGGCACTCTTGCCTATACGCTCACGCTTCACAGGCTTACGCTCGAACTGGCTGAGGTCCACTTTGCCGACCACCTTGAAAGGCGAGGCGTCCTTGGGATTGGCCGGATTGGCCTGGGCAACAGGTTCCGTACTGGGCTCCGGAGTCGCAGTGGCGACAGAAACTGGTTCGGCAGGAATATCTTCCGGCTGTTCTTCCGCCACAGCCTGTTCAGCCTGCACGGGCTCATCGGGCTGCTCTTCAGGGGCAGGCTCCTCTTCCGGGACCTCTTCCTTTACAGGCACATCGTTGACCGGGACCTCCTCCACAGGAATCTCTTCTACAATCTGTTCGGGTTCTGACTGAACTGGTTCTGCAGCAATTTCGACGGGAGTTTCCGCCTGTTCCTGCTCCGTGGGAGTCTCTTCCTGGACACGCTCTTCTTCCTTGGGCTTACGGGGGTTAAAGAAAGTGGTGGACTTGATAGTCAGCTCTTCTTCCTCTTCCTCCTCTTCCTGACGGGCCTGCTTGCGGTTGGTCTTCTCCAGAATCTCCTTTACCTTGATATCCACGAGAGCCGCCTGCTCCATCGCCTCCTTGTCCTTACCGAATTGCTTCTGAAGCTCGGGCAGGTACTCGTCTGAGACCTTGGCATTAGGGTTTTCATCAACTTCGACACCCTTTTTACGGAGGAATTCCACCAGGTCGCCGAGGCCGATGTTGAATTGTTTTAAGAGTTTGCTTATTCTGATTTCTGCCATTGTCAATTAGTCTTCAAATTCAGCTTTAAGTATCCGGATAACGTCTTCAACGGTCACGTCATCAAGGTCCGCACGCTTGGCAATATCCTCAGGATCAATAGCCAGCACGCTCTTGGCGGTATCGCAGCCAATACCCTTGAGCTTGTCGATAACCCACTGGTCGATTTCGTTCGCGAAATCGTCGAGCAGCACGTCATCCTCTTCCTCTTCAGCTTCAGCCTTGGAGAGTTCCCTCCAGACCTCGATCTCCCTTCCGATGAGTTTGCCGGCGAGCAAGACGTTCACGCCATTGCGGCCGATGCCCTTCTTCACCTCGTCGGGAAGCATATAAACCTTAACCTTGTCTTCCGGAGACTGGCCCATGTCTATGCTGGATACCATACCGGGAGAAAGCGCCCTCTGGATAAGCAGGGTGGGGTTGGAAGACCAGGGGATGACATCTATGTTCTCGTTGCGGAGCTCCTTGACGATACCGAGAATGCGGCTGCCCTTAACGCCGATGCAGGCGCCGATGGGATCGATACGGTCGTCGTAAGATTCTACCGCCACTTTGGCACGGTCGCCGGGGACCCGTACCACCTTCTTCACGGTGATGAGGCCGTCGGCGATTTCGGGCACTTCCTGCTCGAACAGGCGCTCGAGGAATTCGTCGCTGGTACGGCTCAGGGTAATGTAGGGAGTGGTATTGTTGCGCATTTCCACGCTCTTGATGATGGCGCGGACGGATTCGCTCTTCTTGAAATGTTCGCCGGGAATCTGCTCGGCCTTGGGAATGTGCAGTTCGTTGCCATCCTCGTCGAGGATGAGCACTTCCTTGCTCCAGGTCTGATAGACTTCGCCCACGAAGAGCTCTCCCACTTTCTCGGAGTATTTCTTATATACGTTGGCCTTCTCTATGTCCATTATACGGCCCTGAAGGTTCTGCCGTATATTCAAGATACCGCGGCGGCCGAAGGAAGAGAGGGGGAAATGCTTCGCATAGGAGTCACCGAGTTCGTAATCATCGTCTCCGCTGTCCTCGCGTACCTGCTCCAGGGTCATTTCGGCGTTGGGATTCTCCACCTCTTCGACAATTTCGAAGTTCTGGTAAATTTCGCAGGTCCCTTTATCTACGTTAACTATAACGTCGAAGTTATCGGAGCTGCCGAAAGTCTTGGCAATCTGGGTAAGGAACACGTCCTTGAGCACACCCATCATCACAGGGCGATCGATGTTCTTCTCCTCCTTGAAATCCTTGAAGGCATCAATGAGGGTTACTACTTTTTCTTTTTCCATTATTCTTCTATAGTTTTCAATATTTCATCTGCTTCTTCCGCCCCTATACCGAGGGACCCTACGGTGAGCGCGTAATCTTCCACATCACGGTCGAATGCGGCAAGGACTGCCCTGTGGACATACTCGCAGTCCTCAAGGTCAACCGGAGCTCCGGCCTTGTCAATCGTTACCTCGAACACATTGTCGTCATCGTTGAAGTCAATTTCAACCAGCTTGCAGCCGCGTTCGCTCGCGGCCTTCATTACAACAGCTTCAAATTCGTTTCTTTGCATAGGGCGGATAAATAAAAAATAGAAGCCCTGCGGCCTCTATCATCTTCACTCTGCAAATATAGTAATTTATTTGTATTTTTGCAATATGGACTCAAAGAAATTCAACCTGGCGGTGTCGGTCTTCGTTATGGCAGGCATGACAGTGGCAACGGTTCTGGCCACGGCCCTCAAGTTCGGGGCGGCAGACCAGCAAGCCCGTATGCTCCTGCTGTTCGCTGCTTTCGGCTCACTTATGGGAGTGGCTGCCACCGTGGCTTCGGCAAGCGGCTACATAATCACTTTCCTCTTCGGTTTGCTGGACGTGGCCATATACGGTGCCATGTGCCTGATCAACTGGAGAAACGGCAGTTCCGGGCTGGGCAATGCTGTGCTGCATTTCGTATATTTCGTGCCCATGCAGTTCGTAGGATTCTTCCAATGGCGGAAGAGAGGCAGTAACAAGGAAGGCAGCGTAAAAGCCAGGAGACTCACGCCCAAGGGCTGGGTAATTGCCGCCGGGGTGTTCCTGCTCGGTTCAGTAATAGCTTATCTGATCATCGCCCGGTTCGACAAATCAGCCGCCACAACTTTCCTCAAGCTGGCCGTCGTTCTGGACGTCCTGCCGCTGATGTGCAATCTTATAGGTCAGATGCTGATGAGCACCGCCTACATGGAGCAATGGATTTTCTGGATAGGGGTGAACGTATTCTCCATCACCATGTGGAGCGTAAC
>CAMKQN010000030.1:0-21965 GCA_946414935.1 uncultured Bacteroidales bacterium
CCAATACCTATCTCAAAGTCCTGGACATCATCTCCGATTCTCTGGACTGTTTGCTTTTCCTCCGGCAAATCCCATGAAGCATCAAGCTGCTGGGCCATCGCAATTGATGAGTTCAGCAGCATGCAGATCGCAGACAGAAAAGTGAACCGTTTCATTAAAACCTAAAGCTTCATTGCCAATGCAAAGTTACAGAAAAATATCGAACCCTCTTTCTTCTTATCACCCCGACGGACATCCTATTGTAAATCAATCGATTACGGAGAAAGAAAAAACCGGACTTCTCGAAAAAGTCCGGTCTGGTGCCCGAGGTGGGAATCGAACCCACACGTCTTTAAGGGACAATGGATTTTGAGTCCATCGCGTCTACCATTCCGCCACTCGGGCTTTGCTCCACAAAGCGAAATGTGGTAAAGCGGATTGCAAAGGTATTGAATTTCTCGGAAATATCAAATTATTCCCGGGTAAGACCTTCAATGAATCCCTTCGCGCCTTCCAAGGCTCCGTCTAAAGCTTCTCCAAAGCCCTTGAGGCCGGCTTTGAGTACTGCTGCCTGATAGCGTCCCATAGCGGAGTTTATCTCCTTTTTCTGCTCGTCGCTGAGTTTGTCGGCGTCCTGGTTGTATTTTTCCACCAGTTTGTCGTATTCAGCATTGACCTTGTCCCATTGTTCGGTGCTGTACGATGCACCGTTTTTCTCCACCTTGTCCGCAATGTTGTCAAACTGAGCGGGGAGGCTGGACGTACAAGAAGCCATCAACACGATGGTGGCCAGGATAAAGAGAATCTTCTTCATATTCATAACAATTAGCAAGCATTTGACATGCAAGAAATATGCCTGCCAAAGGCACAAAAAATCTCATCGTGAATCCGTAATTATTCTTACCTTCGCATAGTTAACTCCGTCACCATGAACCTGATTCAACTTTTCAGAAAAATCCTCCCCCTGGTACGGCCTTACAAGCTGCTTGTACTCCTTACCCTTATGCTGACCTTGCTGGGATCCGTGCTCGCACAGGTAAATGCCGTGGTGCTGGACAGGGCAGTGGATGCAATCAACGCCTTGGTAGGTTCCGAAGACTTCAGCTGGAGCAAGGCTGTACGTATCCTTACCATAGTGAGTATCGTCTTGCTCGGCAAGGAAATCATCCGCGCTGCCATAACTTTCGCGCAGAAAAACTTCGGCGAACGGCTGCGCAACAACGTATCACAGAGCCTGTCGCTTGGAGTTATAGAGAGGATACTCAAGTACCGCATGGCCTTTTTCGCACGCAGCGAAAATGCCCCCGGCATGCTTCAGGCCCGCATTGACCAGGGTGCCAGTAGCATATCCCGCACCATACAGAGCTTCTTTATCGACCTGCTGCCCATGACTTTGAGCTCTGTCCTCGCCCTGGTCCTCATCTTTGCAGCCAACCTCTATGTCGGCCTCACCGCGCTCGCCATAGTACCCATCTATTTCTGGATTACCTCCCGGCAGGCAAAAAAGCTCAAGAGTTTCCGCAAGAGCATGCGCAGCTTCCACGAGAAACGCACCGGAAGCGTCATGAACATATTGGAGAGCATGAACGTTGTGAAGTCGTTCAACCGTGAAGAGATAGAAATGGGCAAGCAAACCGAGCTGCAGACCGGCTTCTACTCCAACCAGATGCGCATCCGCAAGGCTTCATTCGGCTATGATGCCCTCAAGAGCTTCGTAAGCCAGACAGGCACCGTGCTGATAATCATCCTCACATCCTACCTGGTACTCTCCGGTTACCCGGGAATGTCGATCGGCAAGATAATGTACCACATCATGCTCTTCTCCAACGTAACCGCCCCGATAACGCAGCTGCAACGCATCTTCGACGACCTGAACGACGCCCTGGTCTATGCCGAAGGCTATTTTGACATAGTGGACGCCGACTCCGAACTGGAGCCTTCAGGAGGATACAAGCCTGCCAAGGTCAGAGGCAACTTCGAAATGAAGAACGTGGATTTCACCTATCCCAACGGCACCAAAGCTCTGCACAACGTGAGTCTAAAAGTGGAAAGCGGCAAGATCACCGCCCTCGTCGGCCTGAGCGGCGCCGGCAAGTCCACGATAGTGAACCTGCTGGACAAATTCTATGAACCCGACTGCGGCAGCATAAGCCTGGACGGGGTAGCACTGCGCGAATGGGACACCCAATTCCTGCGTGAAAATATTGGCCTGGTGCTGCAGAAAAACCATATCTTCGAGGGCAGCGTAGCGGAGAACATACGCTACGGCAAGCCTGGCGCCAGCATGGAAGAAGTGGAAGAAGCGGCACGCAAAGCCAGCGTGTACGACCAGATCGCCGCCCTCCCCAAGGGCTTCGAAACCTCCGCCACCGACCTTTCAGGCGGACAGCAGCAGAGAATCGCCTTAGCCAGAATGTTCCTCAAGAATCCGCCCATCATCTTCCTCGACGAGCCCACCGCCTCCCTGGACGCCATCGCCACTGAACAGATAAAGTCCGCGATAGACGCCATTAAACGCGACCGCACCGTAATCATCATTTCACACTCTATCTCGCAGATTATCGACAGCGAAATGGTGTACGCGCTGAAGGAAGGCCGGGTGGAGCAAAGCGGCGATCCCGACGGACTCTACCGCAAAGGCGGCGTGTACAAAGACATCGTTGACGCGTCAGCAAGGAGCCTCAACATCGAGAAACTCTCCCAGACCATCGCTTCCGCTTAAGGCTTCCAGACGATGGGGAGCTTCTGCCTGTTGTCTTCGCCGAGCATGATATATGCCTTGCGGAGGTCTGCTATCGTCACGTCGTAATCCCTGGAGCAGCGCCTTCCCGGGGCTGATAGCCGGTGCTGGAAAAGCCACTTGTAGGTATCTTCCAGCAGGAACACCCTAGCCAGGATGGAGTGTCCCTGGTCGGCCAGCCAGGTAAAGCGCACACGGTCGGCCGAGCCGGAATCCACCAGCCGCTGTACCACCCCGGTAGAATAGGTAAGGTTGGTGGCATCGTCGCCCGTCCCGTGGATAATCCACAGCGGCACCTCTCCAATATTCTTGATTTGATTTCCTACGTAACCGCCACACATCGCGATGGCGGCGGCGAAACGGTCCGGGTACTCGGCAATCATCTTAAAGGCCCCCCAGCCCCCCATGCTCATGCCGTACACGTACAGACGGTCCGGGTCGCAATTGTAGCGTTCGTACACATAATCAACGACTTTCATCACCCGTTCAGCCTTCCAGCCGGCGGTAGTGGTACACTGCGGGCAGATGATGACCGCATCGATACGGGCACCGCGGCGCAACGCATCTATGCAGCCGTACGTGGTTACCATATTGAGGTCGTTGCCCACCCTGCTCTTGCCGTGCAGGTACACTATTACCGGCAGGGGCTCTTCCATCTTTTCCCCGTAACAGTCGGGAAGATAGAGGAGGAAATTATAGCCGTCCTTGAGCGAGTCGCGGTACGCCAGCAGCTCCCCGCCGCTGAGTCTGGCAGGCAGCAGGCAAAGTGCCAGCACAAGCATATAAAGGCAGCGTCTCACTTCACCCGTATCTTCTTGTCCAGTCGCAATATAGTAGTGCGGGTGATACCGTTGAGCCGGCACAGGGCGTCCACGGTGGTATGATAGCGCACCGCCAGTCCGGATAGCGTATCACCGCTTTTAATCGTATGATATACGGCACCTTCTGCACCAACTTCCGGCTTGGCGGAGGCAGCTGTGGCCTGCTCGTAATCGATCACCGGAATCTTCTTGGTGGAGACCTTCACGTTGCGCCACTGCCCGTCCGCGTAGAGCACTATTGCATCGTCGCCCTGCGGGGCGCTTAGGGAGCCGTCCGGCCCCACGAATGCCCATCCTCCCGCATCCAGCAGCACAATCCTGCGGTCGTCCGGCCCCAGCTTGAGGGTGTCCGGAGCCACCACCGCCGCCGTCTCGGCAAAGCTCAGATCCACGCTGTCCGCCGGAGCCTCCGGCACGAAGTCCGGCAGTATGCGGACGGCCCCCAGGAAACGCTCCCTGTAGTAGCTCTGCTTGATTTCCGAGATGATGACCCTGGGCTTGGCGGCATGGATGAAACGGAAATTGTCCCCGCTCTCATCCGGACCGATGTACAAGGCCACGTGGCCCATACGCTTCTTGTTGTCGCGCTTGCCGAAGATGAGGATGTCCCCCTTCTGCAGGTTCTCGAAGCCCCCTTCCACTACGCGTCCGTCCTTAGCCTGCGCCGGCACCGTACGGCCAAGCTTGTATCCCAGGCCGGCATACAGGTACTTGGTATAACCGGTGCAGTCGAAGGCCTTGGGGCCGTTGGCGGCCCAGACATAGGGCGTACCCAGGAAAAGCTCCGCACGGGCGATGAGGGAGTCGGCCATGGCGCGGGCGTCCACCACCACGCTGTCCCTGACTTCCGGGGCCGCAGATGCGATGGCTGGTACGCTCAAAAGTATGCAATATAATAGGAATCGTCTCATTCTCTGTAAGTTACTTCAAAAATATCCACTGCATTCCCGCCTCTGCTGCGCCCCTGTGAAGTAGTGAACACATAGCGGCCGTCGGAGGAAACATCCAGGCCCACGGGGTAAGAATCGGCGGGCAACCTGCCCACCAGCGTCATGGAGCGGGCGTCCACCACGGCAAGGCAGCTGGAGAAATTGCAGGAAACGAAGATATAGCGGCCATCCGGAGAGGCCTCCAGCGTGCGGGCGCCGGCAGGCACCTTGCAGGAGGTCCACCCGTCTAGCTTCACGGTCTTTGTCTTGTCGCCGTCCAGGACGGAACAGCCGCTTAGGAACTCGTCCAGAGGGATACGTTGCACATATCCGGAGTTGTTGATGCTGCCGTACAGGTAGCCGTTCTTGATAATCAAATGGCGCAGACTGGACTTGGTCCCCAGAGCCCGCCCCAGGTAGGCGTTGCTCTCCAGGTCGATGACGGCAATGCCGCCGCCGCTGCCCATACAGCCCACCAGCAGGCGCTTGTTGTCCGGGGTAAACACCGTACCGCGAAGGCAGTAGCCGCTGTTCACGTCACGGTCCACCTTTTCGGTGTAACTGAATTTCAGGTCCAGCTTGCGGTCCACCACCAGGCAAGAGATATAGTGCCAGTCTTCGGGGACTTCGGACGATATGTCCATCAGGCCCACGGTGTTGTTGCCCCAATGGGTAACAGCCAGGCGGGTTCCGTCCGGGGACACGGCCACCATCTTCGGAAGAGGCCCCGTCTCGAACATCCGCACTATGCTATCTCGCTCAGTATCAATAACTGCCATGGCGGAAGGCTCCTGGGCGTTGAGGTCGAAGCTACGGCGGTAATAAGGAATCCAGAGATATCGGCCCCGGTGCGAGAAGGCGCTTTCCACCGGCTTGCCGGTAAAATTGTTGGGGTGCTTGAAAGACTTACGGAAGTTGAAAAAACCGCTGGCAGGAGCCCAAAGGGAATCCTGATCTTCGGTGAATTCATGATGTATTACTTTGATTTTCTTGTGGGTGTCGAAATCGAACACCACCGTGCGCCCGCCCTCCAGAGAATTTACGTAATACTTGTGCCCGAAAGGATGGATGTTGACCGATTTGGGAGACTTGATATCGGGGTCGGCAGAATCCGTTAAAGTCTTGTCGTAGTACTGTTTACGCCCCATGAAGCGAACTTCCACCGAGTCGGTCAGGAGCCTGTCGCCCACCTCGGGATGCACCAGCGAGGGCTTCACGGCTACGGAATCGCCGGGAGCCGATGACAGCACAAAAGCCAAGAGTAAAGCGCAAAGACTCATAATCCGAATTATTAAAGGACTGCAAAGATATACAAAAAATCGTATATTTGGAGACTGAACAGAATGTAACGAAATGGCAGACAATTATATCGAAAGGCGGGAAGAGGAGCTCCGGAACGCCGGCCGCACGGTAGTGCGCCGCAATACACCGTCGCTCGACACGCTCTTCTTGAGGAACCGCAGCCACAGGAGTTTCGATCAATCTTACATAGTGGCAATGAGGCAGTTGGAGACTATCGTGTCGGTAAACAACAAAATTCCGTCCAGCAAAAACGGCCAGTTTTTCCGCTTCAAACTGCTGGATGCCGCATCCGGCGGCAAAGACTTCTGCCGCTTCCTGCATTTCGGCGCCTACCTGCCTGAACTGCACCTGCCTCTCCCAGGCACGGAACCTCAGGCGTTCATCATACTGTGCACCACGGTACCGGAATCCCCCTCCGTGTACATAGACCTCGGCATCTCGCTTCAGAGCATGGCGCTTAAAGCTGTGGAAATAGGCCTCAACGCCCTGATTGTAAGGGCATTCAATCATCAGGAGGTAAAGGATGCGCTGGGCCTGGAGCTGGAACCGCTCGCAGTACTTGCCATAGGCAAGGGCAGCGACCGCATAGAGCTTACGGAAGTGCCTGCCGGTTCCGACCTCCGCTATTATCGCGAAGAAAGCGTCCATTACGTACCCAAGATACGAATAGACGACCTTCTCCTGTAAATTCCGCCCGTCGGTGAAACCGGTGCGTAGTATCCTCTATTTCAACAGGTAAGCCAAGCCTATCAAGAGGCAGTTGTTGTTGGCTTGCAGCGGAATACCCTCGTAAGGTATAACTCCCCCTATACCGTTCTCGAAACTTGCATAAAGCTTGAACGACTGGATGTTGACGCTTCCGTTCACGCTATACACGAAGCCGCAGGCGCCGCTGCCGGCGTTCACTCCCAGATGCGCCACTCCAGGGAAGTCCAGGGCCAGACCGCCTCTCGCTTCCCAGTAAGGGAGGCAGAAACGGTAACCGGTATAGAGGCAGGAAGCTTCCGCCGACAGCCTCTCCCAGAACGGCATAGCATAACTTGTCTTCAGGCTGGCGCTGAGCGGGATATACTTCAACTTTAAACTTTTTTCCCTTACCTTTGGCATAATCGCGCCCAGGACCTCATCTTTGAGACCGTTCACCCTCTCCATCAAGCCCTTCTCGTTCAACTCATCCATACTCAGTCCCCTAAGTCCGTCGAAAGCATACGAGCCCGAGCTGTATCCGCCGTTGCCGTAATACCAAAGTATGCCTCCCAAGTCGTTTACGGAAGCCGACAGGGAGAAGCCTCGGAAAGGCTTCCACACAAATCCCAGGTCCATGGCAAGACCGGCGCCGGTGGGCATGCCGAACTTGCCCTTTCCCACATAACTGGTATAGTCGATATGGCCCTCGCCATCTACCCAGGCCTTGCGGAAGAAATTGGTCATGTCGATGTCGGCATCGAAATCCAACTTGTATTGGTCCATGGTGGTGGTCACATCGAACTTGCGTGCTATGATGTCCAGGCTGTTCAGTCCCACGAGCAATTTCACCCTGCCTCCCAGGGAAAAATGTTCGCCGAAAGGAAATGAATAGGCGTAGGCTATTTCTCCGTACACGTTGCCGAAAGCCCGGAGCGAGGAAAGGTCGTAGGGAGACTGCGAAGTTCCGGTCTTGAGAATCTGGAAGATTTCCTTGGGGACGGAAGCTCCGTAGTTCACTTTTGCGCCTATCTCAATACTGTGGAAACCCCTCCCACGGCCTCTCCAGCCATAAGATACAAGATTGTAATTCAGTGCGTTATAAAGGCTGTTCACGGCTTTCAGGCCACCCGGGAACTGATCTGTACCCACCGAAGAATGAAGGCCTGTCACCAGTTTGTCCTCTTTCGGGAAAATGAAGGAGGCGGCGCCAACGTTGTTGCGGCTGTTGCTCTGGAACTCCCCGATACGTACGAAACCGTTTTCCAGGAATGCAGCTTCTGCCGGATTCACGATTTCTTGAGCCTCCGCGTTCCATCCCAGGACGAAAGCGGCCAACAGTGGTATCATTGTCTTTTTCATAATTCCTTGATCGTTATTCCGCCGCTTACGGTAGCCCGGATGTTGTTGATATTGATGGTCTGTTTCATACCCAGCCGCTTGTCGCCCTCGCCAGTAGGCGCCAGTACTTTTATGCCCAGACGTATGCCACCGATATCGGGTATGTTGCCTTCCCTGGCCTTTATTACCACCTCCAAAGGCGTCACGACGGGATTGTCGGGGCTGCCTGAATTGATGCTTATGCCCGGAGTCACCTCCACGTCTTCGCACAATTCCGTATATGTTTTGCCTTCCTCATCCGTCTTAAGTTCCAGAATTCTTACGCTCGCAAGCTCCAAAGTGACTGGGATCTCGCTCTTCACATCAGCGCAGATTCTGGCTTCTTTCACCTTGTACTGTCCCAAAGGGAGATTCAGGTCGGATATGTCGAAGGGAAGAGCCTCCGTGAGCACGTCGCCTACAGAAATGAAACCCTTGTAATTATATCCAATAGATATAGATCCTATACCCTGTGCGGGATCCTTCTGCAAAAACTCAGCCGGCAAATGCAAGACCATGTTGTCCAGTTTGCAGCCGTCGAAGCTCCTTGCCCCGGTCTGCGTTTCACTGAAAAATACAGCATTATCAGCGCCAGAGGCCACTTTCTGCCGAGAAAAAGCCTTGGAAACCAGCACATTAGATGGACCGGAACCAGCCTCGCCACCGGTCAGCGAGAGCTGGCCGGAAACGGCAATCTCTTCTGTCAGGGGATTCGAAGCATACAGCGAAAAAACCTGGGAGGCAGTGGAGAGCCCAAACATCTCCATAGCAGACGCCATGGTATTGAAGGCACCGGAAAAAGCGTCTATCGGGATATCAGCAGGCTTTGACTGGTCCGGGGCCAGCATGCTGAGCATCAATACGAAGTTGCTGAAGACACTCCCCTGCGACTCCACGCACAGGTATCCGTCCTCATCCTCCTTCACAAACTGTTTCAGAAGATCGCTCAAGCCGGATTTTTCAAGTAGCTGCTTTGGCATCAAAGGACCGATGTCCCCCACCGGAAGACTCACCTCCTCCGTAAACAAAGTGATTTCCTTGTCGATACCTCTTGAGATGTCGTACTCATCATGCCTGCTGCACCCCCACGTAATGCCCGCCATAGTCAGAATTGCGGCAATCGCCGCGACGAGCCATATTCTTCTATCCATACCTGCAAAAAATTATTCAAGCAAAAATAATAAAAAAGAAGGAAGACAGCACTTCCTTCATATCAAAAAAAAGAAAAACCCCAAAACTTAAGCCAAGGCCTCTATGGCTTCGCGAGACAGGCCTGTCGTTGAAACTATGGTTTCGACAGGAATACCTTCTGCTTTCAGTCTTCTGGCTACCTGCTCAATGCCTTGACTAAGTCCCTGCTCGATGCCTTTCGCATTTCCTTGATCGAAGCCTTTGGCATAGTACTCCTCGGCTATCTCCTTGCGGTCCTCGTCGGTGAGGTATGAACGGATGTCGTCGTTGAACATAGAGCGAAAGTATTGTAGTTTGTCCTGCTCCGGAATCGGGTACTGACGGCTGCACTCGAAGATTGCATCGTACTTGCCTACGTACCTTTCCGGCCTGCTCACAAAGGTACTCATATTTTGAAGAATATCAAACCATTCCTCCACCGGATCGCTCGCCTTCCCAGGCTCACCGGCAAATCGCGGCAGTTCACACAGGTATAGGTTGAGGAGGCTCCGCTTGGTGTATCCTTCGCCTGTGGTCTCCCGCAGCTGATACGTGTAAATCAGCTTGTCCGTGTCGTGCTGCAAGCGGAAGTTCATGAAGCATACGACGTACACCGGCACCAGCTTCCCGTAGGACTCCCCCTTGTGTAACTGGCTGTGAATCATCGACGCCCCGTAGAAAAGCAGGCGGTTCCGCAGGAACTCCTTGTCTGCCCGCTGCATCTCCACGATGATCTTGCGGCCGTCGGCCGTATGGCAGAGAACGTCCATTATCACTTTCTTGTCGTCGCCCTTCCAGAGGTCGATCTCGTTGGGGTCGTACTCGATGTGGATGATCTTTTCGGGAAGGATGTCGTTCAACAGCAGCATAAGGTTCTGCTCATTGTGACCGAAGACGTGTTTGAACGCCCAGTCGCACAGCAGGTCGATGTAGGTGCTAGTGGCGATGCGGATGATGAGGTCTTCCTTCTCTTCCTGGGATAGTCTGCGGAAGCGGTCGTACTCGCTGGCGATGGCTTCGTACTGAGCGAATTGCTCAGGGGTGAGGATGATTTTATTCATAGCGTAAGTTTTTAAAGTTACGCCGCAAAGCTATGCAATCAAAAAAGCTCATGCAATACCGCAGGAGCAGATTTTGCTGATTCTTTCGAAAGAATCGTAAATACTTAACGAAAGAGGGTAGCTGATGGGACCGTGACAATCAGGAGATATTTCGCCCAAAAATTCGACGGCCTGCGGCTACTCCCTGTTCTTCGTATCTATGCAAATGGTAACGGGGCCGTCATTCACAAGCGAAACCTTCATGTCTGCGCCGAACTCTCCTGTGCCTACCGGACGGCCTATGGCAGCTGACAAAGCAGAGCAGAAGGCCTCATACAAAGGGATTGCCTTCTCGTGTCCGGCGGCGGCGATATAAGACGGACGATTGCCCTTCCTGGTAGAAGCCATCAGGGTAAACTGGCTCACGACAAGAGCCTCTCCCCCCACATCGGCCAGGCTGAGGTTCATCACGCCAGCCTCATCGTCGAAGACACGCAGACCGGCCACCTTCTTCACCAGCCATTCCAGATCCTCAGGACCGTCGTCGTGACCAACTCCAAGCAGGACCAGAAATCCCTGGCCAATAACAGACTTCAGCTTTCCGCCAATCGTGACGGATGCAGAAGAAACTCTTTGAACAACAGCGCGCATATCAATTCTCCCGAATCCGGGACGTACAAATATACAAAAAAATAAAACCCCTGCTGCCGCGCGACGGATGTGACTAGCGCCATATCCGTTTCGTGGCCACATCTTGAAATAATGACGAATTTGCCGTATCTTCGTAATCTGTAATTCACTTGCTATATGATTTGCACGAGCCTTCAACATAAGACTTACGAAGAGATACTTTCATTGCTTCCGTCCTTGGAGATGGCGGAGATTCGTATGGACCTGTGTCCGCTGAGTGACGAGGAAATAGAGGATCTGTTTTCGCAGACCGACGTGCCGCTCATCGCCACCTGCCGCGTTTCGGTACCTGCCGTGGTCCTACAACCTGCCGCCTCCCAAGAGCCTGCCGCATCACCGCAAAACTCCCCCTCTCCCGACTGGGACACCGCGGAGCATCGCCTGTCCATCGCAATTCAGGCCGGAGCCAGGTTTGCCGACCTGGAGATTGAAGCGCCGTCCGGATTCAGCCGCCGCTTCCAGAAGCTGTGCAAAGAATGTGGAACGGAGATTATCCGCTCCTACCACAACTTCCTCGAGACCCCCGACGACCACGGCTTGCAGATGGCGCTCGCCCGCTGCTTCCGCTACGGAGCAGACATAGCCAAGATTGTAACCACTTGTCACTCAGCCGAAGACGCCGCCAGGCTCGGCAGTCTCTACAGCCTGGTGCTGGAAGACATCGATTCGCTCCAGGGCCGTCTGGTGGCCTTCGGAATGGGTGAAGAAGGGCGTGAAAGCCGTATTTCCTGCCTCCGCCGCGGAGCCCCCTTCACCTACGCTGCACTGAACGCAGAGGAGGCCACCGCCCCCGGTCAGCCCATCGCAGCGGAATTGGCGGCACAAATCTACGGCAATGCCAAAGGCTTCCACCGCAGCGGTCTCCGTATGCCCGCCTCCAAGAGCTTCGCCCAGAGGGCAATACTTGCCGCAGCGCTCGCCGAAGGCAGATCCCGCCTGTCCGACTACTCCCCCTGCGACGACAGCGAAGCCGCAATCAAGGTGGCGCAAGCCCTCGGAGCCGGCGTCGAAAAAGAAGGAAGCACACTGATAATCAACGGAATCAAAGCACTCCCCGGCACTGCCCTGGAGTCGCTGGACGTAGGCGAATCCGGCCTGCTGGCCCGCCTCAGCATCCCCGTGCTGGCGGCAATCAACGGCAAGCCCTTCCGCATCGAGGGCCACGGCACCCTGCCCCGCCGTCCAATGAACTCGGCCGCGGCAATCATGGCCGCCTTCGGAGTGCTGCTCACCAACGGCGACGACGATGCCCCCACCGAAGGCAAACGGGAAATACACGTCCCTCTCACCGTCCGGGGCAAGCTCATACCCGGCAATGCCGAAGTGAGCGGCAGCGGCGGGTCGCAACTGATCTCCGGCCTGCTGATGGCCCTGCCTATGTGCGCCAAAGACAGCACCTTGCACGTCACCGAGCCCAAAAGCATACCCTATATGTACATCACACTCGACGTGCTCCGCCACTTCGGAATCGGCACCAAGAGCGAGATGGAAGGCGACGCCCAGCTGCTGGAGGCGGAAGACTGGAGCGGCTGCAGCGGTATCACTTTCAAGGTACGGGGAGGACAGAAATACCGCGCCGCATCGTTCGGCATAGAGAGCGACTGGAGCGCCGCCGCCAATTTCCTGGTGGCCGGTGCCATATTCGGCAGCACAGAACTGGTAGGGATGGACATGAGCTCCATTCAGGCCGACATAGCCATAATTGACGTACTGGTGGAAGCCGGAGCCCTGGTGTCCCAGATGGATGACGGGACGCTGTGCGTACGCCGGGCGCCGCTGGAAGGCTTCAGTATCGACCTGAACCACGCTCCCGACCTCTTCCCAATAGTGGCAGTGCTGGCGGCATTCTGCGCCGGAGAATCGCGCATAGCCGGGCTCGGCCGACTTGCCGGGAAGGAATCGGACAGGGCACGCGCAGTGCTGGAAATGCTGCAGCAGATGGGCGTAGAAGCGGCTGCCGAGGGCGACGAACTTGTAGTCCAGGGAGAGACCTGGGTCAGCCGGCTGCTGAGCGGACGCCTGCTCAACGGCGGCGCCTACACTTCCCGCCACGATCACCGCATGGCAATGGCTCTCAGCGTGGCCGCAATAGGAGCAGGCGGTCCCGTCCAGATAGACGACACCGCCTGCGTAAGCAAATCTTTCCCCGATTTCTTCAGGGTCAGAGACCTTTGATATACTCGTCGATGGCTTTGGCTGCCGTACGTCCGGCTCCCATAGCCAGAATCACGGTGGCGGCACCGGTAACGGCATCTCCTCCCGCGAACACGCCGGGACGGGTGGTAGAACCCTTCTCGTCTGCCACAAGGCAGCCGCGGCGGTTGGTCTCCAGACCGGCAGTAGTCCTGGAAATCATAGGGTTAGGGGAAGTACCGAGGGCCATGATGACGGTCTCGGTCTCGATGTCGAACTCGCTTCCCGGCACGGGCACAGGGCTGCGGCGGCCACTCTCGTCGGGCTCGCCAAGTTCCATACGGATGCAACGCAGGGCACGTACCCAACCCCTTTCGTCGCCAAGCACCTCGACGGGATTGGTGAGCATATCGAAGATGATTCCTTCCTCGATGGCGTGATGCACCTCCTCGCGGCGTGCGGGCAGCTCGGCCTCTGTACGACGGTACACGATGTGCACCTCGGCGCCCAGGCGCAGGGCCGTACGGGCAGCATCCATGGCCACGTTGCCGCCGCCCACTACGCACACCTTCTTACCGGCGTGGATAGGGGTAAGGTAGTCCTCCCTCCAGGCCTTCATTAGGTTGTTGCGGGTGAGGAACTCGTTGGCGGAAAATACTCCGCAGAGATTCTCTCCGGGGATATTCATAAACTTGGGCAGGCCGGCGCCGGAGCCGATGAAAACGGCCTTGAAGCCTTCCTCGTCCATCAGGGAATCGATAGTGACGGTCTTGCCGATGATGACGTCGGTCTCTATCTTCACTCCGAGCTTGCGTACTTCTTCGATTTCCAGTTTCAGCACCTTGTCTTTGGGCAGACGGAACTCGGGAATGCCATACTCCAGCACGCCGCCGGCCTTGTGAAGGGCCTCGAAAATGGTGACGTCGTAACCCCACTTGGCAAGGTCGGATGCGCAGGCAAGCCCTGCAGGGCCGGAGCCTACGACCGCAACCTTGATGCCGTTGGCAGGTGCGCACTCGGCACTGGCCTCACCTAGGGTAGCATCGGCTACGAAACGCTCAAGCTTGCCTATGGCTACAGGCTCACCCTTCACGCCCAGCACGCAGCTGCCCTCGCACTGGGTCTCCTGCGGGCACACGCGTCCGCACACTGCAGGCAGGGAGCTGTCTTCAGCTATGACGGCAGCGGCACCTTTGACGTCACCCTCGCAAAGCTTGGCGATGAAATCCGGAATCTTGATGCTCACTGGGCAGGCGCCCACGCAGCGGGGATTCTTGCAGTGCAGGCAGCGGCTGGCCTCCAGCATCGCTTCCTCACGGTTGTAGCCGTAGCATACTTCTTCGAAATTGGTTGCGCGGACCTTGGCATCCTGCTCGCGGACCGCAACTCTGGGTATTCTGTTTGCCATTATTTTCCCCTCCCTATTTTACATACGTGATGCTCGTTCACTGCAGCCTCTTCGGCCTTGTACTGGCCCTGGCGGCGCATAGCCTCGTCGAAGTCCACCTCGTAACCGTCGAATTCGGGACCTTCCACGCAGGCGAAGCGGGTCTTGCCTCCCACGCTCACGCGGCAGGCTCCGCACATGCCTGTGCCGTCCACCATTAGGGTGTTGAGGCTCACGATGGCGGGAATGCCGAGCTTCTTGCAGGTGAGAGTGGTAAACTTCATCATGATCATGGGGCCGATGATGACGGCCTGGGTATAGCTGTGACCTTCCGACACTACATGCTCCAACATATTGGTACCCATACCTTTGAATCCGTAGGAGCCATCGTCGGTGCATACGAAGAGATTGTCGCAGACCTCCTTCATCTCGTCAACGTAGATGAGAATGTCCTTGGTCTTGGCGCCAATGATTACATCCACGGGCACGCCGTGCTCCTTGAGCCACTTGGCCTGGGGATATACCGGTGCTGTACCGAGACCGCCTGCAATCAGGATATAACGCTGCTCCTTTAGCTTGTCGGCGGGCATTTCCACAAACTCGGAAGGGAGGCCCAAAGGACCTACCACGTCGGCGAAGCACTCTCCGGGCTCGTAAGCAATAATGTCGGTAGTGGAGGCTCCAATCTTCTGGGTTACAATGGTAACAGTACCCTCTTCTCTGTCGAAGTCGCTTATGGTCAAGGGAATACGCTCTCCTTTCTCATCGGCGCGAACAATCAGGAATTGACCCGGCTGTGCCGCGGCGGCGAGCCTGGGCGCAGAGACCTTCATCCTGCAGATGATGGGGGTCAACATTTCTTTTGTTAGAATCTCAAACATTTCGTGCTTATTGTATAGAAAAATATATCGTTATGGTAAGGCTGTGCCTCCGTTGGCTGCGATAAGCCCGCGTATCTCGGTCTTGGCATCGCGCCAGCGTGGAATATCTATCTTGGTTCCAATGACTTCCACCACCTTGGCGGCGATGATGGAGCCCACTTCACCGCAGACCTTCAGCGGCATTCCGAGGGAATGAGCATAAATGAAACCGGCGGCATAGGTGTCTCCTGCGCCAGTGGCGTCAATGGTGTTGGCAGGCCATGCCGGGATATAATACTCTTCGTCTCCCGATTTGAGCCAGCTGCCGTCTTTTCCCACCTTGACTACGGCAATCTTACAGAGCTTGCTTATTTCCCGGAGTGCATCCAGGGCTCCCGGAATCTTGGTGAAGGCCCGGCTCTCCGTCTCGTTGGCGAACACTATGTCCACATAGCGCTCCACTATATCGTGCAGGAAGGCGTTGTTGCTCTCCACCACGTTATAGGATGCCATATCCAGGGATATTATGCACCCGGCCTCGTGGGCCAGCTCTACCGCCTTGCGGATAAGGTCTTGGTTCTGAACTAGATAGCCTTCGATATGAAAGTAGTCGTGCCCTTGGAAATATTCCGGCTTCAGGTCTTCCGGCACCAAGTCCATGGCGGCTCCCAGATAGACTGCGAAGGTACGCTCGGCGTTGCCGCCGCTCACGAACACCATGGAGCGGCCGCTGGAATGTTCACTCTTGAGCAGCAAGGTGTTCACGCCGTACTGTTCCTGGTCGCTCTTGAACAGCAAGCCAAGTTCATCGTCCCCGATCTTGCCTATGAAACTCGACTTCATTCCGAAGATGGAAGTACAGACTATGGTGTTGGCTGCGCTGCCTCCGGCTACATACTTCACACCCAGGGGCTTAAGTGCAGCCCAGATCTTGTCGCCCGTTTCCATGTCAACGTGCTGCATACTGCCGCGGGGAAGGTGGTAGGTGTTGAGAAGCGTGTCGTCCGGAAGGACGGCAAGAATATCCGTCAGAGCATTACCGATTCCGAGAATAGATTTCATAACCTACAAATATACGAAAATTATCGTACCTTTGCCCCGTGTTCAAGAAGTATCTCATAGTATTCCTCATTTCGATGGTGCCGCTGATTGAAATTCGCGGAGCTATGCCCTACGCCGTAGGCTTCGGGCTCCCCTTGGTGCCATCAATCATAGTTGCCGTACTGGGCAATATGCTCCCGGTTCCGTTTATCTTTCTCTTTGCCCGCCGCATTCTGGAATGGGGCAAGGACAAGAAATTCATAGGCGGTATTTTCCGCTGGTGCCTGGAGAAGGGCGAGAAAGGCGGCCGCAAGCTTGAAGCCAAAGCGGGCCGCGGGCTCTACTGGGCCCTGCTGCTCTTCGTGGGCATTCCGCTGCCCGGCACTGGAGCCTGGACCGGGACCCTGGCTGCCAGCATCCTGAATATGGATTTCAAGAAGAGCGTGGTTTTCGTAATGCTTGGCGTAATGCTGGCCGGAGCCATCATGCTGGCGGCTTCGCTCGGCGTCTTCGGAGCCATACGCCTGTTCAACTGAGCGTCGCAGCAAAGAAAGCGGGGCCGGCCACTGGTCAGTCCCGCTTCTTGCTATTGTATTTTGGATACTTACAGCAGGTGGAATCCTACGGTAAGGCCAGCCATCACAATACTCACCATACTCATAAGCTTGATGAGGATGTTGAGTGAAGGGCCGGAGGTGTCCTTGAAGGGGTCTCCAACGGTGTCACCCACCACGGTGGCATGATGGCAGTCGGAGTTCTTGCCTCCGAAATGTCCTTCCTCTACAAATTTCTTGGCATTGTCCCAGGCGCCGCCTGAATTGGACATGAACACTGCGAGCACGAAGCCTGCGCCGAGTCCGCCGATGAGCAGACCGAGCACGCCGGCAACGCCGAGCACGCAACCCACGATAACGGGAACGATGATTGCCAGAAGGGCGGGACCGAGCATTTCATGCTGGGCAGCCTTGGTGGAAATCTCCACGCACCTCTTGTAGTCGGGAGTGCCTTCTCCGGTGAGTATGCCCTTGATTTCGCGGAACTGACGGCGCACCTCGACCACCATCTTGCTGGCGGCGCGGCCCACTGCATTCATGGTGAGACCGCAGAAGAGGAATGCCATCATGGAGCCCACGAATACGCCTGCAAGCACGGTGGGATTCATCAGGGACACGTTGTAATTGTTCAGGATGTCCAGAATGGAAGCATCGGCTGCCTTCACCTGTCCTGCAACACCAGCCACATAGGAGCCTGCCCTTTCGAGCGCTATCTTGATCTCCTCGATGTAAGAGGCCAGCAGGGCCAGGGCGGTAAGAGCGGCGGAACCGATGGCAAAGCCTTTTCCGGTAGCCGCAGTGGTGTTTCCGAGGGCATCGAGCACATCGGTACGCTCGCGTACTTCGGGCTCCAGTTCGCTCATCTGGGCGTTACCGCCGGCGTTGTCGGCGATGGGGCCGTAAGCATCGGTAGCAAGGGTGATTCCCAGGGTGGAAAGCATTCCCACGGCAGCGATGGCCACGCCGTAGAGTCCCTTGGAGAGGCTTGCCGCCGTCATCATGTTCTGCACGTCGAAGCCTATGGCGAAGAGGTATGCCAGCACGATTGCGCACACGATGGAAATCACGGGCACCGCGGTAGAAACCATACCCAGGCCTACTCCGTTGATGATGACGGTAGCGGGACCGGTCTTGGAGGCCTCCGCAAGCTTCTGTGTGGGCTTATAGGAGTGGGAGGTGTAATACTCAGTCGCCTTGCCTATGATGACACCGGCGAGCAGTCCAGCCACTACGGAGCAGGAGAAATGCCACCAGTCGTTGTTCTGCGTACCGAATACCAGGGCGAGGATGCCGAAGGTGGCGACGCCGCTGAGAATGGCAGCGAGATTGGTGCCGAAACTCATGCTCTTAAGGAGCTGTCCCATTCCGGCGCCTTCCTTGGTGCGGACGGTGAAGATGCTGATCACGGAGAGCACCACGCCCACGGCTGCGATGAGCATAGGGGCGATGATGGCCTTGGTCTGCATCTCAGGACCTGCAACATAGAATGCGGAAGCACCCAGGGCCATGGTGGAGAGGATGGAGCCGCAGTAGCTCTCGTAAAGGTCGGCGCCCATGCCGGCCACGTCACCCACATTGTCGCCCACATTGTCGGCGATGGTTGCAGGGTTACGGGGGTCGTCTTCGGGCAGGTCGCTCTCTACTTTGCCCACGATGTCTGCACCTACGTCTGCGGCCTTGGTGTAGATACCGCCGCCAACACGTGCGAAGAGGGCCTGGGTGGATGCACCCATGCCGAAGGTGAGCATGGTGGTGGTGATAACTACAAGCTTCTGTGCATCAGTAGCTTCCACTATGCAGGCATTGAGCACGATGTACCACAATGCAATATCGAGAAGGCCGAGGCCCACGACGGTAAGGCCCATGACGGCGCCGCTGCGGAAGGCCACTTTGAGACCTGCATTCAAGGAACGGCGGGCGGCATTCGCGGTACGTCCGGAAGCGAAAGTCGCAGTCTTCATGCCGATAAAACCGGCAAGACCGCTGAAGAAACCTCCGGTGAGGAATGCAAACGGCACCCACGGATTCTGAACATGGAAAACGTATGCAAGCACAGCAAAGAACACAGCCATGATAGCGAAAACAATCACTACGACTTTGTACTGCTGCTTCAGATATGCCATTGCCCCCTCGCGTACGTATTGGGCAATCTGCTTCATGGTAGGAGTACCTTCATCCTGCTTCTTCATCTGCCTGTAGAAGATGAAGGCAAACAACAGCGCCAATACGGAAGCGCACGGGACTGCATAGAATAGTGGATTCATAAAGGTCGGTTATTAGAATTCGTTAACAAAATAACAAAGAAGCGGGCCTTTCAGCCCGCCTCTTTCTATCTTATTCAGCCTTCTCCTCCTGTGCGGGGGCCTCTGCTGCAGGCGCTTCTGCGGGGGCTTCAGCCTTCTTGGCGCGGCTGCGGCGGGTGGTCTTCTTAGCGGCCTTGGGTGCACTTGCAAGTGCAGCCTCGTTGAAGTCCACAAGCTCGATCAGCGCCATCTCGGCTGCGTCTCCCTGACGGAAACCGGTGTGCAGTACGCGGGTGTATCCGCCCGGACGGTCGGCAATCTTCGGAGCTATCACGCGGAAAAGCTCGGTGACTGCGTTCTTGTCCTTAAGGTAGCTGAACACGACGCGGCGGGAATGGGTAGTATCTTCCTTGGACTTGGTGATAAGCGGCTCCACATAGCTCTTGAGTGCCTTGGCCTTGGCTACGGTGGTGTTAATGCGCTTGTGCATAATCAGGGAAGATGCCATGTTCGCAAGCATTGCCTTGCGATGACCGCTCTGACGTCCCAGATGATTGATAGCTTTATTGTGTCTCATCTCTACTGTTCAATTTTTTTCTTGGGTTCGATATTATACTTGGTGACGTCCATTCCGAACTCGAGCTTCATCTTCTCGACAAGAAGCTCTATTTCGTGGAGACTCTTGCGTCCGAAGTTGCGGAACTTCATAAGCTCGGGACGGGTGTAGGAAACCAGATCTGCGAAAGTCTCGATTTCAGCGGCCTTGAGGCAGTTGAAAGCGCGGACAGACAGACCCACGTCGGCGAGCTTGGAGAGCAGCAGGTGCCTCGTACGGAGGGACTCCTCGTCCAGTTCGTTGCTGGCGGACTCCACGGCGCTCTCGATGGGCACCTTCTTGTCATCCGTGAACAGCCTGAAATGGTAAATCAAAATGTTTGCAGCCTCCTGAAGGGCGTCGTCCGGGCTGATGGAGCCGTCGGTGACAACCTCAAGGGTAAGTTTCTCGTAGTCGGTCTTCTGCTCCACACGCCAGTTGTCCACGCTCCAGTTGACCTTGCGGATAGGGGTGTAGATGGCATCCACGGGAATGGTTCCGATGGGCGTGTTCTCGTCACGGCTCTCCTCGGCGGGTACGAAACCGCGGCCCTTGGTGATGGTGATGGAGATTTCGAGCTTGACAGACGGTTCAAGAGAACAGATGTGCTGCTCCAGGTTTAACACCTTGAAAGAAGACAATCCTTTGGAGATATCTTCAGCGGTAAACTCGTGCTTGCCGCTGACGGTAATGTTGACGGTCTCGGAATCGACGGAATCGACCATTCTGCGGAATCTCACCTGCTTGAGGTTAAGAATGATATCCTGCATCCCCTCGATAACTCCGGGGATGGTCTGGAACTCCTGGTCGACACCGACAATCTTGATTTGAGAGATTGCGAAACCCTCCAAAGATGCAAGAAGAATGCGGCGAAGAGCGTTACCGATGGTCTGTCCGTATCCGGGCTCAAGAGGACGGAATTCGAAACGGCCGACGGTCTCGTTGCTTTCGAGCACTATCACCTTGTCAGGCTTCTGGAATGCTAAGATTGCCATATTGTTGTGGTGTTAACTGTTACTTGGAGTAGAGATCGACGATAAGCTGCTCGTTGATGTTTTCGGGGATTTCTGCGCGGGTAGGCATATTGAGGAACTTGCCGACGAGAGTCTTCTGGTCGAATTCGAGCCAGGAGTACTTGGCGACGGAAGCAACGCTTGCCTGGATAACCTCGAGGCTCTTGGACCTCTCGCGGACAGCAACCACGTCGCCGGGCTTGACCTGTGCGGAAGGAATGCTGCAGATGTCTCCGTTAAGGGTAATGTGATGATGAGAAACAAGCTGGCGGGCCGCTGCACGGCTGGGAGCTATACCCAGACGATAGACCACGTTGTCCAGGCGGGACTCGAGCAAGAGCACGAGGTTCTCACCCTTCTGGCCTGCCATACGGGCTGCCTTGTCATAGGTGTTGCGGAACTGACGCTCGAGCACACCGTACATGTACTTGACCTTCTGCTTCTCCTTGAGCTGGGTGCCGTACTCCTTCTGCTTCTTGCGCTTGGAGGCGAGACCGTGCTGTCCCGGAGGGAAATTCCTTTTCTCGAAATATTTGTCTGCGCCGAAAATGGGCTCACCGAACTTACGGGCGATCTTGGTGCTGGGACCTGTATATCTTGCCATAGTAATTCTGCTTTAATAAGATTAAACTTTACGACGGCCTTTGGGTCTGCATCCGTTGTGGGGCATAGGGGTGACGTCGACGATTTCGGTCACGATGATACCCGCATTGTTGATGGTGCGGACAGCGGACTCGCGTCCGGAGCCGGGACCCTTGACATAGCACTTGACCCTGCGGAGACCTGCATCGTATGCTGTCTTTGCAGCATCTTCAGCAGCCATCTGGGCAGCGTAGGGAGTGTTCTTCTTGGAACCTCTGAAGCCGCACTTACCTGCAGAGCCCCAGCTGATAACCTGGCCCTGGGCGTTGGTAAGGGAGACGATGACGTTGTTGAAGGTTGATGAAATATGGGCTTCGCCATAAGCTTCAACCTTGACAACTCTCTTGGATGTTGTAGTTTTCTTTGCCATAATTCATCTGGATTACTTGGTCGCCTTCTTCTTGTTGGCAACGGTCTTCTTCTTGCCCTTACGAGTACGGGCGTTGTTCTTGGTGCTCTGGCCACGGACAGGAAGTCCTGCTCTGTGACGGATACCGCGATAGCAACCGATATCCATGAGACGCTTTATGTCCATCTGGACGGAGGAACGGAGTTCACCCTCGATCTTGTACTCTTCGTTGATTTCGGTACGGATCTTGGCTATCTGCTCGTCATTCCAGTCACCGACTTTGATGGTTCTATCGATACCGCATTTGTCAAGAATTTTCCTGGCGGAGCTGCGGCCGATACCGAAGATATAGGTCAAGCCTATCTCTCCTTGTTTGTTGTTAGGTAAATCAACACCGGCTATACGTGCCATAA
>CAMKQN010000031.1:0-20464 GCA_946414935.1 uncultured Bacteroidales bacterium
GTCGTTCATAATGGTCACATGGTCTGAATCCCAACGCACGGGACGGCTGACGTGCAGCATAAGTTCAGGCACGAAAAGCAACAGGGACGCGACTTTGTCGGCTACGTTCTCCGTCTGCTCATAGTGGCCGGTATCCAGGGTGTAAATAACTTTGCGGGTAGCGCAGTAGCCCTCGTAAAAGTCCATCGAGCCCACCGTATAGCTTTCCAGGCCGATTCCGAACAGCTTCGCTTCCACGCAGCTCTTCATCCAGGGAAGTTCCTCGGCCAGAATCTCATCCAGGGCGTCGGCCAGGATTTCGCGGTAATACTTGCGGTTGACGGTGAGGTCTTTGGAGCCGTCGTGTACCCAGATGTTCATTATGCAAGGGTCGTTCTGGGCTTTTCCTATCACGTCCGCTATACGGCGGCAACGCTTGGTATGCTCGATCCAGAAGTCCCGGATGACGGAATCGGGGTTGCTCAGCGAGAGGTCACCGCTCTTGGGATGGGAGAAAGAAGTGGAATTGAAATCCAGCTTGAAATTGTTGGCCCTGGCCCATTCAATCCAGCTCTGGAAGTGCTCCGGACCTACTTGGTCGCGGTCCACGAAACGGCCGCCGAAATCGCCGTAGATTTCGTGCAGGTTCACCCTGTGGTTGCCGGCAAGGAGAGTCTTTACGAATTCAAGATCCTTGCGTACTTCATCTATGTTGCGGGCACGTCCGGGATAATTACCGGTAGTCTGGATGCCACCGGAGAGGGCTTCGTCGCGTTCAAAACCGACCACGTCGTCGGTTTGCCAGCAATGGAGGGATATCTGCTGCTTTTCCAGTTCGGCTACAGCTTTGTCGGTATCAACGCCAATGGCGGCATAGCGCTCCCTGGCGATTTCGTAGGCTTTGAGGATCTGTGCTTCTTTCATTGGGTATAATGTTTTACTTGTTTGGCGTAAAAGTCTTCACGGAAAATACATCGGCAATGAGACGGCGCATCTCCCAGCGGTCCTTCACGAGGCCGGCAGCCTTTGCCTGCATCATCACGTTGCCGATAGCGGTGGCTTCAGTGGGACCGGCCACTACCGGCATACCGATAGCATCGGCCGTCCACTGGTTCAGGAGGCCGTTGGCACTGCCTCCGCCTATGATGTGCAGCTTTTCTATGCGGAACGGGGCGAAGCCCTGGAGCATGTCCATAACCTCCTTGTAGCGGTCAGCGAGGGAATGATAGATGCAGGAAACGACTTGGGCGTCGGACATATCTTCCTGAACGGAGCTAAGAATCTCCTCCACCATATTCTCCGGAGCGGCGAAACGCGGGTCGTCAGGATTGATGCGTCCCGTGAAATCCTTCTCCGACAAAGCCATTTCCATAAGTTCGGAATAGCTGTATTGCTTGCCTCCGGCCTTCCATATGCGCCTGCACTCTTCCAGAAGCCACATTCCGGTGATGTTCTTCAGGAAACGGGTAGTGCCTTCGATTCCGCCCTCGTTGGTGAAATTCAGCCGGGCAGACTCTTCGTTGACAATGGGAGACGGCACTTCTATGCCCATCAGGCTCCAGGTGCCGCTGCTCAGGTAGGCAAAATGTTCATCCGCCGCCGGCACCGCGGCAATCGCAGATGCAGTATCATGCCCGGCCACGGCAACCACCGGAACCGCCCCCAATCCGCTTTCCTTCTGCAGTTCGGCGGACAGCACGCCTACTATGCAGCCGGGCTGCACTATAGGCAGCAGCACGTCGGTACGGATACCCAGCTCCTCGAGCAGACCTTTGTTGAACTGACGGGATGCCTGGTCCATCATGCCCGACGTGGAAGCGTCCGTATATTCGCAAAACATCTTTCCTGTAATGAGATACGAGAGCAGGTCCGGCATGAAGAGAATGCTGGACGCCCGGCGCAAAGACTCGTCCCCGGCCTGAGTCTGGGCATACAGCTGGAAAATGGTGTTGAAGTTCATTATCTGGATGCCGGTGCGGGCATACAGCTGCTCCCGGGGCACTTTCTCATACACTTTCTCCGGGATGCCTGTAGTATACGGGTCTCTGTAGCATCTGGGCAGGCCGGCGAGGGAACCGTCGGCAGCCACGCAGCCGAAATCTACACCCCAGGTATCTATGCCTATGGAATCCAGGCATACCCCCTTCTGCCCAAGCTGCCTTAGGCATGCAGCCAGATGGTCCCGCATGGCAAGCACGTCCCAATACATGCGGCCGTCTTCCCTTTTCATTTCCGAGGGGAAGCGGTAAACCTCCTCCATCTTGAAGGAATGTCCGTCAAACTCGGCAAGCACACCGCGTCCGGAAGTGGCGCCGCAGTCAAATGCAAGGAAACTGTGGGAGGTTTTCGTATTCATATTCTAAGGGACGGTGATATTGATTTGCTGGCCGGTATATTCCACTGTGAGAGGGAGCACTCCGGGAATTTCTCCGTCCGACTCCACCCTGTCCGGCTTGCCCAGGGGCGTAACCGTCAACCTGCGGAACTGTCTGGAAATGATGCCCGGCTGGACAGCGAAGTCTCCGGAAAATACGTGCAGCATAAGCTGTACGGCCTTGAACGCGCTGACGTCGCCCATGATGGAAAGTTCCAGTTTTCCGTCGTTCCAGTTGCCGCCGTCGGCATTCTGCCTGAGTCCGCCGCCCCGGTAAACTCCGTTTCCTATGACTGCCGAGAACAGCCGCCCTTTGTACACCAGCTCGCCGTCGCACTCCACCAGCACCTGGCGGCGTTTCTTGGAAAAGACGGAGTAAGGGGCAACAAGTTTGTAAAGGATGCCGCCCTTGTGTCCTCTCCGCTTGAGGTGGTTGGTGTAGTAACAGATATCGGCATCCAGGCCTATGCCTCCTATGTTTGCCATACAGAACACTCCGTTGGATAAGGTGAGACGTACAATATCCTCCTTTGCGGTATTGCCTTTGAGAATACAATTTGCGGCCGCACTTATATCTTTAGGAATCCTGGAACTGCGTATCCAGTCGTTGCCGGTTCCATAAGGCAGTACCCCAAGCGTAAACTCCCCCATATCTATGCCCCTGGCATCGGAGAAACGCAGAAGTCCGGACATCACTTCATGGATGGTGCCATCCCCTCCTACCGCTATAAAACGCCTGTATCCCTCGGCAGCGGCTTTATTTGCTATTTCTATAGCATGGCCGGCGGCCTCGGTTACAACAGCATCCACTTCCAGTCCGCCCTCGATGAGCATCTGATGATACTCCTTCCACTTTTCCTCTATTGAAGCAGAAGCGGAGGCCGGGTTGACAATCATCATCCATTTTTTCATAATTTTGGTCTCTTATTGGTTATCGTCTAACAATTCACGGTAACGTTCCGGCTGGATATCGTCAAATTTTACCAGCAGCCCCATCTCCGTCACATCCCCGAACTCATCGTTTACAGCCGAACCGAAGAAACGGAAATCCGAAGACAAATTTATGTAGGTATTGAGTATGGGAGGGAGGTAAAACCCTCTTTTGCGGAATTCCAGCTTCAACGCGCGGAAATCCGCCTTGAAACTATCATTGGTAAAGATTGCCGCAGGGTCGCTATCGGTACAGGCAGGAAGCTCATTATGCGGAAGCACCATATCGTCCGCACAATGCTTCCTGAAGAAAGCGGACACCAGACCCAGGGCTTCCCTGGGATAGTCTGGGTAGAAAGTAACCTTGCCGAAGAAGTACCTCATGGCCGTATGGGCCACCGACTTGCAAATGCCGCCCAGAAGGCTGTCCAGCGCAAACACATTCCTGGCTGCGGATGCGTTCTGCAAGAACGAGGCGGTAATGAAGGAACGGCTAAGTTCCACTGTACAAGGCATATATTCTTTAACAAAGCGTTCCGAGAAACGGAAAAGATGGGAAGACGGCATGATGGGCTGACCTTCGCCGTCGTAGCGGCAGCGGTCTCCGAACAACATACGATAGCCGCCGGCTATCATTTCATTCTCCGGGTCCCAGAGTACCAGCTGCTTGAATCCGAGAGCAGGGTCCAGGTCGAAGCGGTCCAGGTCTATTGCTTTGCCCGTTCCTCCGCCGTTGCTCCGGAAAGCAAGTTCCCGCAGGCGGCCTACCTCCTGCAATACGGAAGGAGAGTTGACTCCGTCTATCAGGTACAACTGAAAGCCGCCGTGGCTGGAGTTCCACAGCAAGGTTTTTTCATTCAACTCCGCCTTCAGCAAAGCGGGATCGACCGGATTCACCACATTCTCCATTGCCTAGTCTTGCTTTAAACTGTAAACTTGTTCCCTCACGTATTCCGCCCACTGGTTATCATTTCGGCCGGAATCGAAAGTCTGCCATGGAATGGGCTTGCCTATTACCATTTTGAAATGGCCTCCGCGACAGCGGAACACTTCCGAGGGGAGGGTAAGCATTGCAAAATTAAACTTGATCCTGAGCCTCTTGCACCAGTCGGAGATTCTGTAGAACCGACGGGAATTCTGGCCCGAGAACCAAACCGGTATGATATCCCGCTTGTGCTGGCGGGACTTGGTGATAAAGGTCTTCTTCCACGGCAGATCTTGAATGATGCCGTCTATCCTTCTGGAGCAGATGCCGGCGGGAAAATACAGCATCTGTTTGTCGGAGGCAAAGGCGTCGTCCAGAGCCGATGCCAGTTCCCGGCCCTGGCCGCCGAGCTTGTTTACCGGAATAAGGTACTGGTGAACCTGCTTGACGGACATCATCAGGTCATTGGCGGGGACCAGGATGTTGCCGTCGTATTTACCGGAAAGGAAGCCGGTCTCCGCACAAGTGTCCAACAAGCCCAGGGGGTGATTGGAGGTGAAGGTGAAACGTCCCTTGTCCGGAATGTTTTCTTCGCCTATGATATCCACCTTTGCATCAATATAGTCCAGGAAACCGTTCAGGAACTCGGTTCCGAGCTTTCCCTGACGGAAATAACGGTTGAAATCTTCCTGATGTATTAGGCGTTTTACAATACTCATCAGCCAGCCGGGCACCTTCTTGCCGCCGCTGATTTTGCGGGCAATCTGGTCCACGTCAACAAGAAATACCTCATTCTCCATCACTCGTTCGTTTTTGGTTTGGTTTCATCTTGTAAATATACACTTTTTTTGGCAACTATCAGCCCTAAGCCACGCATACCTTCCGGTTCATTGTCCACAGACACCTCCAGCACCCATGTTCCGGTCTCAACCGGCTCAAGCCCACGGCGATAGCACACCCGCAGGGAGTCTGCGGGATAATACACGTTCTCCGAAAAATATCGGCCGGACGGAGATCGCCACAACAAGGCCATGGGGATGAAGGAAAGGGTATCCGGTTGCAGCGGGGATCGGTCTATGACAGTATAGAACGACAGGTCATAGACCGCCGAACTGTCATTCATTTCCACAGGAAAACTGTATTCCCCGCTTCCGTCGGAGATTATGAAGCGCTCCCGGGAAAGGGGCTCTGCGCAGGCTGCCAGTAGCAGAACGGCGCAAGCCACTACTGTCAGCCACTGTTTCATCACTCTCCGGACTCGTTACGCGCCTGTTTCCCGCCGCCTCCACCCCGGTTGCGGCTGCGGGAATTGTTACGTTTCTTGTTCCTGGACCGCTTACGGCGGGGGGCATCGAAACGGGAGATACTGTCGTCTCCCACAGCCGTCACGAACTCGGGGGCGGCAGGCTCGGGCTCGGTCTTGAGCGACTCGGGGCGCTCACCGGCACGGTTCATTTCCAGAATGTCCCAGACCTCTTCGGCATCCAGGGCATACAGGTTGGCGTCGGAATTCTTGTCGTAGGAGAAGTACATTATCTCCCTCAGGATGTCCGTCTTGCGAAGGTAGGCAAGCCCGTCTTGGAATTCCAGCGGTCCGTGCAGCTTGGGGATACGGGACTGGGCATCCAGATAATTCGCCACTTCGTAGTTGAGGCAGCACTTGAGCTTGCCGCACTGGCCGGCGAGCTTCTGCGGATTCAGGCTCAAATCCTGGCAGCGTGCGGCGGATGTAGAGATGCTTTGGAAAGAAGTGATATAGTTGGCGCAGCACAGTTCCCTGCCGCAGACCCCGAGACCGCCTATGAGACCAGCCTCCTGGCGAGCGCCTATCTGCTTCATCTCTATACGGATACGGAATTCTTCCGCAAACACTTTGATAAGCTGGCGGAAATCCACGCGGCCATCGGCTATATAGTAAAAGATGGCCTTCGTGCCGTCGCCCTGGAATTCCACGTCGCCTATTTTCATCTCCAGGCCAAGTTCTGCGGCAATCTTGCGGGCCTTGATCATGGTTTCCTGCTCCCGGGCGATAGCATCCTGCCATTTCTGTATGTCCAGCGGCTTGGCCTTGCGGTAAATCTTCCGGAATTCGGAAGTCTCGCGGGATACCCCTTTCCAGGCCATCTGGCGGGCCACAATGGGGCCGGACAGGGTAACAATGCCCAGGTCGTGCCCGTTGGCAGCCTCCACGATTACCAGGTCTCCGGTATCTAACTTCTGGCCGGAATCGTTGATATAGAAACCTTTCCGTGTATTCTTGAAGCGGACCTCGAATATGTCGGGGCAGGTACCGTCCTCAACTCCCTTCAGCCAGTTACGGTCGGAGAGTTTGCAGCACCCCGCCCTGTAGCCGCAGGAAAACTCTTCGTCGGAAGAACCCCTCGTTACCGAGCAGCCGCGGAAACAATCGAATTTTATGCTTTCGTTATCCATCAGATAAGTCCAATCAGTCTGTTCACCAAATCGGTGAAAATAATCTTCAAATTAACATTGCGATCCACAAGCCTGCTGGCCCTGTCCAGACAGGAAAGTGCATTCCGCGGAAACGTCTTACGCGCTCTGCCGGCCCATTCCGCCGCTTTTCCAGAATCTGCGGGAGCAAGGCTCAAACCCTGCTGAAGCAAAAACACTTTACGCATCGCATCGGCTGCAAATTTACAAAAAGCTTTGGCATTTTCACGTGACGGCAGCGCAGCAATTTCATCCCCGACGGAAAGAGCCTCAAACAAATCCCGCCTCAACAAGGCATCCATCAGACGGTCCAGAAGCTCCGGTTCCTGAAAATCGGGCGCGGGCTCGCAGCCCCCCAGCTGGATATGCTGGCATCGGGACGCTATTGTGGACAGCACTTTCTCCGGAGCATGGGTAATCAGGAGGAACTGAGTGTTCGGTTCCGGTTCTTCTATAGCTTTGAGAAGACGGTTTGCCGCTTCCGGGTTCATCCTCTCGGGAAGATATATCACCACAGAGCGATAGCCCCCCTCGAGCGCGCTGAGCGAAAGCGTGGACAGCACCTCTTTCGACTCCGCCACCGCAATCAGGGCGGTCTTCCCTTCCATGCCCAGGGCTTCGTACAGCTCCGCTTCCTTGAAATGGGGATTCTGCTGCACCAGGCTGCGGAACTCAGTCATCAACTGCTGGGATGTTTTAGGCGCCGTGGTGGGAAATATGATATGTACGTCGGGGTGGATGAGCTTGGAAATACGGTTGCAGGAAGGGCAGACTCCGCAACTGTCCCCTTCAGCACGGGAACCGCAGTACAGATATTGAAGGAATGCCAGCGCCGTTGCGAAAGCCGATCCGCCGTCTGGCTCGGAAAACATAATGGCATGCGGAATCCTGCCGGAATCCACCATAGCTTCCAGCACCGAGAGCACTTCCGGCCTGCTGCCTGTATCCGCGAATCTCATTGCGTGCGCACTGCGTTATATCGTGCCAGGGCCGCAAGGGCTTCCCTTTCCGGGGAAGGGGCGAGCACCTCCAGCGCCTCCAGCGCCTCGTTTATATAATCGTCCAGCCTGCGGGAAGCGTACTCCAGCCCTCCGTTTTCCCGTACGAATTTTTGGAGCCGCCCGCAGTTTGCAGGCTCGCCGGGTATCTCGAGAACCATCTTCCGCACTGCGGCTTCGTCGCCACAGTTCTTCATGGCGCCCAGCAGCGGAAGGGTTATCTTCTTTTCTTTCAGGTCTATACCCACCGGCTTCCCTATTTCCTGACCGTCCCAGTAGTCGAAAATGTCGTCCCGTATCTGGAAGGCGATGCCGGTCGCCGCCCCGTACTTTCCAGCCGCTTCGCACAGTGCCTCGGGAGCATCCACCGAGAGGGCGGCGACCCGGCAGGCAGACTCGAACAGGGAAGCGGTCTTGCAGTAGATGATACGGATGTAGTCTTCCTCGGTGGTGTCCGCTGTCTGGGCCTTCTGCAACTGGAGCATTTCCCCTGACGCAAGGTCGGACAAGGTACGCGCATAGAGTTTGACAGCCTCTGCCTGATGGGCCGTCCCCATCACCACTCCCACCGCTCTGGAGAGCCAGAAATCGCCCACCAGCACGGCCACAGTGGCTCCCATGCTGGCCGACAGCGTGGGTTTGCCGCGCCTGACGGAACTCTGGTCAGCCACGTCGTCGTGCATGAGAGTGGCGTTGTGCAGCAGCTCGGAGGCCGCCGCATAATCTATGCTGTCGCCGGTAACGGTGCCGCACGCCCGGGACATCAGCAGCGACATTATAGGCCTCAGCTGCTTGCCGGCGTTGGACAGCACAGAGCCGTTTATTGAGTCCAGCAGCTTGATATCGGTGGCCAGAGCCGCCCGGACGCGCCCCTCATAGGACGTCCAGTCTGCTCCCAGCATCGATATTAACTCAGCTCCGTTCACAATATAGCTTCCAGTTCTTCTACTGTTGAAGGCAGCAGCAGGCGGGCCCTGTCGTTGGGCTCCAGCATGCCGGTCTTCTCGAAATGTTCCAGCAGGGCGTCCAGGGGCTCGTAAAAGCCGCCTATATTCAAAGCCGCGATGCGCCCGTGGAAACGGCCAAGCTTAGACAGCACCAAGGTCTCGAAAAGCTCGTCCATAGTGCCGATGCCGCCGGGAAGGGCAACCACGACATCCACTCCCTCCCGCATGGCTTCCTTGCGCTCCGACATAGTGTCTTTCCACACTACGTCGGTAAGCTTGGGATGTACCAGCGGCTCCATGAAACGGGGCAGCACGCCGCGCAGCCTGGCTCCGCATGCGGCACCCTCGTCGCAAATGACGCCCATTGTACCCTTGACAGTACCGCCCGAGACTATCTCGTAGCCCCGGGAAGCCGCTGCCCTAACTATCCTGCGGGCCGCCTCGTTGTATTCCGGGGCAATGCCTGAGCAGGCAGAGCAGAAAAAGAGTACTCTCATAGGTACTGCTCTATCTTCGCTGCGATGTCCTTTTTGGGAAGAACGCCTACGGTACGGTCCACTATTGCACCGTTCTTGACAAATACGAGAGTGGGTATGTTGCGTACGCCGAATTGGGCGGCAATATCTTCGCAGTCATCCACATTGCACTTCGCCACGGTGGCCCTGCCCTCATATTCCATGGCAAGCTCGTCCACCGTAGGGGAAAGAATACGGCAAGGGCCGCACCAAACGGCCCAGAAATCTATGACCAGAAGCCCTGGCTCCGCCATGAACTCCTGAAAATTCGTTGTTGTTATAACCTTTTCCATACCCGACAAATATACAAAAAAACTGAATTGTTGAGGCCGTATACAGAATACTTATTCAAAGAAATTTCGGACGCAAGGAAAAAACAGCCGGTCTCAATACAGGAGCAGGCCAAGCACGGCGCCTGCAAGGATTATCAGAATGGGGCTTGCTTTCCCCCAGTAAGACGCCGCGAAAGCCGCTCCCAGCAGACACCAGCTCTTCCAGTCGGACATGTTTTCCCGCACAATGTTGAACCGGGGAACGCAGCCGCACCATGCCGTACGTACCACCAGGATGACGGCGGCGGCGCCTATCAAGCCCACCACCGCCGGCCGCAGCCAGCCCATAGTGCCCTCGAAAAGACTGTTGCTCCGGAACCTGGTGTAGAACTTTACTATAGCCAGGACTATCAGGAATGACGGCAGCATAAGGGCCAGAGTAGCGGCTGCGGAGCCGCATACGCCCAGCCAATGAAGCCCCGTAGCCTCGTAGAGCACGCTGTAACCAACGTAGGTGGCGGCATTGATGCCTATGGGGCCCGGGGTCATCTGGGAAATGGCTACGATGTCCGTAAAGGCGCTCTCGCTGATCCACTGGTGCGCCACTACGACCTGCGTCTGAAGCAGCGAAAGCATAGCGTAGCCCCCTCCGAAAGTGAATGCTCCCACGAGGAAGAAAGTCCAGGCCAGCTGCAGTATGAGACTCAATGCGTCCATTTCTCTTTATAGTAACTTACGCTGAAGCCTATCACTATGACTACCAGCAGTATATAAATGGGGGAAACGTTCAGGAACGCCACCAGCAGCAGGGATGCCGCTGCAATCCCCCACTTCCACCAGCTGGTGCATGACTTCTTCGCCATGTTTATCATTGGCACGGCGATAAGCGAAATGACTACAGGCCTTATACCCCGGAATGCCCTTTCCACCCACGGATTGTCCCGGAATGCGGAGAAAAACATGGCGATTGCCAGAATGATGAGGAATGATGGGGTGATGGAGCCCAGGGTAGCCGCAATGCTGCCCTTGATTCCCCTGAGGCGGTGACCGGCGAATATGGAGATATTCACCGCCATAACCCCCGGGGCGCTCTGGGACAGGGCCACGATATCCGGCAGTTCCTCGTCGGAAATCCAGCCGCGCCGCGACATCTCCCGCTGTATGATAGGTATCATGGCATAGCCGCCGCCTATCGTGAACGCTCCGATTTTGGCGAACACGGCGAAAATCTGCCACAGAGATACCTTCTTGTTTTCCATTGTCGGCAAAGATAGGAAAAAGTGCTATATTTGCGAATATGAAACTCATCAGTTGGAACGTTAACGGCCTCCGGGCAGTCGCCGGGAAGGGTTTTGCAGACATTTTCGTAGAACTCGACGCCGATTTTTTCTGCCTTCAGGAAACCAAGCTGCAGGCCGGACAGATAGACCTGGAATTCCCGGGTTACACATCCTATTGGAACTACGCCGAGAAGAAGGGGTACTCCGGAACCTGTATCTACAGCCGGGAGGAACCCCTGAGGGTAAGTACCGGGATAGGCATCCCGGAGCATGAGACCGAGGGGCGCGTCATCACCCTCGACCTGCCCGGGTACTACTTGGTAAACGTTTATACCCCCAACTCCCAGGACGGGCTCAGGCGCCTGCCCTACCGCATGCAATGGGAAGACGCCTTCCGCGAGTACCTGTGCGGCCTCAAGGAACGCAAAGGGGTAATAGTCTGCGGCGACATGAACGTGGCGCACGAACCCATCGACCTCAAGAACCCCGACACCAATCACTTCAACGCCGGTTTCTCCGATGAAGAGAGGGGCAAGATGAGCGAACTGCTGGCCTCCGGTTTTACCGACAGCTGGCGCTTCCAGCACCCTGACGAAGCTAAATACTCCTGGTGGTCGTACCGCATGGCTGCCCGCGAGCGGAACGTAGGCTGGCGCATAGACTATTTCCTGGTGTCGGACGACCTGCGTCCACGCATCAAATCGACGGATATTCATAACGAAATCTACGGCTCCGACCATTGCCCCGTAGAACTTGTGCTGGAATAGCCGTAGTTTCTTAAGCGACTTTTTGTATCTTTGCAATCTATGAGACCTCTCAAACTGACCAATACGCTCACCAGGAGCAAAGAACTTTTCAAACCGGTTCATGAAGGGCACGTAGGAATGTACGTCTGCGGCCCTACCGTATATGGAGACGCCCACCTCGGGCACGCCCGTCCGGGCATCACCTACGACGTACTCAGCAAACTGCTGAAGCACTTGGGCTACAAGGTGCGTTACGTACGCAATATCACTGACGTAGGCCACTTGGAGCACGATGCCGACGAAGGCGAGGACAAGATAGCGAAGAAGGCCCGCCTGGAGCAGCTGGAGCCCATGGAGGTGGTGCAGGCATACACCCTGCGCTATCACGAAGCCATGCGGCTGCTCAACGTGGCGCCGCCGTCCATCGAGCCGCGTGCCAGCGGACACATCGTAGAGCAGATCGAAGCTGTCAAGAAGATTCTCGACGCAGGTTATGCCTACGAGTCCAACGGCAGCATCTATTTCGACGTTCAGAAATATAACCGGGACCACCACTACGGAGTGCTGAGCGGGCGCAACCTGGACGATACGCTGGAGGGCACCCGCAGCCTGGACGGCCAGGGCGACAAGCGTGCGCCCTTCGACTTCGCACTATGGAAAAAGGCTGAACCTGAGCACATTATGCGCTGGCCTTCCCCTTGGGGCGAGGGCTTTCCGGGATGGCACCTGGAGTGCTCGGTTATGGGCGAGAAGTACCTCGGTACCGAATTTGACATCCACGGCGGAGGCATGGACCTGATGTTCCCCCACCACGAATGCGAGATTGCCCAGAACGTGGCCTGCCGTCACACCCAGGGCGTGCATTACTGGGTCCACAACAATATGATTACCATCAACGGCCAGAAGATGGGCAAGAGCCTTGGCAACTTTATCACCCTGCCCCAGCTCTTCAGCGGCGACCACCCTAAACTGGACCGCGCCTACAGCCCGATGACCGTACGGTTCTTCATCCTTCAGGCCCACTACCGCGGCACGCTGGACTTCTCCAACGACGCTTTGCTCGCGGCGGAAAAGGGACTTGCCCGCCTGATGCAGGCCGCCCGGGACCTGTACGCCATGGCAGGCCGCAAAGCCCCGGTGTACGTCTATGGCGAAGAGAGTTTCAACGTGGCTCCGGACAGCTGCCCTGCCGAATCGGAGGCCGTCCGCAACTTGTTCGACGGCATATACGACGCCCTGTGCGACGATATGAACACCCCTGTAGCGCTGGCCCATATATCTGAGGCTGTGAGACTTGTCAACTCCGCCAAGGCAGGGAGCGTGAAGCTCGGCCTCGGAGACCTGGATACCCTGTGCCAGCTTTTCGACGACATTGTGTTCGGCGTACTCGGACTTCGCGACGAAGGAGCCGCCGGTTCTGACGGGGCCGCCAGAATAATAGACGGTCTGATGGGCATGGTGCTGGAGCAACGCGCCGCAGCCAAGGCCGCAAAGGACTGGACTACATCGGACCACATCAGGGACTCCCTCAAGGCCCTCGGCATCCAGGTAAAAGACACCAAGGACGGCGTGGAATGGACAATTGCCTCCGAGTAGTGATGCAAGCTTTTGTTTACATCTGCATTTAGAAGATAAAAACCGATATGAAAAAAGCATTTTTACGACTAATGGCTCTGGTCCTCGGACTGAATGTCTTCACAGCCTGCTATGGCCCCGCCATGCCTCCGGAAGGCTGGAAACCCGATGAGGATCAGGAAGTTTCCGAAGGCACCAAAGCCGAGGGAGAGGAAGTTGCAGAAGTGACTGAAGAGGCTGCTGCAATTGCCGAAAACGCCTGAAATGGCCTTCCCGAGCCTGAGGCAGCGCGTTGCGCTGGATGTTCACAGCGCCTTCCTTAAGCAGGAGGCGCGCGAGCATCCTTTGCTTCAGCTGTTCTGGGAGTGTACCTTGCGCTGCAACATGCGCTGCAGGCACTGCGGCAGCGACTGCACGGTATCGGCCCTTCAGCCGGACATGCCCTTCGAAGATTTCGAGAAGGTGCTGCTCGGCATCAAACGGAAATATGACCCCCATAAGATTCTGGTCATCCTTTCCGGCGGAGAACCGCTGGTGAGGGAAGACATTGTGGACTGCGGCGCACGCATACACAAGCTGGGATTCCTTTGGGGCATGGTCTCCAACGGAAGGCTCATGAGCGCCGCCAGAATCGAGCAGCTGGTAAAGGCAGGAATGGGGAGCGCCACCATAAGCCTGGACGGGATGGAAACTGAGCACAACTGGATGAGGGGCGTTCCGGACGCTTTTTCCCATGCTTCCGAAGCTATACGCGACCTGGCCTCCAGACCGGAGATGGGCTTCGACGTGGTGACCTGTGTCAACCGCCGGAATTTCAGCCAGTTGGAAGAATTGAAAGAGTATCTGATATCGCTCGGCCTGAAGCAGTGGAGGGTATTTACGGTATTCCCCGCAGGGCGCGCCGCAAGCGACCCGGAGTTACAGCTTACGGCAGAGGAATACACCGCCCTGATGGATTTTATCGTACGCACCCGGAAGGAAGGACGCATACACCTCAGCTACGGCTGCGAGGGCTTCCTGGGACGTTACGAGGGCAAAGTCCGGGACCATCTGTTCAGCTGCCAGGCAGGCCTCAGCATTGCTTCCATACGCTGTGACGGGTCTATCTCCGGCTGCAACAGCATTCGCTCTCATTACGACCAGGGGAATATTTACACCGACGATTTCGTAGATGTTTGGGAGAACCGCTTCGGGGCTTACCGGGACCGGTCGGTGTTCCGCGAGGGGAAGTGCGCCGGATGCAAATGGTGGAAATGGTGCCTGGGGAACGGAATGCATCTGCGGGATGACAAGGGGAAACTGATTCTCTGCAATTTGGAACGAGTGTTATGAAAAAGAACGTATTGAAATATGTAGTCTCCTTTCTGCTGGCGGGCGTGCTGGTTTATTTTGCCTTCCGCGGAGTTGACTGGGCGGCATTCTGGACTGGCCTGCAGCAGACCCGCTGGGGCTGGGTGGCCCTGTTCATAGTGTTCTCCGCCTTGGCCCTGGTGCTCAGGGAAGAACGCTGGAGGGAGATAATCAAGCCTCTGGATGCCTCCGCCGGGCGCCTTGACGTGTGGGATTCCATCAACGTGGGCAACCTCGTGAACGTGGTGCTCCCCGGAGCGGGAGAATTCGTGCGCAGCGCCTACGTATCTCGCAACAAGCGGCTCAGTTACGACAAGGCTCTCGGGACAATAGTCTGCGAAAGGACCTGCGATGTGGTAGCCATCGTGCTGCTGTTTGCTTTGGCCCTGGCTACGGGGTGGGACAAATTCGGCGGCTTCTTCATGGAGCAGATATGGCGCCCCATGACAGGCAAACTGAGTTTTTCGGTCTGGTGGCTGCTGGCCGGGGCTGTGGTCTTAATAGGCGGAAGTTTCTGGGCCATTTTCCATTGGAGCGGGAGCAACAAGTTCTGCGGTAAGATTGCCGGGTGGATACGCGGCCTGGGTGCCGGTTTCGCCAGCATAGCGAAGATGGAGCACAAATGGCTGTTCTTACTGCACACGGTAGGAATATGGGCCATGTACGTGTGCATGAGCTGGGCCGGATTCAAGGCGCTCCCCATGCTGGACTCGCTCACGTTTTCAGACGCCCTTTTCATTTCCGCCGTAGGCAACATCGCTTCGGTAATCCCCGTACCGGGAGGCATAGGGGCCTATCATTACCTGGTAGCCCTCACCCTCCAGAGCATCTATGCGGCAAGCTGGGACACAGGCATACTCTACGCAACCCTCTGCCACGAATCCCACGCCATCCTGATAATCATCCTCGGCATAATCTCATACGCCTGCTTCACCCTGCGCAAGAAATCCTGACTTGAACCAGAGTCCCTTGGCGCCGTATGTGTTTATCGCGATAAACAAAATATCGCGAAATTTGTTTATTGAGATAAACACTTATATTTGCGGAAACTAATGCTCCCGTATCAAGTAGACATCTCCAAGTTGTCCAAGAGCGTGAGTATCGACCGCGTTACGCTAATTCGTTACCTGAAATATCTGGACGAGGCCAAGCTTACCAGGAATCTTTTCTCAAAGGTGGACACGATTACGGACCTGCAGAAGCCGGACAAACTCTTGCTGGACAACACCAACTTGATATACGCTTATAGCACTGCGGTTCCGGAGATTGGCACGGTGCGGGAAACATACTTCTGCAACCAACTTGCTTCGGCCGGGCATTTGGTAGAGTATGGCGGCGTCAAGACGGGAGACTTCCGGATTGACAAAACGCAGGTCATTGAAGTGGGTGGCCCGGGCAAGGACTTTTCACAAATCGGCGACGAGGATATTTCCAATGCCGCATTGGCTGTGGATAATGTGGATGTTGCCAGCAGGAAAAAGATTCCGCTTTGGGCCTTTGGCTTTTTGTACTGATCCCGGCAAGAAATCCTGACTTGATATTAGGCAATCCGCGTTTTTTTACTATATTTGCAGCCCGCTTGGTCCCGTAGCTCAGTTGGATAGAGCAACAGCCTTCTAAGCTGTGGGTCGCGCGTTCGAGTCGCGCCGGGATCACGCTTCCAAGCCGCCTGAAAGGGTGGCTTTTTTGTTTACGTTGCATTCTATCTCAATTGGGGCGTTTTCTGTAACTGCCAGATTATAAACGAAATCCAGTTCTCCTATGCTCTGTCCTACGCACAGGAGAACTGGAAGTGACTGATTATCAGGAATATCCCGAAAACGGTAGAGGTGTCGGTTTCATTTATCAGCAGGATGCAGCCCATACGTTTGACAGCACCTCAAAATCTTGTCACTTATTGAAAAATTTGACAATATTTTGTATCTTTGCGGTACGAAACAGATGATATGTCAGAGATTGAGAGGCACATAATGGTTTTTGCCCAAAAGCACCCTATCTTCACATCCACTGAGATTGCTGCTGCAATCCCGGATACGATACTACAGTCCCACGCGACCTTGGAGTGGTATCTTAGCCGACTCACGAAGGATGGTCGGCTTGGCCGAATTGGCAAAGGCAGGTATACGGCAAAACCTCGGGCGTTTTTCATTCCTGGAGACGCTGATACTGACAAAGAGCTATTCGATATGCTCAAAGCCTCGTATCGTGACGCCACTTTCTGCATATATAAAGGCACCATTTTTTCCAGTCTCCAACACCATCTGTCCTACAATGCCCTCACTTATGTGGAGACGCAGAGAGAATTGACCGAGGCCGTCTTTCACCGTTTTCAAGGGGAAGGCCGCCGGGTGTTCCACCGTCCGGACAAGAAAACATTCTATGATTACGTAGATATTTCCCAGCCCGGACTGATTATCAAGCCGCTCGTCAGCGGATCTCCTCTTCAGGAATCTAATGGTGTAACTGTTCCGATGCTGGAAAAAATACTAGTCGACATACGCTGTGATGACGATTTCGACTACCTTGCCGGTGGTGAAGCTTTCCGAATGCTCGATAATGCCAAATCGCTCTATACAATCAACACAACCAAACTCCTCCGTTATGCCGGCCGTCGTCACCGCCGTGAGGAATTTGAGAATGACTTTAACCAACTTGAATTATGATACGTTCAGATTGTTATTCCCGTGATTGGATACAGAAAGTATCCGACACGCTCCATTACCCGGATGTTAACCTCATTGAGAAGGTCATTCGCGCCTTCTCCCTTGTAGAACTATTGTCGGCATCCAGTTGCCCCTTCACCTGGAAGGGCGGCACCGCACTGATGCTGCTTCTTTCTGGTACCAGACATCGGCTATCCATCGACGTGGACGTCATTTGCCCGCCAGGGACTGACATAGAAGCATACCTCAAAGATTACCGCAGTTTCGGATTCCTTGACGTAGAGACAGTCGAACGCATACAGCGCGGAACCAATATCCCCAAGTCCCATTCCAAGTTTTTCTATAAGATCGCTTTCTGCGACAACGACTCTCGTCAAGGTAACATACTGTTGGATGTTCTATACGAGGAAAGCCACTACAACAAGGTTGAGCGGGTCCCAATCCAGAGTCCGTTCTTATCGCTGGACGGAAAGCCATTTATGGTTAATATCCCATCCGTAAATGACATACTCGGAGACAAACTCACCGCCTTCGCGCCCAACACCTCCGGCATCCCGTACTTTAAGGGGCCCAACGACTGCAACCTTGAAATTGCCAAACAACTTTACGACATCGGCCGTCTGTTTGACGCTTGTGATAACCTTCCTGTGGTCTCCCGTGTGTACGACAAGATTGCACGCGTAGAGTTGTCTTACCGGAGGATGGTAGAAGACCCGTCTTTCTCTCTGAAAGACACCTTCGAGACCGCCCTGTGCATCTCCACTCGCGGAGCGGTCGGGCAGGGTGACTTCTCCGCATTGCAGAACGGCATCTCCCGCCTGCGTTCGTTTATGTATATGGGCAAGTATCAAATTGAGCAGGCATCTGCCGATGCTGCCAAGGCCGCCTACCTTTCCGCCCTCATCAGCAAGGGGGCTGAATCGTTTGAACGCTATGACGGGAGAAGCATCTCTGATATGCGACTCTCAGCATCTCTGCCAACTCGTTTGTCCAAGCTCCGTCTCCCCTCTCCTGAGGCGTACTATTACTGGGTGAAGACAGGGGAGATGCTGGACGGAGTGGATTAGTGGCAGTGATAAGCTGTGGGTCGCGCGTTCGAGTCGCGCCGGAATCACGCTTCCGAAAGGGGTCGGCAGAGAGTTGCCGGCTCCTTTCTTTATTGGGGTCGCGCCGTTATTGCTCCATGATACACGATGACTTTTTTGGTTTAAGAGATTCGCTAATGGGAAGACTGCGAAGTTCTTCTATTATTTTTTTAGACAGTTCTGTTTTGGGATAAATATAGTCTGTGGTAATTCCTAAGCGGTAGAGGCATTGCTTTATACCTTTTTCAAGAGATTTATGGATATTGATGCAATAGTTCTTTGTTCCGCCATGCCAGTGCTGAGCCAGCGTTTCATATGGCTCAGAACAGTTAGCATTGAATATAAATACTCCCTCTTGAATATCTACCCGCTCATTTGAGATGTCATATTTGACCTCTGTTTCACCGACACAGAACTGATATATGCCATCAGACATGCGGCATTTAACTGAGAACAAACCTCCATTGCCTAGATTAGATAGTTCATCGAAAGGAAGCGAAAAGAAGGACCCAAGCGTAGTCCTTGCCAGCCCTCTGTACTGAGGCCCATGAGTCTCTTCAGCTATAGATTCAAAATATCTTAATCTGTCAGCGTCAACTGCATTGGATTCTTCAATGGAAACATGATTCGGATCATCGAGGTCAAATGCCAAAATTGAGATGTAAGAATTGATACTGTTATCATTTATATCTACCGTCCCTTGTGTATTTTCACATCTATCAGTTGCAAAAAACAAAGCGTTGAGGATGCTTGTAGTATAATCGATAATGGGTGTCCCGCATCCATAATGCTGCATTAGGGCAAGGATCTGCAGGTCAGATTTGTCACAAGATTGATTGTCCAGATAGTTCATTATGAACTCGGAATTTCTTACTGCCTGAATAGCAGATTTAATTTTAGAAACATACGCTTCCTGATTTAACTCTCCTTTCGTTCTTAATTGAGCAGAAGAATAACATTTATACTTTGCTTCTTTCATGCCTCGAAAAACAAAGCTTGAAAAGTTTGAATCAAAACAAACACATTTTACAAAAGAACACAATTCATCGAAAGTATGAATAAAATAGCTCGTGAAATAACTACGTTTTTCTGAAAAATCTGTATAATCAAGTGTTGGCATATTTTACTACAAATTACTGATTCTCTTATTAGTGAAAAGTTCTGAGACCAGCTGCACATACGAGAGACAGGACTGCTGAACTCTTTGCCTTTGCCGTCCTTTATTCTGTGACGGGGCGAACTGAGAACCCGTCGTCGCGGGAGCCGCCGTACCTGCGGACACCGTCGGAATTGAAGTAGACGTAGTACGCGTAGCTCGGGCTGTCCGTATAGAGGGAAGAAGACCAGTAGTTGCCGATGGAACCCACATGGTAGAACCGGTAGCCCGCGGCGGGAAGGAATATTGACCTATCGGTATAACCTGACTTTTTACTTGTTACTATTCTTCCGGCTACGCCTGTTCCATTGTAATTATTGGTCCATGTCCAAGTGCAATTGTTTCTTAGCTCCGTCCATTCTTCATCCGTAGGCATACGCCAACTACCTCGCCAATTGGCTCTTGCTGCATCATCTTCAAAGCCCAGAACCGTCTTATTGTCAGGGGAACCGGAACCGCCCCAATAATTAGTCTTGTTTGACGGACAATACTTGTTGAATTTTACATTATCAAATCTGTCGCCACTTACTCTGAACTTGTAGGTTGACCAACGGTAGTTCTCCTTCGGCTCCGTCTCTCCCCAGGCGAAATACTCACCATAGTCTTCAGCAGATAATGATCCTATGTTCCATGATGCCCATTTTACACTCAAGCCCAAGTCAACAGCTTCTGCTACGGAACTACTCCATACCCTTACTTTACATTTTGCAGATTTTCCGCTACCATCTGCCGCCATGGCTGATATCGTTGCCGTCCCCTTGGAAATACCGGAAACAGTACCGTTTTGGTTAACCGTGGCTATTGTTTCATCAGATGAAGACCAAACTACACTCTTGTCATTGGCATCGTCAGGCAGGACTGAAGACACGGAAATCGTTGACGACTCTCCCTCGCTTAAAGTTAAGGATGTCTTGTCAAGAGTTATGCTTGTCACATATTGCTGGACCTCGACTTCGCAAGTTCCGGAGGCTCCGCTGCCATCCTTCGCCGTCGCCGTTATTATGGCTGTGCCCTTGGCTACGCCCTTGACTACTCCGGATGTGGAGACCGTCGCAACCGAGGTGTTGGAGCTTGACCAGGTGTACGATATATTTGTAGCTGTTTCAGGGTGGACAGTAGCCGTGAGTGTCTTACTCTCACCCTTATGGATAACAAGAGACACGGTGTCATTTCCGGATTTAGGTTGACTCGGATTTGAGTCTATCCCTAATAGAAGTT
>CAMKQN010000032.1:0-20148 GCA_946414935.1 uncultured Bacteroidales bacterium
TATTGCAGCCGTTTTACCGGCTCTGGCAGGCGTTTCCTGCAACCGGCTTGTGGAATATACGGATATCCCTTTCGTTTACTTTCCCAATCCAACCGTCTCCATATATGAAGACGCCGGCATTATCGACATTCCGGTAAAGGCCAGTTCCGATGTGGAATTCACCCTGACCTTCGAAACCGTGGACGGCGAAAAGACCGACCCTGCTACCGGCGTCAAGGTCCCCAACGGGCAGAGGGGCGTGGACTACGACATCGTGGACAACGATGCCGCCCTGGTGCGCTTCGCTTCCGGGGAAACCGAGAAAAGCATCCAGGTTAAAATAACCGATTTCCCCGGTGTGCTCACAGGCAACAAAGATTTCACCATCAAAATGGTCAGCTCCGGCAACGAAGTCAGCAGGGGAGGCTATTCCTATTGCACCGTTACCATCATAGACAACGACCACCCGCTCAAGAGCATACTTGGCGAGTACACTGCCACCGACGCCGAGGGACAGGTATGGACCATGACGCTCGCAGCCGATCCCAACGATTGGTACACCACCTTTATCGACGGTATAGTTCCTGCGTTTGCAGGGAACTGGGTGGGCAAGGGCCTGCGCCACTACGTTCCCGCCAAAGTCAGCGAGGACCTGTCCCAATTCTCCTTCAACTACATTTATAAGCTGGCCGACCAATACAACGGCGACGACGTGACTATCTGGGGTATTCAGGGCGGCAGCTCCATTTACAACTCCGGCACTGCAACCTTCGAAAAGACAAGCGACGGTTTCAAGCTTGACGGCGAAAGGGGTCTGGTGGCAATTACCGAAAAGAACGGGTCTTATTATCTCGCCGCACAGAACGGCATAGCCAATGCACCCATCACCTTGGTTAAAAAAGTTAAGTAACAGTATATCAGTATGAAAGCATCTTTATTCAGAACAGCGTTGCTGACGCTCGCCGCAGTTTCAATGCTGACCTCCTGCGACTTGTTCAACAAGAAGGAGGACATCTTTGTAGGCATCAGCGCCTCTTCTCCGTCGTTCGTTGACGGTAAGGCAAACATCAAGGTTTCGCTTTCGGGCGCTTCCTCAAATCCTGTCTCGGTTTCCCTCGGCAGCGAGGGCAATATCCCCGAAAATGCACTGAACGTCAATTATTCGGCGGAAGTTCCGGCCGGCTCTACCTCAGCCGATATCCCCGTCAAGGTGGACGTGGACAAACTGCCTGCCGGCAATTATGAGATTACTTTCTCCATCAACTCCGTAACCGGAGGCAAGGTGGACCCGTCCAAGAACTCTTGCTCTTTCTCTTTGAGCGTGCAGGAGGTAAAAGCGGACCCTTCTATCGTGTCCATTTCCAATTACAGTGAATCCTTCACCGACGGCAAGGCCTCCTTTACCTTAGCCCTTGACAAGGCCTCCGATACTGACGTTACAGTAAATTTCACGGTGCAGCCCGAGGTGGACGGATATATTGCCATTCCAGCCGCCGCCCTGTCCTTCGACAATCCTGCCGTCATTCCTGCAGGAACCCTGACCAAAGAAGTGAACGTCACCCTTGACCTGTCTGCCGTGCAAAAAGGTGTAAGCAACTTCGCGGTTATAGTTATATCTTCCGTTAGCGACAACGCCCGGATTGCTTCCAGCAAGACCAAGACATACATTGAGGCTAATGTGGAGCTTACCGCTAATTTGCGCAGTGATTGGAGCTTGGCTTTTGCCGGCGAAGTCCAGAAAGAAGGAAATGCGTATCACGGAATTTCCGTTTCCGGTACAGGCGAGAATAGTCCTTACTATATTTTCGCTTACCAAAAAGGCCTTGTGGACGGTTATTTCCAAGGCGATATGACAACTTACGTAAAGACCATGGAGCAGATTGTAGCTGAAGCCCTCGGAACTGCTGACGCTTACCAGATCAAGCAGGGAGAAAAGACCTGGCTCTACTCACTGTTCCCCGTGGGAGAATATGAAATCTGGCTCCTGGGCTGCACTGAATCCGGACATATTACCGGAGATTATGCTACCGCCACTTTTAAGATTGAAGCCACTGCGGAGCAGCTTGAAGCCTACGGCAAATGGCTTGGCGAATGGGATGTGACCCGCCGCGACCTTACCGACAAGTGGGTTATAAGCGAGAACGTGCCCGGCGCAAGTTTCTTCATCCAGGGCATCGACGGTTCCAACCAGCTTATTGCCGACATCCTCGTTGAGGCCGATTATGATGCTGCAAACGACCAGGTTGTAATCTACACTCAAGAATGTAAGGAGTGGACCAACGAAGGCGTGAAGTATATGATATCTTTGATCGGTATGTACCAGAACAGCACACAGCTGGTATCCGGAGACTTCGACCTTGCAGTGATCAAGAAGACCGGAGAAAATACCGCATCTATCACCTCCGGTGGCCAGGTAACGCTTTCAAGCGGTACTTTCGACGTCAGCGGCATGACTTTCTTTGCCGCCCCCGTGGACGGCAGCGCCAGCGGCTATGTTTTCAACAGCCAGGTATTCTACCTGTGGCCCGAGACCATGACCAGGGTTGTTGCAAATGATAACGACGAGGTGTACAATTCCTTCCTCGGAGATTGGACTATCAAGAGGATGGATTCCGAGTGGGATGAGACCGCCCAGGATTTCAAAGAGACCGGAGAAGTCAACGACGTGTGGACCATCGCCCCTAAGATGGCCGGACGCACTTTCACCATTTCCGGAATCGAAGGCTATTCCGACATTGAGATAGTGGCGGATTACGACGCGGCAAGCGCAACGTTCTCGGTCAAGGAACAGTATGTCAAGGTGGGAGAATTCAACATAGGCTTCCTCGGCTTGTTCTACTATCCAGGAGATGCCCAGAACCAGGCCGGTACTTACATTTGGGATTCGGGAGCAACAGTTTTCACCGCCAAGAAGGAAGGAGATACCTTAAATCTGGTACCCGGCCAGGCCTCCAGCTTTGGTGACTTCACCATGGTTCAGGCTTTTGAAATCGATAATCAAGGGTATTATAACCTGCACGCCGACGGCTATGTCCTGCCCAATACCCTTACCAAGTCAACGGGCGCAAAGGCTCCCAAGATTGCCGTGAAGAGCAATGGGAAGGCCGATGTGACGAAGCTTTCCAGGAAAGACGTCAAGGTCCGCCGCATGTCCGCTCCTGCCACAGGAGTTTACAGGAAAGGCGACAAGCTTGAGCGCAACCTGCCTCTCCGATAATGAGAAAACTCCTGCTTCTGGTCTGCCTGCTGGCAGAGACTGCCTTAGCCGCAGCCCAGAACTATGACTATAAGCCCAGGGAGACCTGGCCCTATCTGCTTGAGGAATTCACCTCCGGGGGTGTCCACACCTCCGGAGGTGCGGACCTCAACGAAGGCGTCTATAACGTTTCCGTAGTTGACGGCAAGCTCCATTTTGTGCAGGACGGCAGAATAATGGAGGCCGATATGCGTCAGGTGCAATATGCACGTATAGGTGAGTCCTTGTACGTCAACCGTATGGGATGCATGGAACGGGTGTTGTCCCAGGAGGGGACCTATGCCCTTTTGCAGGCAACTCTGGTAGATAAAGACCGTCTCTACAAAAGCGATATAGGTTACGGGGCCGGCTCCGCTACTGCTTCTACCCAGAACTTAAACAACCTTGGGGTTGCCGGGACTACGGTGAGCATGGAACTGGAAGCAGCAATTTCCGGCTCCAGGTCCGGTAGCGTACTGCCTGTACGAGTGCGTTACCATTTCCTGCTCGGGTCAAGACAGATTGAGGCCGGCAAGACTTCCGTAATGGCCTTGCCCGGTTTGGACAAGGCGGCCGCCAAGAACTTTTTTAAACAGGAAAAGATAAACTGGAGCAAGCCAGAATCTCTTGCAAAGGTGCTCAAGTATCTTGCCGATAACAATATAAAGGTACAATAATGAACAGGATTCCGCTGTTGACAGCATTGATGGTCTTTCTGGCCTGTGCGTGTGCCAAGGACACCGGGATGCCGAGGGCCGGTACCGCCGCTCGCGGTGATAGCGCTGTGTCGTCATCCGCATTTGTCCCCGGGCAGTTGACTGTCTTTTTAGACGAAGAAACGACACGCACCGTGGAGAATGGAGGCGGCGTGCAGGCGACACGTGCATGCTCATCGGATATGGCTTCGGCTCTCGACGAGCTGGGGGTGGTTTCTATGGAGAGGGTTTTCCCCGTAGATGAAGAGTTCGAGGACCGTCACCGCGAATTCGGTCTGCACCGCTGGTACAGGGTGCATTATGTGGGGACGGCTCTGCCTACGGCTGCCGCAGAACGCTTAGGGCTTGTTCCCGGCGTGCAGAACGCACGTCCAGTCAATAAGTTACGCATAGATGCGGAGACCTTCTTCAACGACCCTTTGGAGAAGAACCAGTGGCATTATCACAACTCGTCGCCAAGCTGGGCCGACGTGAACATAGTCCCTGTGTGGCAGAAATACACCACCGGCAGCAGCAAGGTTATCGTTGCCGTGGTGGACAGCGGCATCGATTTCAACCATGAGGACCTTGCTGATGCAGTCGTGCCTCCGGGCGACAACGGAAGCCGCAGTTTCATGTTAGAGAACAGCGGATACCGTATAGTGCCCGAAAGTCACGGCACTCACGTTGCCGGAACTATCGGAGCCATCAACAACAACGGAAAGGGTGTATCCGGCATAGCCGGCGGCGACGCGAAGGCGGGCAAGGCCGGAGTCCGGCTTATGTCTTGCCAGATATTCCAGAACGGGCTCTCCGGAGCCAACAATGCGGCAGCCATAGTCTGGGCCGCTGACCACGGCGCGGTAATCTGCAACAACAGCTGGGGCTACCATTTTGAGGACGATAAAGGGAATTACGACAAAGCTGCCGCCGAGAGTACGCACTTCTTTTATCTTCAGCCCAACAAGGGGGCATACAGGGACGACATCAAAGATGCCATCGATTATTTCAACACGCACGCCGGAAAGGACAAGAGCGGGCGACAGACCGGTCCTATGGCGGGAGGCCTCGTCTGCTTTGCTGCAGGTAACGACGGCCGCACATACGGTCCTCCGGCTTGTTATCCAGGTTGCCTTTCCGTGGGTGCGATAACCTCATACGGCACCAGGTCCACTTTCTCCAACTACGGAGACTGGGTGGATATCTGCGCTCCCGGGGTCAGCATCACGAGCACCGTGCCAAATAATGGATACGCCGTAATGGACGGCACCTCCATGGCCTGTCCCCATGTAGCGGGAGTAGCGGCGCTGGTCGTGTCTTACTGCGGAGGCGAAGGCTTTACTCGCGATATGCTTTGGGAGAAGATGGTGGGCGGTGCGAACAGTGCCGACGTCCCTGCTTCCTACAGGATAGGTCCTCTGGCCGATGCTTTGGGGGCGATTGTTTATGGCAGCGGCGACCCTCCCGGCAAGGTGCCTCAGTCCGAAATCACCAACGTTAAATCCAATATTGTTACCGTTTCCGTGAAGGTCCCCGCCGACAGGGACGGGCAGCCGGCTTACGGTTTCCGCCTGCTTGCCGCAAGCAGCCGGGAGGAACTTGACGCCAGCAATCCCAGAAGCCCCTCGGCTTCCGTGCATTATGGAGATTTCCTCAGCCGCGATGCCGGAGTGGGCGACACGGTGCCAGGAACTATCGGCGACCTTGATTTCAACTCCGGCTACTACCTTGCGGTGTCGGCTTTCGACTACGGCCGCAATTTCTCGGAGCTTAGTTACGTGGGATTTGTCACTACCGGCAGCAATCACGCTCCTGTAATAGCTTCAAAGTACTCCGGGGATTTCAAGTTCCATGTACACGACCGCTTTACCATCGCCTTCGACATATCCGACGAGGACGGGCATGTGGTGAACGTGCAGTTCGAGAAGGATGAGAAGGATACCGGAGCCCTCAGGCTCATAGAGAGCCAGAGGAGCGGGGAGTATCTGCTTCAGGTACTCGGCATCGCTTCAGAGGCCGGAACTTACCATGCAGTCCTGCGTGCCTCTGATAATTACGGATTGTCTGCAGAGTATCCTATAGATTACGAAGTGCTGCCCAACCAGGAGCCTGTGGTCTTGAAACCGATGGAAAACGTAATCCTGAATTTCGTAGGCGACAGCAGGAAGATAGATATGGAGCAGTATATTGTGGATCCCGACGGAGAGACGTTCTCCTATAAGATACAGATATCCGACAACTCTGTGGTTCATCTGAGCCAGAACAATGGCTCCGTCCTCACCCTGACCGCACTTGCCGACAGCGGCCTGGCCACTGTAACCCTCACTGCGACAGATGCCGGGGGCAAGAGCGTCGTCACTTCGTTCAAGGTGCTGGTAAGGGCTGCCGAACAGGAATTTCAGGCCTTCCCCAATCCGGTGGTCGAATCTCTATATGTGGCTACCGGCACCAGTTACGGTACCGCCGTCATCAGTCTGTACAACTCCAACGGAGCTAGGGTCTATTCGGCTTCCGTGCAGTGCAGTGCGTTCGAACCTGCCCGTATAGACATGGCCAAGGCCGGCCCCGGAGTCTATACCCTCGTAGTGGAGTATGGCGGCAAAGTTTTCAAGAGCAGCATAATCAAGAAGTAAGGTATGAAACGATATATAGCGATTTTGTTTGCTGCATTCGTATGTCTTCAGGCATACGCGCAAGGTACTGCAATGGATTTCATACGTGCAGACAGAAGTCCGCTCACTATGGGTACTGCCGGGGCGGGTTATGCATCCCTGTCTTCCGGAACCGCGTTCGCGGCTTTCGGCAATCCGGCCCTGGTTCCGCTGGCGGAAGCTACACTGGATGCTGCAGGTGCCTTCGGCATGCTGCCCGGAGGGGATTCCAGGACCACCGTGTATGGAGGTGGCGTTTCCGTGAAATTCGGCAGTTTCGGCGTATCTGCCGCTTATCTTGGAGGTAGTTATCCGGAGATAGCCTTTTCCAGCGAAGGCGGCGGAGCTTCCGGTCACTTCAAACCGGCGGACATGATGGCAGGAGTAGGCCTGTCGTTCGCCGTCGGGGACTTCCTGTCTTTCGGCGTTCTGGGGCGCTACGCTTCTTCCGCCCTCGACAGCAAGACCAGTCTCACGTCCTTCAGCGGTGATGTGTCCGCCGTGTTCAGAAAAGACGATTTGAGCGTGAGTGCAGCTGTCATCGCGCTCGGACCAAAAGTCACGTCCATAGGCAACAAGGCTTATTCGCTGCCCTCGTCAGCAAGGCTTGCGGCTGCGTATAAATTTGGCTTCGGGGATTTCTCCCTCGACCTTCTGGCAGACGCAGACTATTATTTCAGCGCTAATGTAAGTGCTGCTGCCGGCGTGCAGGCCGCTTTCAAGGAAATGGCCTTCCTGCGTGCAGGTTACAGATTTTCAAGCGTCAAGGCTGACTTTGCAGCGGCCCCTGTGCAGTCCGGCTTCTCTGCAGGTGCAGGTGTGCATCTTTTCGGAGTGCGTCTGGATTTCGCGGCCAGCTTCGAAGCGCCGCTCGGCACGGCCCTGATGCTGTCTCTGGGGTATTCTTTTTAGCAAACAGTACTCCGGCTAGTGCACCGCTTACTACCTCTTGCTTTTCTGTTGCTCGTTTGGGGCTGTACAACGCAAACAGTTGAAGCACCCGCAGAGCCTTCTTCCCGTGATGATGAAGTCAATGAAACGGCTCTCGTCCCGGGACAGATGATTATACAGCTGTCCGATGAGCTGGCAGAGAAAATGGAGAAGGGGGACGTGCCCGTGTGCTCTTTGCTCGAAGGCATAGGGGCGTATTCGGCGGAGCGCCTTTACAAGGACGCGGGAAAATGGGAAGCCAGGCACCGCGAGGCAGGCCTGCACAAGTGGTATAAGGTGGAGTACGACCCCGCGTTGCCCCAGACCAAGGCTGCCGGCAGAGCCGAGAGTATTCCCGGAATAGAGTATGCGGGGCCGGTGCGCCGTGTCTGCAAGAAATCCATAGTGAACGATCCCAGGTTCTCTTGGCAGTGGTATCTATATAATGACGGCAGCCTGGGCTCCAAGCACGAGAAGCACTGCGATGTAAACGTGCTGCCTGTGTGGAATCGCTTCACGGCAGGAGACAAGAGGGTAATAGTTGCCGTGGTCGATGGCGGGGTGGATTTGAATCATGAAGACCTTGCTGCGGTTTGCTTGCCGGGGGGACCGGAAGGCAGCTACAATTTCGTTACCCGCAGTTATAATATTGTAGCAGACAACCACGGGACGCATGTGGCCGGAATTGTAGGCGCCGTAGCCAATAACGGGAAGGGCGGCGCCGGAGTAGCCGGCGGCTTGGACGGAAACGGCGGCGTACGCATTATGAGCTGCCAGGTTTTTCAGGCAAATCCGGAAGACCCGGAGCACGATTTAGTAGGTAATATATATGATGCTATAGTCTGGGGGGCGGACCACGGCGCCGTTATCTGCCAGAACAGCTGGTGCTTCTCCTATGAAAAAGAGGAAGAAGCGCTGCGGGACAAAGTGGGGCCGATATCCTATTCCATAGACTATTTCATCAAGTACGCCGGAACCGACATGAAGGGCAATCAGACTGGGCCCATGAAAGGTGGCGTGGTCATTTTTGCGGCCGGAAACGATGCCTGGAGCATTGGCTGGCCAGGCGCATATCCTCCAGTGGTCGCGGTCGGTTCAGTGGCACCGGATTTTACCCCGGCTTATTATACGAATCATGGAGATTGGGTTGACATTGCAGCTCCCGGCGGCTCTGCTTTTTATGATAAGGGCCAGATATACAGCACCTTGAAGGATAACAAGTATGGTTGGTTCCAGGGCACTTCCATGGCCTGCCCTAACGTGAGCGGGGTAGCTGCGCTTATAGTCTCCTACTACGGCAAGCAAGGTTTTACCAATGAGATGCTACTTGAGAGGCTTCTGAAGGGGGCCAATGCCGATGCAATCAACGGGACTGTCAAGATAGGACCTCTCTGTGACGCCTTCGGCTCCATGGCTTACGGATCGGTATCGCCTCCGGCCACGCCTGGAATGCACAGCGTAACAGCCAAGTCCAACAGCTTGACATTCAGCGTACGTGTCCCTTCGGACCCGGATGAAATGCTGGCCTACGGAGTAGTGATGCTGGCCTCAAAGAACAAGGCGTCACTTGAGCGCCCGGACTTTAATAACCTGCCAGCGGATGTAGTGAGCGTACATGCCGAAGTGGGGGATTTATCATTAAACGACGAGCTTACGGCGACCGTTTCCGGACTGGACTTCTTAACGGAGTATTACACGGCCGTTGCCGCCTATGATTTCAGCGGCAACTACTCAGGCCTCACTCCCGTGATTCAGGTTACTACTGGGGCGAACCTTCCGCCGGTAATCAGTTCAGACTACAATGGCCCCATACGTCTGAAAGCGCACGAAACCGTCACCCTCGATGTGGATATTCAAGACCCTGACGGGCATGGATTCGGTGTCGCGTTTGTTTCCGGCAACAATTCTGCCAGCAGTAAAAAAAAGTCTTCCGGGAGCTTCCAGTTGACTTTGACGGGGAGGTATGAAGATGCCGGAAAGTATGAAGCGAAGTACGTTGCGACAGATGAATTCGGTGCTGTTTCTACCGCTGTATTCGAGTATGAAATCCTGCCCAACCATGATCCTGAACTCATCCGCGAACAAGATGAACTGCTTTTTACCACGATTGGCCAAAGCAAGACTCTGGATATGTCCGGGTACTTGTATGACCCTGACGGGGAACAACTTAGCTACAAGATTTCCGCTGCGCCCGCCGGAGTGGTATCTTTGACAACGTCCTTGAATTCTTTCAATGTGACTGCTTTGACTCTGGGGAATACAATCCTGACCGTTTCCGGAGTTGATGTAAAAGGGAAGAAAGCTACGGTTAATTTCAGGATACTTGTCCGGACTCCCGATGCCGATCCGGACGTCTATCCGAGCTATGTTTCCGATTTTCTGAAAATCAGCGACGGAGTCAGGAAGACGCTGCTGGTCAGCATCTGCAGTGCCGCCGGCGTGAACTTGTATGAAGGGAGCTTTACCTGCGATGCTTTCGAGCCGGCAGTGATAGACATGAGAAACTGGGCTCCGGGCCGTTACAGTGTGTCTGTAGTCTCTGAAGGTAAGAAAGTTACAAGCACTGTGATAAAACTGTAGCAGCCATGAGGAAGACGCTGGTTATTATAGCCTTACTCCTATGTCCGCTCCTGCTCTGCGCGCAGGAAACGGCATCGGTGGCCATGCCTTTCAGCATAGTGCCCAGGAATGTCCGGACCTTGAGCCTGGGGGGATTGACCACTGCCAATTCCACAGCCTTCCGTTTATTCGGCGACGAGCAGCTGGACTTCAATTTCTCCTGGTACAAGTTTGCGCCCGAAACTGCCGGTTCCGACGACCTTAACCTTGGTGCTTTTGTCCGCGTATCCAGCCGTGTTGCGATTGCCGCGGAAATGGGACTGGATATTGCCCGGAAGTACTATATCTACGATGCCAACGGGGCTAAAAGCGGATCCTACGTACCCAGGGACATGATAGTGAAGATTGGCGCCGCATATCGCATTGGCCCCCGGCTCAGCGCGGGATTGGACCTCCGTTATATGCACAGCTCGCTTACTCCGGCGTTTTCCCTGTCTGCCTTCGCGGCCGATTTGATGCTGGGGGCTGACTTGGGGGCCGTGAAAATCGCCGGAGGCCTTAGCTCTGTCGGAACTCCTGTGAGAGCTATGGGCGGCTCCCTCTTCAGCCTTCCTGCAGCTTTGACCCTTGCCGGCAACTATAGGTGTAGTTTTGCCGGGGGGCATAGCGTCGATGCCGGACTGCAAGCGGATTACTTCTTCGTGGGAGGCTTCAGGGTCGGTGCAGGAGTGGAATACGGGTACAAAGACCGTATATTCGCCCGCGCAGGTTACTCCCTTGGCCTGAATAGCCCCTTTCCTACGTATTTATCCTTCGGCATAGGCGCAAAATACAAAGGAATCTGCTTCAATGCAGCATATCTTTTGGGCACTGAAGCTATAGGGAACACTGTCGCTGTAGGAGCAGGACTTGAGTTCTAAAGCTTGTCCTGCTTGATCTTTTCTATATACTCGTCTATCCTTCTGAGTTCCACAGGTATCCTTATGCGCTGAGGACATGCCTTCATACACTTCCCGCAGCTGATGCAGTGGTCGGCCTGGCGTACCGATTCCACGGTTTTGTTATACCTGGCCAGGTAACGCCTGCGTGCCCGTGCATAATGTTCCTGCTCCGGACTGGTTACATAGCTGCCTTCCGTAATGCTGTTGTCATAGAACCGGAACACTCCGGGAATGTCGATGCCATAGGGACAAGGCATGCAGTACTGGCAACCGGTGCAACCGGTAAGGGGGAATCTGGTACGCTCTTCGGCAATCTCTTCCAACATTGCGAACTCCTTGTCGTTCAATGGCTTGAACCCGCAGAACGTCTTCAGGTTATCTTCCAGGTGCTCCATATACGTCATTCCGCTGAGCGCGCACATCACATTGGGGAAACTGCCGCAGAAGCGGAAGGCCCAGGAAGCTACGCTGCGGTCCGGAGCTACTGCTTTCAGCCTTTCTGTCTGAGGCTTGGGAAGGGTGCCCAGACTGCCCCCGCGCAGGGGCTCCATAATTACCACGGGGATGTTCCGTTTGCTTAATTCGGCATACATGTAGTCGGCATTTATATTCCGGCCTCCTGCGTGCGTCCAGTCCAGGTAGTTCATTTGTATCTGCACGAAGTCCCAATGGTATGCGCCGGAGTCATGAAGGGCCATCATGGAATCAAAACCCTCTTGCTGGCTGTGGATTGAGAAACCGAGGTGTCGTATGTGCCCGGCCGCCTTCTCTTTCAGCAGGAAATCCATGATTCCGGTGTCTCCGAAGCGGGATTTGAAGTCGTCACCGCTCATTATGGCATGCAGCAGGTAGTAGTCGATATAATCGGTCTGGAACGTCTCCAGTGAATTCCGGTACATTTTGATGGAGTTCTCCAGGGTGGCGCTCGAGAAGTTGGACAGTTTTGTGGCCAGCAGCCATTTCTCCCTGGGATAGCGGTTAAGGGCTATTGCAGTGGCCCTCTCCGATTCTCCCCGAAGGTACACCGGGGAGGTGTCGTAATAGTTTACCCCGTGCTCCATAGCTTTGTCAACCAGGGCGTTAACGGTTTCCTGGTCTATTACTTCGTTACCGTCCGCATCCTTGGTCATGGGCCAGCGCATGCAGCCATAGCCCAAAGTTCCTATGCCGGGGAAGTTCTGCAGCATCTCGCCGTGGATGCCAACGTCGCCGCTTTCAGTCTCTTTAGCCTTTGGGGTGCAGGCCGACAGGCCGGCAAGCGCGGCGGCCGCAGCCGAGGTTTTTATAAAGTTTCGTCTGTCCATACTCATTCGCTCCTGTGAATTTCAAGTCCTTTTACTGTGATTGCACTGACCGGACGCGCCGGGCAAAGGTATTCGCACTTGCCGCAGCCTATGCAGAGCTCCTCCGCTACAACCGGGCGGCGCACGCGCTTCTCATTGTCCCCTTGGCCATAGGGTACTTCCACCATGGAGATGGCTCCGGTGGGGCAGTGGCGGGCGCAGCTGCCGCAGCCGGCTTCTCCCAGAGCGGCGAGGCAAAGATACTGGTTGACTTCTGCTACTCCTATGTGTATCAGTGTCTTGGCATCCTTCTGTACCGGCAGGATGGCGCCCGTAGGGCACAAGTCGGAGCACGCGGTACATTCGGGACGGCAGAAACCTTTTTCGTAGCCCATCTGGGGCTGCAGCAAGTGCTCAAGGTCGGTGGAAGGCCTGAGTACTCCGTTGGGACAGTTTGCCACGCAAAGCTGGCAGGCGGTGCACTTGTCGTAGAAATTCTTGACGCTCCCGGCGCCGGGCGGTACCAGGCGGGGCTCCCGTTCGACAGCTTTCTTCGCCTCCACGGGGGCCAGACCTCCGTCCACCTTCATCTCCTGGGCTTTCGCCGTCAGGCCGGCGCCTGCGAGCATGGCTCCCGTTGCTATGAACGCACGGCGGCCTTCATTGGCGGAAGTAGAAGCGGAGCCCTTCTGCGACGGTGTTTTTCTGCCGTAACTTATGGCTCCCGACTTGCAGAAATCTATACAGTCGAAGCAGTCCACGCAGCGGGAGTAATCGATGGATTGGGTCTTGCTGTCCAGGCAGGAAGCCTTGCAGACCTGCTGGCAGGCCCCGCACTTCACGCACTTGTCGTCATCTATTGTGATGTGGAACAGCGAGTACCTGCTGAAGCAGCCCAGTACCGTGCCGACCGGGCAGATGGTATTGCACCACGCGCGTCCCCAAAGCCAGGCGCATACCGTGATGATTACGAAGGTGATGCCGGCGGTGATGAGTAAGGCTGCAGGTACGTTGCCGGCAACTGCAGTGACCATACGGCCGTATGCGCTGTAAGGTCCGAGCAGAGCTACCACCAGCTGCAGGTCAGCAATGATGCAGCCTATGAACGCTGCGGCGACAATATATCGCAAGCGGCGTTCCTTGCTGAACCTGAAGCGTTTACGCAAAGGCCGCAAGCTTTTGCCAAGGGTCTTGCGAAGCCATATGACTATGTCCTGGAATACTCCAAGAGGGCACAGCACGGAGCAGTAGATGCGCCCGAACAGCCAGGTAATGAGCAAAATGCACAGTACCACGGTGATATTCCCGAGGACGAAGCCCCCTATGAGCCTGGTGACGGCCGGCAGGAATTGCAGCCTTGCAAGCCAGCCCCACCAGTCGTTGCCTATACCCACGAACAGCAGCGTAATGCACACGAAGCACAACGCAGCCAAAACGATTCTTATTCTTTTAAGCATAGCTATGTATTTTCAAGTATATGGTCGGCAAGTGCGAGGCGGTTTTCGCAGTACGGGCGGAAATCTTCCCAGCGGTAGAAATCCGGCCACTCCCGGCCCTTGCCGTCTTTGTAACAGTCGATAGGGAAATGCTGGGGCTTCTCGTCCAGGGTGCATCGCAGCAGGACTTCTCCCTTGCGGTTGCGGTACAAAGCGAAAAGCAGGGTGGAGGCCATGTGCATTCTGCCAAAGTCATAAATCTCTTTCACTTTGCGGGGATCCCCGGTGCAAATATCCCAGTCCTTTGCCCCCAGCAACACCAAGGCGCCGGAAATTTTGTAGTCGTGTCCGAAGCGCAGGCGGGCGGCTACATCCCCTCCGGCAATATCTTCATCCCAGTATTTGACAAAATCCCTTACCAGGGCTTCTTCCAGGGCCCAGTTGCGCCCGTGGTACAAAGGAGTGGCGCCGCAGCAGCTGTACATTCTGAAATTCTCACATTCCCACATCGAGTAAGCCTCTTCGGGTGTGAGCATATACATGAGCGACTCCTCCGGCCCGAGCGTTTCGGAGAAACTGAAGTAGAAGTAGAACATGCGGGCGGCCGTAATGTAGTCCTTGAAAACCGGAAGCACTACTGCCGTATCCTTGAAGAAACGGCTGAACAGCTCTTCAGGTCTGCAGTTTTCTTTCCACAACTGCTTGAAAGCGGGATTCCACCTTGCGGTGTCAGCTTCAAATGCACGGCTGAAATCACGCTCCTGAGCCCTTGGGTTGTATTTGCTCGTGGGATTCAGCACCCCCATGTCGGAGGCTGAGGCGTCGAAGATGATATTCAGTCCCGGGTCTGTGCGGCGGTATTCGTCCAGGGCGGCTCCCATTGATAAAATGGTGCGGTTGGTCTGGGTGGAGCGGGCAACGATAGTCCTGCGGCCTTTGAAGACCGGCTTCCATTCTTTCAAGATACGTCCTGCAATGTCGCGATGCTGCCGCTGGCCGTATCCGGTGAGGTCGTACGCGCGGCCGCGTACTTTGTGGTAAACCGCTTCACTGCGTTCCAGCAGCTCTTCTCCGAGCGGGGTAAGCTGCCCGTGGGCGGCGGCTCCGGTCATCAGCTTGTGCATATTGTCATACAGCGACTCCTTACTGTACAGCCTGGCTCCGTGACGTGCATAAGTGCTGATATTGAAAGGCTTAAAGCCTGCTGGCGCGGCGGGAGTCCTTGCCGGCTCTACGTAGCGGCAGCCGGAGAACCAGTCGGCTGCACGCCTCACGTCGGCCTGGACATCGCCCAGACTCAGGCCCTGGGCGCAGAGCGGCACGCAGAGGGTTGCGCAAAGCAGGATACATGCAATCTTCTTCATCGGACAAACGGAATCTTCCTTGTTGCAAATATAGCAAAATACAAAAAAAATACATATATTTGCCAACGGTTAGAGTTCTGTCGAAAAAGGCAGGACTCCTTTATTTAACTTATTATGGCAGACGTACATTATATGAGCCAGGATGGGCTCGACAAACTAAAGAAAGACCTCGCAGAGGCGCTTGCACAGCGTCCTGTAATATCGGCGGCTATCGCTGAAGCAAGGGAAAAAGGAGACCTTTCGGAGAATGCGGAATATGAATCCGCCCGCGAGGCACAGGGGCTGTTGGAACTCAAAATAGCAAAACTTCAGAACACTATCGCCAACGCAAAAGTAATCGATGAATCCCAGTTGAATACGGACAAGGTGCAGATGCTTACCACCGTAAAGGTGAAGAACATTTCCGCCGGCGCCGAAATGGTGTTCACTATCGTGGGCGAGAACGAAGCGGATTTCTCACAGGGGAAGCTGGCGGCTACGACACCTATCGCACGCGCCCTGATGGGCCACGCCAAAGGTGAGACCGTTGAGGCAAAAGTGCCTTCCGGAATTCTGAAATTCAAGATTCTCGATATTTCCTTATGACAATTTTCACCAAGATTGCGAAGGGTGAGATTCCTTCGTACAAAGTGGCCGAGAGCGCAGAGTTCTACGCTTTTCTGGACATAAGCCCTCTGGCTGAGGGACATACACTGGTCATCCCCAAGAATGTTGAGGATGACTATATTTTTCATCTTGATCCAGAGGTGTACCAGAAGCTCTGGGCCTTTGCCCGCAAAGTAGCGGTGGCGCTTAAGGCTGCCGTTCCGTGCAAGCGGGTAGGCGTGGCTGTCCTTGGTATGGAAGTGCCTCATACTCACATCCATCTCGTGCCCCTTCAGACCGAGGGAGACATGGATTTCCGCAAAAAGCGTCCTGAGGTAAGCGCTGAAAGGATGGCTCAGATTGCAGCTTCCGTCCTTGCAGAATATGAAAAATTATAGACTCCTGCTTGCCGCGGCGCTCTTGTTGGCGGCATGCTCTCCCAAGGCCGGCGTTGACCTCACCGTGGCCGGTGCCCCGGATTTCCAGATTGAGGTTAAGTTACTGGACGTCAACGTTTACAAGGTCCTGGATACGGTGCGGACCGACGCCTCCGGCCGGGTGCAGTATTCTCTTGCCGTCAAACCGGGACAACCGGAATTCATATATCTTTTCCATGGAGATACCAGGATTGCCTCATTGCTGCTGAGCGAAGGCGAGAATGTGGTGGTGAAGGCCGACACTCTTGGCAACTACGAAGTCAGTGGCTCTGAAGAGTCCCGTCTCCTGGCTGATGTGGAAAGCCGCATGGCGAGTTTTTCCAGAGACATGAATTCTACCGATGACGGAAGGGAGATGGTTTCAAGGTATCTGGCTTATTACCGCGAATGTGTCAGATACGTGATGAGCAATCCCAAGTCGCTCACCGTTGTTCCTGTGCTTTACCAGCAGTTGGACGCCAACACTCCGGTTTTCAGCCAGAAGACAGATGCAATTATATTCCGTCAGGCAGTGGACAGCCTCAAGACCGTCTATCCTGAGTCCCGCTATGTGAAGGCTCTTGACAAAGAGGCCCGGCGCAGGGAGGATATAATGAAGATGCAGACAATGATAGATTCCGCTTCTGTACAGGGCTATCCGGATTTGCTCCTTCCGGACATAAACGGAAAGAAGACCGCTTTGTCCGAGCTGGATGCACCCGCCGTGCTGCTTCACTTCTGGGATTCGGCATCAGCGGAGGACAAAATGTTCAATCTGGATAAACTTCTGCCGCTCTGGAACCGCTGGCATTCCCGCGGACTGCAGATTTATGCCGTTGACATGAATCCCGACAAATCCGAATGGGCATCAGTGATGAAGGCCCAGAATCTTCCCTGGATTAATGTAAATGACGGCCGGGGACCCGCAAGTCCCGTGGTGGGATTGTACCATATCCAATCTCTTCCCGTATCTTTCCTGCTCGCAGGAGGAGAGCTCTCCGCTACCGTCAATTCTGAGAAAGAACTTGAAAAGGAACTTTCACGCATCCTGAAATGACACGTTACACAATAGGCATCGACTATGGCACCGATTCCGCGAGGGCGGTGCTTGCAGACGCCTCTTGCGGCCGTATAATCGCCTCTGCAACATCGAATTACCGCCGTTGGGCGGAGGGCCGCTGGTGCGAACCTCTGAGCCAGCAGTTCCGTCAGCATCCACTGGATTACATCGAGAGCCTGGAGGAAGTGCTCAATGCGGTAGTAGCCGCCTGTCCCGATCCACAGGCAATTTGTGCCATCTCCGTAGATACTACCGGAAGCACCGTTAGCATGACTGACGGCAGCGGAATGCCGCTGTCCATGCTTCCCGCTTTTTCCGAAGACCCGGATGCAATGTTCATCCTCTGGAAGGACCATACCGGGACTGCCGAGGCGGAAGAGTTTACGGCCGCAGGCGCGCGCCACAAGCCTAACTATATATGCCAGAGCGGGAATCACTACTCCTCCGAATGTACCTGGGCCAAGGTCCTCCATGTGCTCCGCAAGAATCCTGCGGTGCGGGACGCCTGCTACGGTTTCATTGACGAGTGTGACTTTTTAACCAATCTGCTTACCGGATGCAGAGACTTTTCCTCCATGAAGTGGGGCCATTGCATCCCCGGTGCCAAGCAGCTGTGGAACAAAGACTGGGGCGGATATCCTCCTGAGTGGTTCTTCGAAGAGATAGACCCCTTGCTTCTTCCCGTGCTTCGCCGCATTCCCCATCAGAATTATGCCAGTTCCGAAAAGGCCGGAAACCTTTGCCCCGAATGGGCGCAAAAGCTCGGTTTGAGCACCTCCGTAATAGTGGGAGTGGGCAACTGTGACGCTCATTCCGGAGCCGTAGGAGCCGGCGTGCGCCCCGGTACGGCAGTCCTTAATCTCGGCACTTCCGCTTGCTACATGGCAGTTATGCCGGTAGAAGAGATGCGCGGAAATTTCATAGAGGGCCTTTTCGGCCAGTCCGAAGGCACAATATTGGAAGGTTTTATGGGCTACGAAACGGGCTTGTCCGCTTTCGGCGACATATTCGCCTGGTTCAAGCGGCTCACCGGAAGGGAACTGCCGGAGTTGGCTGAAGAAGCCTCCGGAATTGCCTTGAGGGACGATTTGCCCATAGCTACCGATTTTTTCAACGGCCGCAGGGCTCCCAATCCCAGCAACACCGTGACAGCAAGCATCGCAGGCCTGCGTATAACCAGCACTCCGGCCGAGATTTACCGGGCTCTCGTGGAAGCCGCTGCCTTTGGCTCCAAGGCATGTATAGACCAGTATCTTGACGGAGGAATACGCATCGACAAGATGATTGCCGTGGGAGGTATAGCCCAGAAGTCTCCTTATGTGATGCAGGTTCTGTGCGATGTGTTCGGTCGTCCGGTGGAAGTTTCAGATTGCAAAGATGCATGCGCTATGGGTGCAGCAATCCATGCCGCGGTGGCTGCCGGCTTGTACGGGAGCGTGCTCGCAGCAGAAGATGCCTTGTGCCCCGGAGCATGTGCTACTTATTATCCAGACCCTGAGCGGCACGCTTTCTACCTGCGCCGCTACGAAAGATATAAAGAATTAGCTCAGTTCGTACTATGACAATTCATGAACCATCAAGAGAGATCCCCGTACGCGCCAAAGTTGATATACTGGTCGTAGGCGGCGGCCCTTCCGGAGTGATGGCGGCTTATGCCGCCGCGCGAAAGGGAGGCCACAAAGTAATGCTTATTGAAAGCCGCGGTTTTCTTGGCGGCAACCTTACCATAGGACTGCCTATTTTGGCCTTTCTCGGCCCCAAAGGCAATCAGGTTATCAAGGGGGAGCCGCAGAAGTTCATCGACCGCTTAAAGGCACGCGGTGCCGCTACGGAGCATTATCCTTGCAAACTGCACAAGTCCTTCACTATGGTGGATACCGAAGAAGTGAAGAACGTGTGTGCCGAGATGATGGAGGAAGCTGGAGTGGATGTGCTGATGTACGTGTTCTGCTGTGGCGTTGTAAAGGACGGAAATCGCGTAAAAGGGGTTATTATCGAATCCAAATGTGGCCGTGAGGCTATCCTGGCGGAGACGGTGATAGACTGCAGCGGAGACGGAGACGTGGCTTTCCGTGCCGGAGTGGAGTGCCATAAGGGGGATGCAGACGGAGGTATGCAGCCGCCTACCCTCATGTATCAGATGCGGGGAGTGGACGTCCAGGCGCTTCGCGACGCTATAGTGCAGCATCCTGATGTGTATGATATGGACAATATGCCCCATGAGCAGTTCACGAGGCGTCATTTCATTACCGTAGGGCTTCGCGGCATGATACAAAAGGCCCAGGAGGCAGGTCTGGATATTCCGGTATCCAGAACTATACTGATTACAGGGCTTAAGCCCGATGAAATCTGGGTCAACATGGTGCGTGTCAGCGGTACCGACAGCACCGAACCGGCAAGTTATACCCGTTGCGAACTTACAGCCCACAAGCAGATCAAAGTCATCAACGAATACCTTCGCCGCTTTGTCCCTGGATTCGCCAACGCCCATATGGAGATTGTGTCTCCATTTACCGGAATCCGCGAGAGCCGGGTAATAGTAGGCAAGTATATTCTTACCGCTGAGGATATCGTAGCTATGAAAAAATTCGACGATGCCGTGGTTGTGGCTGGTTATCCTGTTGACATTCACCATTCTACGGGTGGAGATTGCACTATGATATTCACCGAGGATGCCTACGATATCCCTTACCGGGTGCTTGTGCCGGAGAAAGTGGAGTCCTTGCTGGTGGCAGGTCGCTGCTCTTCCATGAACCATGAAGCGATGGCAGGAACCAGGGTCATGTCCACTTGCATGGCTTTGGGCGAAGCGGCAGGAACTGCTGCACGGGTAGCCCTGGAAGACGGAGTCCTCCCTTCCTCGGTAGATGTCAACAAAGTTCGTGCGGAATTGCTCGACAACGGAGCTTACCTCGGATAGCTGAATGTGCTGCCGCGGGTTCGAAGCGGAGCAGATATGTATATAGCCCAGTAACTGACGGTACTGCCGCTGGTTCGAAGAGAATTAGGAAGCC
>CAMKQN010000033.1:0-19339 GCA_946414935.1 uncultured Bacteroidales bacterium
TACCAGACCGCCGCCGACGATGACAACCTTATTGCCAAGCAGTTCAGGCTTGTCTGCAGATACCCCGTCCAGCATACGGTCCACCGCTTCCTTCACAAGGGAAGCCTTGTCCAGTTCCACCTGGTACGAAGAAAACTGCCCGAGTTCCCGTGCGAACGCCCTGAGAGTCTGCTGGAAGAAACGGTCTATCGTACTTACGCCAAAGGCGCCGTAGTCATGGAGTATGCTCACCAGGTAATGCTTCGCACGCTGGTCGGTACGAGCGGCTTGCCCGAGATCCTTCAGGATGCGCTCCTTCATTTCGGCAGTGGCCTTGTTGGTGAAGGTAACCGCAAGCAGATGCTTGTAGGCTGCCGGATCCCCGGAGTCCAGAAGGTAGTCTATATAGGTGTGCGAGAGCCGGTAAGTCTTGCCGGAGCCCGCGCTGGCTTTAATTATCTTCATCTTCCGCAAATGGCTCTGAAATCACAAAACTTACAGTTGCCGGCATCCGGGGTACGTTTCCACGGTATGGAAAGGTCTGACAGTTCTTCCAGTACTCCGGATATCGATTCTTCCATGGCAGAGCAGAACTCCTCGTCGAGAGAGTGCTCGATCACAGCTTCCCCGCTCATCAGCGATGGCGGCTGGTATATGGCTCCGGTAATCTCAGGCGCCTGCTTTTCCACAAAACGCTTGTAGAGGTACAGCTGCAGGCCTATCTGCGGCACATTCCCGGTCTTGGGGTTGAAATACAGATCATCCGGCTGCACCCGGCCGGTCTTGTAATCTACCACCCGGAGTTTCCCCGGACATACGCTGTCCAGGCGGTCGATATAGCCCTTGAACTTGTAGTCGCCTATAGTGAGCCATCTTTCTTGTTCCACACCGAGTATCTGGATATTCCCGCCGGCCTTTACCTGCCTCAGGTCTGCCTTGAGCACAGCATCCACATAGCCGCAGATCACATCGGCATACACTATGTTCCGCCCGCTGACCTCAAAAGTATTGAGTTCCTGGCAGATAAGTTCTTCTACCAGCTCCCGTATGCGTTTTTTGTCCCCTATCAGCTTACCGAGCAGGCTTTCATCCAGCACGGTCCCTTTCGGATACAGCTTCTGCATGGCCTTGTGAAGTACGTTTCCGAACATTCCGGCATCCAGGGATTCGCTTAATTCTTTTTCCGCCTTAAGGCCCTCTACCTTAGCGTAATAGAACTTCACAGGACAGGCCAGGTAAGCTTTGACAGAACTGGCCGACAGAGCATCCGCCTTCAGTTTTGCTATATCCTCCGCTTTCTTGGGTATATCCTCGTCGCCGGGCTCCCTGCCGAGGGCTGAAAGAGCCTCGTAGTGATTTACTTTCACCCCGAAATGCATCTCCAGCTGGTAAAGGTAGCGGCTGGGCTCCCCGGATTTCACGCCTTCTGTGCGGGAATCGAAAACCATCCATACCTTCGAGGCTCTCTGCACCATACGGTAGAAATAATATGCCCAGACGGCGTCCTGGTATTCGTAGCTTGGCAAGCCGAAGCCGCGGCGGAGTTCAGGGGGAATGAAAGAAGCGCTGACGGAACGCCGCGGGAACACTCCTTCGTTGAAATTAAGTATGATGAGATTGTCGAAATCCATGGCCCGCAACTCCAGCGGTCCCATAATCTGCATACCCTCAAGCGGTTCTCCCTGGAACGGCACGGTTGCCGGAGCCAGCAACTGGCCAATAAGGCGGAAAAGCGACTGGGGCGTCAGGGCAAGAGAATGCCGGCCCAGAGAGGAGAGGCTCTCGTGGCAGAGTTTTGCGAAATCCAGCTCCAACTGCATGCCGGGCACCGCCTTCAACCCGGGAGCAAGCGTCACCAGCACATCCTGCAGCCATGCCAGTATATGGCCGGCCTGCACCGGGTCCGCGTCGGCGCTGCATGCCATGGGACGGAAGATAGCTTCCAGAACCGGGTCTCCGGACAATTCCACCTGTGGAATATAGAACAGGCGTTTCTTTCTCAGGGCCTCCAATTTGTCATGCGCCTCTGCGGAGAGCACCGTACGCAATATCGAGTTGGAGCAGAGCGCCCACAGCTGCCGGTGGTAAAAATGCCACACGCCATCCTTGAGGCGCAGGTGCATCTGCAAGGCGGCAAGGTCTCCCAGAAGAGTGCTGAGCTGGCTTCCGGAGAAAGGATAACCCATGGTGACATTGAGCTTCTGCACATGCTCCGGAATGGAATTGAGCACCGGGATGAGCATCGTCTCATCTGGCAGCACCACGGCTGTATCTATATCCGGTGAGTCTGTGCAGCGGGAAAGTATTTCTGGCAGTTGCTTTGCCTGGGCAATGCCGCCGGGGACGCTCAGCACGTTGAATTCGGTCTCCGGCAGGCCATCCGGATCAGGCTCGAAAGACGATGGAAACAAGGTGCTGAAATCTTTCAGGAAAAACGAAGAACGGTTCTGCATGTCTTGAATTTGCGAAGAACGGAAATCCCAGCAGAATTCGGCCAGACCGGCATTTTGCAACTTTCGCAGCAGTGTCTTCTCGCACTCGTTCAGGGCATTCAGGCCCACGAAAACAAAACGATCGCTGAAAGGATGGCGTTCCGCCATCAAGTCTGCGGCGCTATGGTCCGAAAGGCGCTCCGCAAGCGAACGGTAAACCATACCTTCATAGCAGAGACCGCGTTCTTCCAGCGCCCGGCGGAAATTGCGATACAGCGGCAGAAGCAGGTTCCATATACGTACGAAACCGTCCTTGACAGCCCCCTGGGTGAGGAAATGGCGGGTAAAACGCTCTATCGCCTCCTTCTGCTGCCCGGAAAGCCAAGACCAGTCATCCTGCATCTGCTTCAGCTCTTCCACGTTCACCAGAAGCTGGCCGGCATCAACCAGATACTTGTCTATATCATCAAAGTCGCCCAGCAGCGTATCACCCCAGAAAATGAAGTCGTCCAGCGGCTCAGCCTCCTTGTTGAGGCTCTTGTAGCAGTCGTACAACACCAGCAGCAAGCTTATACGGTCCGAAGGGCCGGCCCCGGTGGTACGATAGAAGAAATCGTTCATGGTAAAGAGCTGCGGGCTCAGTACGGGACCGGAACCGGACTCCGCTACGGCTTCTCCAAGATAGTGCTCGAAGAAACGCAGCGCCCTGCGGTTGGGGAATATGAAGCAGAGCCGGCTGATGTCGCCGGGCTGCAGCATATAGTGTTGTGCAACTTGTTTCAGGAAAGGAATCATACATCACAAATATAATGATTTCCCGGACACAAAAAAAGTGGCCCGGGGATATTTTGCCGGGTCACTTTTTTCAGTTCTATTCCGTTCTGCGGAACAGTAGGACTAGAAGCGTATATAGGCCATAAACCAGAGGTCGTTGTAATTAAGCTTCGCAGCGGGATTGTCTATAGCCGTCCTGTCGTTGTGGTAACGGTACTCGAGCTGGAAATTGAGGTTCTTGTGCAGGCGGAGGTTGGCGCAGGCGCTGTACATGTCGTGACTGCTGGCGGCATCTCCATGGGCACGGAACTCGTCCCACTTCAGGTAGCACTTGAACCAGTCGGTTACAGGAATGCCCACGGTAGCGTAGAAGGCATCCGCGGGGCCGCTCTGCTCCTTCTCCCCGGCAATGGCGGTGGCATACTCGGCACGGACCGTCCAGTTGTTGCGGTCGAACTTCAGGCCGGTGCTCAGACGTTCGCGCTTGAGATCTACAGAACCGTTGTTCCAGTTACCCATCCAGCCGAACACGCCCAGATAGAGACCCTGGATAGGCTGCAGCTGGACGGTACCGATCAAGTCCTTCTGTTTGTTCACGTCGAGGACATTTATGCCCTGGCCGTTGTACAAGCCAAGCTGGTAATGCACGAGGCGGTGCTTGTCCTGTCCTATAGGGAAGAGGTCTCCCTGGATCTGGATACCCTGGTCACGGCCGCCCATGTTGGCTTCACCCAGGCGGTCGCCCATACCTGCCATTTTCTGCACGAGGAAGGAGAAATCACCCACTCCCACATCCCATGGGTTCATAGGGTTCTCAAAGGTAAAAGCGCGCTTGAACTGGCCCATTTTGACGGAGAACTCGGGGAACTTTGCCCACTCTACGTAGAAATCTTTCACATGGGGCTTTTCTCCGTTCGCCTGGAACTGTATGCGGTATTTGAAATCGTTGTAGATGCTGCCGTCCACATAGACGCGGATAAGGCGGCAGCTGAACCCGCCGGGTTTCTCAGGATTCAAGTCCGAATATTTATAAGCCCCGATGATGTAGGCTCCAAGTTTGGGCTTGCTGAAGAAGCCGGTCTCCTTGTATCCGTATTTGGGAGCTGTTGCGTCCTGTGCCAAAGCGGCTAAAGACACCAGCGCAAAAATGGCTGAGAAAAATAGTTTTTTCATAAGTTTATGCAATGGGGAAAGGGAAAATCTTGGTAAGCAGGAAGTATCCGAGCACGAAGCCTATTACTCCCACGATGATGCCTACCTTGGTCATATCGGAAGTCTTTACCAGGCCTGTGGAAGACGCGATGGCGTTAGGAGGCGTAGAAATGGGGAACAGCATGGCTATGGATGCGCAGACCGCAATGAAAGGAACCATTGCATACATGCCGCCAAGTGCCATGAACTGGGCGTTGTTGGCTGCTGAAGGGTCCGACATTGCAGTGCCGACAACCACGAGGATAGGCACCAGCAGGGCCGCGGTAGCGGAGTTGCTGATGAAGTTGGAAAGGAAGTAGCACACCAGGCCGGCTATGACGAGCACGAGCACTACGTTCATGGTGCTGAACGGGATGGCGTTGATGAGCGCTGCCGCAAGGCCGGTCTTGTTGAGACCGGTTCCGAGGGCGAAGCCTCCGGCAACGAGCCAGAGCACGCTCCAATTGATTTCCTTGATATCATCCTTGCCGAACACTCCGGTGCAAGTATAGACTGCCAAGGGGATGAGGGCCACGATATTGGAATTGATGCCGGTGAGGGACTCTGTAACCCAGAGGAGAATGGTCACGAAGAAGGTAATCCAAGCCACGTAATCCTTCCAGGTCCATTTGTGGGCTTTGGTTTCAATCTTAAGCTCTATGGATTTGGACTTAAACGGGAAGAAAAACTGAAGGAGTACCCATGCGATGACTATCATCACCACCACGTAGGGAATCATTCTTGACATCCAGGTGGCGAATCCGATCTGGTAGCCGGCGTTTTCCAAAGCACCGATGGCTATGGCGTTGGGGGGCGTTCCGATAGGAGTTCCGATGCCTCCGAGGTTGGCCGCAATGGGGATTGAAAGGGCAAGTCCCACCTTGCCGGTTTCGTCATCGGGCAAAGCCTTGAGCACGGGAGCCAGGAAGGCCAGCATCATGGCTGCCGTAGCTGTATTGCTCATGAACATCGAGAAGATGGAGATGATGATGAGGAAGCCCAACAGCACCATCTTGGGTTGTTTGCCGAACAAGCCCAGGAGGCCCTTGGCTATGACGGCGTCCATACCGTATTTGGAAGCGATGATGGCGAGCACGAAACCGCCCATGAAGAGCATGACCACGGGGTCCGCGAAGGAGGCCATGATGCTCTTGTAGTCCACCAGGGTTCCGGCCTCCGGGGAGCACAGGAACGCAAGCCCCTTGTTGGAGACGGTGAGCAGCATCACCACGATAACTATCAGTGAAGTAGTCCAGTTGGGAATGATTTCGAACATCCACATGAGCGCCGCAAAAACGAAAATGGCAATCATGCGCTGCTGGACCGGAGTGAGGTCCGCGATACCGAAACTTGCGGTAGGGAGGGCCCAGAGAAGGATTGTGGCTATGAGCACAATGGGCAGAAGCACGCAATACTTAACAGAAAATTTACTGTTGGACATATCGTTTGTTTATTATTGCCTTTAGCGGGCGCAAATTTAGACAATTATTTGTTTTTGAACAAATGCAGAACATATCATTCATTTTGCGTATATTTGTGTGTTATGAAATCAACTATTCGCAAGAATTGGCCTAAATACGTCCTTCAATGGGGCGTCCTGGCTGCACTCGTCTTTTTCCTCAGCGGCCTTGCCGCAAAGCTTTTCCCGAAGCTTGCCCCGTCAGACCCTGAAGCATGGTGTCCCCTTGGAGGCCTTGAGGCCCTGACCACCTGGTTCAACCGCGGGTCTCTCCCCTGCTCCATGAGCTCTTCACAGATTCTCATGGGCATAGTGCTGGCGGCAGCCGTCGTGCTGTTCGGAAAGCTGTTCTGCGCCTACTTGTGCCCTATAGGTACCATTGAAGATTTGCTCACCAAAGCCCGCAAAGCCCTGGGAATACACGATCTGGAAGTTCCCGAGAGAAGCATAGCCGACAAAATTCTGCGCCTGCTCAAATACGGAGTGCTCTTCTGGGTATTCTATTCCACCGCCACCGCTAGCGAGCTGCTCTGCCGGAAATTCGACCCCTACTACGCCGTTGCCACCGGCTTCAAGGGGGAACTGGTGCTCTGGATGAGCCTGGTGTGCCTGGCGTTGATACTGATCTGCGGATTCTTCGTAAAACGCTTCTTCTGCCGCTATTTATGCCCGCTCGGAGCCGCCTCCAACACCTTCCGCTTCTGGCTCCCGCTGCTCCTGCTGGCCGGCATCTGGTGGGGACTTGCCCTGCTGGGCGTGAATCTGCCCTGGTGGCTGCTGCTCGCCTTGATCTGCCTGCTCGGCTACCTGCTGGAGATTATCTACCGCAAGCCCAAGCTGCAGCTGATGCACGTAATTTACGATGACGACAGCTGCTCGCGCCGTTGCTACAGCTGCCGCAAGAGCTGCCCTTACAACATTGACATTCCGGCCAGCGGCGGCGTAGTCACTCATGTGGACTGCATGCTCTGCGGCGAATGCATCGCAGCGTGCCCTACCAAGGCCCTGAGTTTCGGTACCGTCACCCGGTCCATGGGCAACGGATTCGGCCGCTTCATCCCCGCAATAGTAGCCATAGTGCTCACGGTGCTCGGAATCATCTTCGGCGGCCGTTTCGAAGTGCCCACGATAGATGAAAAATGGGGCATCGAGGAGGGCATGGAACTCAAGACGCTCCGGATAGAAAACATCACCAGCATCCACTGCTACGGCAGTTCCATGGCCTTCAAGGGCAAGATGGAGCATGTTGCCGGCGTTCACGGAGTGAAGACCTATGCCGGCTCCCACACCGCCGTTATCACTTACGATCCCAAACGCACCAGCGAGGAGAAGCTCCTGGAAGACATCTACGAGCCTTCCCACTTCCGCGTGAATTCGCCCGATCCCGCTGAATACAAGACACTTAAGATTCAGACGATACGCACCGAGCACATGCCCAACAAGACCGACCTCAACTACCTCGGCCTGCAGATGCGTCTCACGGGCAAGAAAGTTTTCGGAATAGAGTCCGAGTACGACTGCCCCCTCATAGTACGCGTTTACTCAGCCCCCGAGGAAGAACTGGACGAAGCCTGGTTCCGCGAGGTGGTGGAGAAAAAGGTGCTGGCTATGCCCGTACACGGCGGCGGAGTGAAGGAAACGCCGGTGGACTTCGACTTCGTGCGGCTGGAGAAAGGCCAAGGCAGCATAGGCATCGCAGAATATCTGGAGCGCATGTTCGACCCGTTCAGCGCCGAGTTCAACGGCCGCTACCCATCTGCGGACACCACCATAGTACGCAAGCGGGCGGAGGTCTATGCCGGCAAGCCCCAGTACGTCATGGAGTTCGTGAGCATGAACTACGAAAAGCCCATTATCAAGCGTGCCATTCCTTTCCTGAGCAACTATGTATCCAAGGAAGAGGGAGTGATAGCCGTTTACCTTAAGCTCAACAAAGCCCTCAAACCGAGCATACAGATACGCTACGCCGAGCCCATGACCGACGCCCGCCTGTGGGAGATGCTCCAGCAGGAGAAGTGGACGATTACCTATTCCAAAGATGATGTGCGCGAGGTAGATGCCAAGATGAAGTTCAGCGAGAAAGGCTCCGTGTACGCATATCAGGAATAATTCTGCTAAAACTAATGACTATGAAGCGTTATTTAACCTTGCTTGCTGCAGCATTGATAAGTTCCGCAGCCTTCGCATGGACGCCGGGAGACGGGCTCAAGACCCGCTGGGCGGCAGAAGTCGATCCTGCGAATCCCCTTCCGGAGTATCCCCGTCCGCAAATGGTACGTGCCGACTGGCAGAACCTCAACGGCCTATGGAATTATGCCATACTGCCCGTAGGAGAGGATTTTACGAAGGCCGACGGCGAGATTCTCGTACCTTTTTGTGCCGAGTCCGCCCTTTCCGGAGTTCAGAAACTTGTAGGAGCGGAAAACGCCCTCTGGTACGAACGCAGTTTCACCGTCCCCAAAAAATGGAAGGGACGAGACGTGCTTCTGCATTTCGGTGCGGTTGACTGGAAGGCCGAGGTCTGGGTGAACGGAGTCAAGATAGGCGAGCATAGCGGAGGCTATACCCCTTTCTGCTTCAATATCACCAAAGCACTCAAGAAAAGTGGCAGGCAGACCGTTCGCGTACGCGTCTGGGATGCCACCGACGCTGCATTCCAGCCTCGCGGCAAGCAGGTCGGTCATGCCCACGGCATCTGGTACACACCGGTAACGGGAATATGGCAGACGGTGTGGATGGAGCCCGTCAACCCCGGGGCCTACATCAAGTCTTACTACCCGGTATGGGACGCCGCTGATTCGGAGCTGACGGTGAACGTGGATGCCGAAGGTTCCTTCGATGAGACCCGCATCCAGCTGCTCTACAAAGGCTCCGTAGTTGCGGAAGGCGGCACCATGAAGATAGCCGAGCCCAAGCTCTGGAGCCCCGACAGCCCCAACATGTACGGCCTCCGCATCTCCCTGCTTAAAGGAGGGAAGGTGGCGGACAGCGTGGAAGGCTACACCTGCCTCCGCAGCGTGAGCGTGGTCTCCGATCCCAAGCCGGACCGCAACGTCAACTCCTACAAGAGGATAGGCCTCAACGGAAAGCGCACTTTCTTCTTCGGTCCGCTGGACCAGGGCTGGTGGCCGGACGGCCTTTATACCGCTCCTACGGACGAGGCCCTCAAGTTCGACATACTCAAGACCAAGCAGTGGGGCTGGAACATGATACGAAAGCATATCAAAGTGGAACCCGCCCGCTGGTATTACTGGTGCGACGTGCTCGGAGTGAGCGTGTGGCAGGATATGCCGAGCATCGCTGACCACGGCAAGCAGACCAATGCCTACCGGGATCCCGAGATTGCCCGCATGCAGACCAACCAGTGGCAAAGCGACAGTTTCGTAGGCGGCACTGACTGCATAGTCCCCCGGGAATGGAAGGACAATTACTACAAGGAATGGGGAGAGATTATTGCTTTCCTCAAAGGGTTCCAGTGCATCACGGTGTGGGTGCCCTTCAACGAAGCATGGGGACAGTTCGATACCGGGGAGGTGGTGAAATTCACCAGAGAGCAAGACAGCACCCGCCTCATCAACGAGGCCTCCGGAGGCAACTACGCCTTTGCCGGCGACATTGTGGACACACATCATTACGCCTGCCCCGCAATGAACAACTTCGAGAGCAAGTTCATCAACGTGCTTGGCGAGTACGGCGGCCTCGGGTATCCGGTGCCCGGCCACCTGTGGCAAGCGGACAAAAACTGGGGCTACGGCAAGGTACTCGGCTCCGGCAAAGAGGTTTACAAGGTTTACGACAAGTTTGCCCAGATGCTGAAAGTATTCATCAGCACGGGATGCGCAGCCGCCGTATATACCCAGACTACGGACGTAGAAATTGAAGTAAACGGCATCATGACCTATGACCGGGAAGTAGTCAAAATGGACGAAAAGCTGCTGCGCGCCACCAATCTTTCAGTTATAGAAGCGTTATGAAGAAAATAGTATTGGCGTTTACCGCCGCCTTGTTGTCCTTTGCCTGCACCCGGCCCGCCCGGCCGGTCCCGGAGCTTTTGTTCCGCCTGGGAGATTTCCCGGGCATAGAGCATTTCCACAATGTCCAGGGCTGCGCGGTTTACGGCGACCTGCTGTTCAGCCTGCAGGACAAGGGGTTCTGCAATGTATTCGACCTGGAGACCGGGGAGCATCCGGCAAGCTTCCCGCTCGCCTCTCAAGGAAAAAACAACCATGCCAACGTGGCCTTTTTCGGACCGCAGCGCTATGATGCATCAGACAAGTTCCCCCTGCTCTACGTGTCCCAGTGCAAAAGCAAGCCGGTCTCGGAAATAGGACTGCCGGAAACCGATTCGCTTTCCCGTCTGCTGTTCGTGGAAAGGATTCTGGCCGACGATGCCGGCATACCCTTCGGCTCCGAACTGGTACAGATAATCAATTACATACCGGAGCAATGGAATTCCCGCTTGTGGATTTGCGACACCGAATCCCCGGACCTCATCTACTGTTATGGAAACACCGTCGGCAATGAAAAGCCGGGCAACCATATCGCCCTGAAAACCTTCAATTTCCCCGAATTTTCCCCCGACCGATTCCTGGTAAACCTGACCGAAGCCGACGTCCTGGAATCATGCAATTTCGCCGATTTGCTTCCGGAAGGCGCACGCGGGCCTCAGGACAACATCCTTCAGGGTGCAGCCGTGTTCGACGGAGTGCTTTTCCTTCCCTGCGGAACTGGCAGCGAAAAGCATCCCAGCGAGGTTTTCTATGCGGGAATACGCAAGCACAAAGGCCAGTACGGCCATTTTGATTTCACCGATGTACTTCCCTGGGAGCCGGAAGATTTTGATATCTGGGGCGACAAGATAATCTGCCCCTGCAACAACGGCAAGGAAGGAGGCCTGGTAGTGAGTTTCCCGTATCGCGACTTCATGCTCGCGCTACGTAAGAAATAGCCGTTTCAGCAGCAGTCTTTATCCGGGCACGGGTGACCCTCGTGCTCGGTTTCTATTGTGGCATGCACTATTCCATGCTCCCGCAATTCGGCTTTTATGGAAGCGACGGTCTCTTCAGCCTCTGCCTCCACGGACAGCACCGCGTGTGCCGTAAGTGCAGTTTCGCTGGTGCTGATGGGCCAGATATGCAGATGATGGACATCAATCACTCCTGGGATTTCCCTGATATGTTCCCGGATTTCGTCACTGTCGATTCCCTCGGGGACGGCGTCAATGCTCAGCCGCAGGCTTTCGGACAAGAGGTCCCAGGTGCCGATAAGGATAATCAGGGCGACTACGATGCCAATAATCGGATCGATTATATTCCAGCCGGTATGCGCTATGACGATTCCGGACACCACAACGCCCACGGACACCAGGGTATCGGCGGCCATGTGCAGGAAAGCGCCTTTGGCGTTAAGGTCTTCCTTACGGTGCCTCATGAGCAGGAAAGCAGTGAATCCGTTCACCAGGATACCGACTCCGGCAGTCCATGCCACAGCACCGCCGTTTACTTCGGCAGGGTCAAGGAACTTATGGATACTTTCCACGAAGATGGCGCCCACGGCCACCAGTAATATTATGGCGTTCAGCAGGGAAATAAGCACCGACCCCTTACGGTAGCCGTAAGTAAGTTTCTTGGTGCTCCTGGTGGACGCCAGGCGGAGGGCTATCAGCGCCAGCAACAAAGAAAAAACATCGCTGAGATTATGCCCGGCGTCGGACAGCAGGCCAAGGGAATTGCCCCAAACGCCTACAGCGGCTTCGCACAGCACGAAAGCCAGGTTCAGAACTACAGATGCTATATATACCTTCTTCAGCGAAGCCACATCAGCCGCTTCTGCATGATGATGGTGATGGTGATGATGTTCATGTGACATACTTTGCCGGTTTTTCTGCAAAGTACGCAATTCCCCCGCTTATGGTCAATACCAATTGTTTGTGATTAAGGCTATATGTACTTGGTGATGAGCCTTACTATAAGCTCGTTGAGATATTCTTCCTTGAATTCCCCGACAGTGGCGGGCAGGTGACTGTCTCCGATACCGCTGGTATCTGTGAGGAATACATAGGTACCGTTAGTAGAAATGGCGAAGAACCGGAGAAGGAATTCAGTCGCCTTGTCAACCCCGCTGGAAGCTACAGGTATAAGCTTGATTCCGCGTTCTGCATAAGCGGAAATGGATTTCTGCAGACTCTGGATTACTCCCTGGTGGTCTTGATGAGGCGGGGCGTCAAGCAGCATGAAAGCTATACGCGTGCTGGCGGACTGCTTCCAGTCCAACTCTTTCAAAGACTGCTCCAGTGCTGTGTGGACAGCTTCGGGATAATCTCCGCCGCCATCGGCGCTCTGACCGGAAATGAATTCTATGGTGCTGCTGGAATCCGGGGTAAAAGGAGAATGAACGGTGAGGTACTCGTCCCCTACGTCACGGTAGAACAAGGAGGCCGTGCGGATTTCAGTGCCGGTTTTCAGTTCGCGCACTTTCTGCAGTATATCCAGCAAATCGGCCTTTAGAAAGTCTATCTCGTCCGACATGGAGCCCGTAGCATCCACTATAAAGAGTATGTCCGCTACGGCTTCCGGAGCTTTTGCTGAAAAGACATAGTCGTTATTCTCCACGTACGCCGACTTCCAGGTGGTAACCGCGGGGACACCTTCCTGTTTTACACCATTCAGGGAAACTGCAAGGTCGCCACTGGTGGCGCGAGGATCAAAAAGCCCTATCCAGGCTTCCGCCCGACCGAGGTTGTCGGTACGGCACTTCCATATAGTTTTGCCGCCGCCGGTCAATTCCACCTCCACATCGTTCTGGGGCGTGCCGTTTGCATCCGCCACTCTCACCGCCACCCTCCTGTTGGTGTAAAAACGCCAGTAATCCGGCATCCTGGTATATTCTGTCTGCATCTGGTTTTCTTTTTCCCCGTTCATGAGCGGGCCCCAGAAAAACCAGTTGTCAAGGTCGTTCCATTCGCCTGCGGTAACTTTCCCGGCAACTCCCCCGCCACCTTCCTGACTGCCGTCATGAGCCGAAGCCGAACTTCTGGGTGCAAGGTCCATCGATTCGTAATTCAGGTCTTTGGAGCAGGCGGCCAGTGCGAAAGCGGAAACGCAAAGCAATATGCCGATTCTCTTCAACATATAGTAATAGATGCAATTACAGGGAGTTTCGTTGCATGGGCTGGAGAAATTATGCCAGACAATCGTCAAGGAGCCGGGTAATCTCCTCTTTGTCGAGGTGCTGCCCTATGAAAACGATTTTCTGCATCCTGTCGCCATAAACTGGATCCCAGTCTTTTCGGAGCTGGGGGTCCCGCTCCATTTGCAGCTCAAGTTCGTACTCGTCCATGGTGGCATACCACAAACCCGCGTCTTTTATGGTCTTCTGACGGCCGGCTTGCTCGAACAGGTAGCACTGGCCGGGCTCCGTTGCAAAGTAGCAAAGTCCCTTGGCACGAATGACTCCGGCGGGCCAACGCTTGAAGATAAAATTATCGAACTTATTGATATCCAGGGGCTCGCGGCGGTAGTACACAAAGGTTTCTATACCGTATTCAAGGGCCTCGCCCTCAGCTTCTTCTTCCTCGTCTTCTCCCTCTATCGCAGCGATCCAGGCGGCGGAGGTAGCCACCGCGTCGAAGTCGAACATCCCGGTGTAGATAATCTCGTCAAGGTCGATGTCGCCGTAGTTACACTCCAGCACTTTGGCCCCGGGATTGATGCCTTTCACTATGGCGCGCAGGCGCCCAAGCTCTTCCGCATTCAGCTCTGAAGCCTTGTTCAGCAGCACTATGTTGCAGAATTCCAGCTGCTCTATGATAAGCCGCTCAAGGTCGTCATCCTCAATATCTTCCTTTTCGAGGGCCGCGCCTCCGGAGAACTCATCCTTCATACGCAGCGAGTCCACTATGGTGACAATGCAGTCCACGTAAGGAACTCCGCCCCGGGTATATTGGGTGCCGAAACTGGGCATAGTGCAGATGGTGTTGGCGATAGGTGCCGGCTCGCAGATGCCGCTGGCCTCGATTACTATGTAGTCGAAACGCCTGGACGACAGCAGATCCGCAATCTGGGATACGAGGTCCATCTTGAGGGTACAGCAGATACATCCGTTCTGGAGTGCTACCAGGGACTCGTCGCCCTGCCCGACCACGCCTCCCTGCTGGATCAGGCCGGCATCTATATTTACCTCGCCTATATCGTTGACAATCACGGCGAACTTGATTCCCTTTCGGTTCGAAAGAATACGGTTGAGAAGGGTGGTTTTACCGCTTCCCAGATAGCCGGTAAGAAGCAGGACCGGCACCTGCCTGGTTTCCATGTCTATAGTCATAACGTGCAAATTTACAAAAAAAGATTTGCAGGTGTTCAGAATATTTTCTACTTTTGCAGTCCACTTCTGGATGTGGCGCAGTTGGTAGCGCACCTGGTTAGGGACCAGGAGGTCGCTGGTTCAAGTCCAGTCATCCAGACTTTTGCAGAACACAGGCGCTTGAGATTTAGTCTCAAGCGCCTGTGTTTTAAGGAGTTACACCAATAATACGTTCAATTCTCGGGTCATCGGTATAAGGGGACCTGCCTGATCTCGGGTCTTTTCGAAAGAATCTAAATCACAGCGGTTATAAGCATATTTACTTGTCCGGCGGCCACCAGGCTGGCCAGGAAGCTATCCACCTGGCCGTGTGGGATTAGGGGGCCGTTGTGCCGCCTCCAGGACCAAAATTGGCATCCGTGGTCCCACATGGTAGCAAAATAAGTTCTCTGGGACCATATTCGCCAATTTCCGGCCCGAGGCGGGCATGAGCAAAGAGGTTGGACCAAAGGCTTCGGAGCCGGCTAATGCGGAATTATCTCTAGTTTGCGGATAAGAAACGTACGTGGCCCTTCCGTCATCCGTCTCGTGACTGGACATAGGAAGAGATGGCGGAGCTCCCGGGCGTGGATGTCGCCACGGGGCCTTTGGCTCCCGAAAAGGGAAGGGGCCCGCGCAGCGGGAAGGCGCCTCGTGGCGGCGACCCGCCCGGGAGCGAATCACCGCGTTCCACTCCCGAAACAGCGGAAAAGCGGCAATCCAGGAGCGAATCACCGCATTTCGCTCCCGAAACCGCAGAAGAACGGCAATCCGGGAGAGAATCACCGCATTCCGCTCCAGAAAAGTGGCAATCGGGAGCGAATCACCGTAATCCACTCCCTAAACCGCAGAAGAACGGCAATCCGGGAGAGAATCACCGCATTCCGCTCCCGAATAATGAGTCTATTGCCACGAGACGGACGAGAGACCTCCTTCATTGGTTTCATGGCTGGATATTTCGAAATCTTCTCTCGTATGAAGCCACGAAACGGACGTAATCCTTCCGTCATCCGTCTCGTGGCAGAACGTTGCTTTCACCGTGCAGGAGCGGATCGGCCGCGGTATAATGGATGACTTCTGCTATTACCTCAGGAACATGCAGGATATGTCTTCGGCACGTGAAGGAGGCTGTCCGAACCGAACCAACTGTTGCTAACAATCGGGCGAAATCTCAAAAAACCGGCTCGGGAACGAGTAAAGTAAGTAAACGATATGACCCCCACGAGCGACATAGAGAATCAGATGGCCTATGCGATGTAGAAAGGCATGAAGAAGAAATCACACTATTATATTTCTTCACCCACGAACAGCAGTCCAAGGTCTTCAATCAAGGCGAGTACTTCGTCGGCCTTTGCAAAATTGGCAGTAATTGTATTCAACATAGCAGTATCATTTTTAAACAACACTGCAAAGATACTGCGCCGTTTTGACAACTCTTGACAATTTTAAAATATTTGACGCAGCGGCATGTACTTCCCTTTCCTGACAGAAACTTTCCGGTCTCTCAGCCAGCAAGCATATTGTCGGCAAGGCGGTGAGCCATTTCATCCGTCATCGGCTGATGAAAGGTAATATAGTACATATATGCTGACTTGATAGCGGCATAAGGCAGGTATTCCTTTATAATCCGGCCCAATTCCTGAGCTTGAATACCGTAGTACGCGCAGGCGAAGATGCTCCAGTGCCGCTGCATCTGCTCCGGAGTGAGATGAAACAAGTTGTCTGTCCTTTTGGGGTCAGCAATTTGGGATATACGCCAGCACAGGCTCAGGTCCCACTCCGGTGCGCCATAAGCAAACTGGCCTATGTCAATCCACAAATCCCGCTTGCCATCAGTGATGATATTGCCAATCTGCATATCTCCGTGCAAGCAAGTTGGAGTATCTGGGATTCGCGCCAGAATAGGCTCCACTCTCTCTTTCAGGAAGACGGGCACCACTCCATCGCGGGCGTAGAACTCCTGCATACGGTATTTCATTGAAGGGATACGCGAAGTATCCGCCGGCTTAGCGTGCAGAGCCTTGCAGGCCTTTGCAAAGCGGAGTGAAATTTCTTGCATACGCTCCGGCTCCTCAGAAATGATACGGCAGAAAGAGCGTTTTCCCTCGATCAGCTCGTATTCCGTTCCGACCCGCTCACCGTCGGTAATGAGCCTGTAGGGACGCGGAGTGGGCACTCCGCAGTCAAAGGCAGCTTGCGCCGTCTTGAATTCTTCTACTGCAAGCTGTACATCGAAGCCGGGGTTGAAGAGTTTGGCCAGTCGCCTTTCGCTCTTGTGGGCGTAAGCTACTCCCTGGCCGCCTTCTCCGCTGTAGACATATTGTCCCAGGTCGACAGTTTCATAGTGATTCATCGTAAATACTTGGTTTTCAGAACTGTTTCTTGGGGAGGGCCGCAACGAAGTCTTTGAGGTAGAAGGGTTCGAAGTAGGCGGTATCCCGGAAACTGCGGGCGTTCCATTCGCGGAGGGCAGGTTGGAGCATGGAGTCGGCGCGCGGACATTCCTGCCGGAACCAGCGGCCTTCGCCGCCGAGCAGCGCTTCGCATTTCTGCGCCCCGTCGCCGATGAACAGAATCCCCTCGCCGGAAGCCGCCGCTGCACCCGAAAGATCCGCACCGGCGCCCGAAAAGTCAGCACCGGCAACGGAAAGCTCAGCACCGGCACCAGAAAAGTCAGCACCGGCACCCGAAAGCTCAGCACCGGCGCCCGAAACTCCGGCCAGCGCAGCTTCAGCAGCTGCGGGCAGCCCAATGGACGCCATTCCTTCGACCACCCTCGGAGCCACCTCGGTAAGTCTTTCACCATCAATCGAATACACCGCAGAATATACCTCCATCCTGCGGGCGTCAATCATAGGGACAATGTACTTGCATCCCTCCGGCAAACCCTCTGAAATTGCCTGTGCTGCGAGCACGTCAAGGGTATTGACCGCCAGCAGCGGAATCCCGCCGCCGAAGCACAACCCCTTGGCCGTAGATGAGCCAACCCTCAGGCCGGTATAAGAGCCGGGGCCCATACTCAGGCACACCGCATCGCAGTCGCTAACCTTAAGTCCCCTTTCGTCCAGCAGTTCCTTCACGAAGACTGCCGTCATCGCCGCATGGGCGCGCGGCTCGGAACTGAAACGGCTGGCGGAAACCGATCCGCCCTCCACAAGAGCGGCGGAGCACAGGGACGTGGAAGTCTCTATCAGGATAATTACAGGACGCATGTAGCTGTAGTGGGGGTTATATATTGGGAGAGGAAGAGTTTCAAGGAAGGGAGCAGGGCGCCGGAGAAATCCCTCAGCAAAGGATATACTTTCAGGTCCTGCAGCTTTTCGGGGGCTACTATGGTCCAGCTGGCGTTCAATCCCTCGAAAGCGGAAATCAGCAGGCCCAGCACCAGTGCCGTGGTAAATATGGCAAAAATACCTCCGAGCAAGCGGTTAAGCCATCCGAGCGTGGCCAGTTTGAACAATTTGGTAATCAAATGCCCCACCAGCGCCATTACAAGAGCGCAAAACAGGAAAATGAGAATGAAACAAATAATGTATGTGACCCTCTCCTCCGAATCGAACTGCAGCATTGCCACCTGCGTTAGATCCGGTGCAAAACGGCCTGCTACCAAGGCGCCTACTATAACGGAAGCCAGTGATACAACTTGAGTTATGAGTCCTTTGACTATACCGTGGATGAAAGCCGGAATAAAGAGAGCCAAAAGAATAATGTCAAATACAGCCATTGTTAAAACCCATCTAAATGATTATATTTGCAGACTAAAATATATTAGCGCAAAAGTAGCTAAAAAATATGACATTCAAAGAGTATAAGGGATTGGATTTAGTGGCCGCCGGAAACGAGGTTCTGGAGCGCTGGAAGAAGATTGGTGCATTTGAGAAATCGCTCGAGCTCCGGGAAGGGGCCCCTGAATTCATTTTCTTCGAGGGTCCTCCAAGCGCCAACGGCATGCCAGGAATCCACCACGTGATGGCCCGGAGCATCAAAGATGCAGTCTGCCGTTACAAGACGCAAAGCGGTTACAAAGTGCGCCGCCGCGCAGGCTGGGACACCCACGGACTGCCCGTCGAGCTGGGTGTAGAGAAGATGCTCGGCATTACCAAGGAAGACATAGGTACCAAGATAAGCGTAGAAGATTATAATGCAGCCTGCCGCCGCGAGGTGATGAAATATACCGCAGAATGGCGCAACCTTACTGAGCGCATAGGCTACTGGGTGGATATGGACGACCCGTACATCACCTACGACAACCGCTACATCGAGACTCTCTGGTACCTTCTGAAAGACATATACGGCAAGGGCCTGCTCTACAAGGGAAAGAGCATACAGCCCTACTCCCCCGCCGCCGGCACCGGCCTGAGCACCCACGAACTCAACCAGCCAGGCTGCTACAGGGACGTGAAAGACACCACCTGCTGTGCCCAGTTCAAGGTAATCGGTGAAGAAGACCTGTATTTCCTGGCCTGGACCACCACCCCCTGGACCCTTCCAAGCAACACCGCCCTCTGCGTAGGCCCGGAAATCGACTACGTGAAGGTCCGCAGCGCGAACCCCTACACCGGCGCCCCTGCCACCTACATCCTGGCGCAGGCCCTGGTGGGCACCTGGTTCAACGACAAAGTGCCTCACGAAGTGCTGCCCGGCACCATCAAAGGAAAGGAGCTCGTGGGTATGCGTTACGAACAGCTCATCCCCTGGTTCCGTCCCGACGAAGGTGCGTTCAAGGTGATTCCCGGAGATTACGTGACAACGGAAGACGGTACCGGCATCGTGCATATCGCACCTACTTTCGGCGCCGACGACGCCCGCGTTGCCCGGCTTGCCGGAGTACCCGCCCTGCAGGTCAAGGACCGCGACGGCAACCCTCAGGCGCAGGTAGATACGAAGGGCCGTTTCTGCCGCATCGAAGACCTCGATCCGCAGTATGTAGCCGAGCGTGTGAGCCCGGATTACGCCCAATGGGCCGGCCGCTACGTGAAAAACGCCTACGACTCATCCCTGCCCGCCGACGCTCCCACGCTGGACATAGATATCTGCGTGGACCTGAAGGCCCGGGGCAAGGCGTTCCGCATTGAAAAGCACGTACACTCATATCCCCACTGCTGGCGTACGGACAAGCCCGTCCTCTACTATCCGCTGGTTTTTTATGATACGCCGACCACCG